>CAXVWN010000368.1:0-35864 GCA_964263725.1 Spirosoma sp.
ATTATCCCGATTCCCGGCACCAAACGGAGAAAATACTTAGTCGATAATGCCGGGGCTGTGGATGTCGAGCTGAGTCGGCAGGATTTAGACGCAATTGAAAGTTTGCTGAAAAAATACCCGCATACCGGTGACCGCTACAACGAAGCAAACTATAAGTTTGTGGATAAAAATTGATGCACTAATGGCTTGCTTACTTAAACCGTTGTACCGCCACTTTCCCTTTAGCGCCCACAGCGTAACAAGTTCCCTTAGCACATGCCACTGAATGGAATCCTTCTGTATCAAGTCGTTGCCAGGTTTGGCCCTGATCGGCGGATAAGCTACTGCCAGATGGACCAACCGTAAGCAAACGATCGCCGGGGAGCAGGGCGATGGCTTCTTTCAGGCCGGGTGGATCTGTTTGGGTAAGAAGTTGCCAGGTTTGTCCACCGTCGCGTGTAATGGCCGCATTCGGGCCTGGCTGTAGTTCCTGCTTATAATTCCCGCCGACAACTATACCAATTTTGTTGGTGAAAAAGCGGGTGCCGAATAGCCCCGTAGCTTCGCCACCCGGCAGTGGCGTGTTACTAACGGCCCATGTTTTTCCCCGATTATTGGAACGGAAAACCCGGCCAAACGGGCCGCCACCCGATGCAATCCAGACATTATGTTTCCCTTGTACAACTAGGCTCGTTCCGCTGGCGGCAAAGGCAGCTTCATTTGGTTGCATAAGTGGCAGCACGGCCGATGGTACAGGTTGCCACGTCTTGCCACCATCGTCGGTTGTGAGAATAAACCACTTGCTGTCAATTGGATCACTGAAAACAATACCATGTTCCTTGTCCCAGAAGTCTATACCATCGAAAAATACGCCCTGTTGTTGGGTTTGGTAGAGGAGTGTCCAGTTTTGGCCGCCGTTGATGGTTTTATAAATTCGAGCCTGTCCTTTCTCGGCGGGTCCGGCACTCATGAGATAGGCTGTTTGAGCGTCAATAGCCTGAACGTCTCGAAAATCGCAGGATTGTGCGTCGGGAACGGTTCCTGTTTGCCAGCTTTGACCGCCATCAATGGTGCGAATAAAGGTGCCTTTGGTACCACCGATCCAGGCGACATCAGGCCCGGCAACGCTAACCGCCCGAGAACTGGCATCGGTGCCAACAGCTTGAAGTTGCCACTGCGAAAAAGCAGATGAGCTAAGAAACAGGCAACAGGCCAGATTAAGTATAAAGTTTTTCATTGGGAATTAATTGGCGGCAAAGTGGCAAATTTTACTGGTAAAAGCCAGCCAATAAATCTCAAGTATGTCCTTACGGTGTCAGGCTGCGCGGAAGTGGAGCCGTTTGTTGGGCTGCGGCTTTAAGACGAATAATCTCTTGTTCCTGACTGCTGGCTTTGAAATAATAGTAAAGGCCGAGTATCAAGAATACTTTAGAGAGTATAAATATGGCGATTAAAGCCGTACGCCAGTTCTTATGAACCCGAATATGCGTATTGTCAAACTCAACGTTTACATAGGAGGGTTCTGACGAGTGAGATTCACTCGCTTTCGGGTCAGAATGCGTATGAGGTACGTCGTCCCATTTTTTAATTTCTGTTTCACTGATACGTAGCTCAAGTGCTTCTCTAACACTCGGTGGGGGAGGCACCGCATTACGCAGGAAGTATTCTTCCATGCTAGTTTCGAGTTCATTCAACTCGGCTAATACATCGGCATCTGTAGTGAGAAGCTTTTCTACTTCTTCCTTTTCTTTTTCAGTAGTCAAGCCTAACAGATACGCTTCCAGAATACCGTTTTTCAAGTAATGATAGGTCTTCAAGGTCGATACAATTAAGACGAACGAAGATGCTTAAAATACGTGTAAATAAACTTCAATACGTTCGTATGAGACAATTGCAATTTTTCGGCAATTGCTTCTAATGTGTATCCCTGACAGAACGATAAGTCGAAAACGAGTTTTTCCGTATTATCGTTCGTAGTAGACGTGGATATTGACTGAGATGCAGCTACAGGAGCTAGTCTGGCTGCAATTGCTTTACTTCTGGCTAATCGAATAATTTCGCTGGTGGCATGAGACGACATCTCAGCGCACGATTTTATTTGGGGCGATGTGAATAAATCAACTAGAACGGTCTGGGCTAACTCGGGTTCTGGAATAATTTGTAAAATAATGCCATATGCCATTGACCCGTAGCGGTCATACAAACTTAAATGGTCTGCCTGCCTGATAATTTCCTGAGAAGTAGGTTGCCTATATACCTGTTTCATTATACCCATATTACTACATTTAGTAAACAGCCATGCTACTTACCGCCCATAGGAGCTCTATAAAATGTCTTTTGGTCTATTTAAGGAATCTGCTAACTAGTACCGCTTATATGTAATGCAATTTATCTAATACATTGGTATTTTGTATAGAAATTTTTGAAAAGGTAAACATATATTAATTATGTGGTGTGTTTTGGTTCGCATAATTCATTACAGATAATACTAATTCAGTTACATTACCTAATGGCTGTATTGCCGCCGAATGCTTTCGGTTAAGAGCTGGTAAATTTCCGATAGTTTGGGCTGATCGGTCAAATATGTCAAATGGGTTTCAATCGTTGTCAGGTCTCCCCGGCGGGCCGGACCTGTCTGAACGTCGGCCGGGTTGGCTGCTGCCAGACCTTTCCGGAACGTTTCGGCAATAAGTGGTCGGAGTAACTCAAACTCCAAACCGTGCTGCGTGGTTAGGTCTTGAGCGAGCGTTAGTAAGTGATTAGTAAAATTACTGGCAAAAACAGCTGCCACATGCAGGATTCGACGTTCATCAGAGGTGATGAGATAGACAATCTCGCTAATGTCCTGCCCCAACTGCACCAGAATATCTTCAATGATACTGTCGTCGGCTTCGATGCAAATTGGAATCTCGTCAAAAAGCATAAAAGTATGTCCTTTTGTGAATGTCTGAAGTGGATAGAAAACCCCCGTCTGAACCGGTACATCGCTATAAATGGCCATCCACTGCTCCAGAGATTGAAGTGATCGAGCCCCCGAGGTATGCACAACGACAGCATTTTCGGGCAAAACCAACTGAGAGCAAACGCTTTCGAGCGCATCGTCGGGGATAGTTAAAATAAAGAGTCTTGATGGGCTATCCGCAAAATTCAACTCCGAATGCGTACGGGCGTCATACAGGTTACTAACCAACTGGCGGCTGTGCTGAAGCTGGCGACTATATACCTCGTTGATGTGATGGCCCGCGTTTTCGAGAGCCGGGGCGAGGTGCCAGGCGAGGTTGCCCGCACCGATAAACGAAATTTCCATGCTCAAGTATAGGGTATTTTGATTGAATCAGAGTTGTGTACACCCAATTGACAGTGTAGATGTTGGTTGCCTTGTTAGGTTACGTTGCCTCAGAAGGCTATTTACTTGCTAACTTTTTATGTACTCAACCAGTTACTCTCTTACTTAATCTACTGAGTTATTAGAGTAAGAAGCATACGTTAAAAAAAAGTCTCGCCTTCATTAATATGGAAATTCTGGTCCTGATACTATACGCAATGGCATTGTTACTATTGTTCGTATACAACTGTGGGCAATTAAGCTTGATAATCATTTATTTGCGTTCAGAAAAAAAACGCCGGGAGCTTGCCAAATCAATTGCCGGAATCTCGTCGGACAGATTACCCCGAGTAACCATTCAACTGCCTGTTTATAACGAATTGTATGTAGTGGAGCGATTGATTGATGCCGTTGTCCAGATAAAATATCCAAAAGACAAACTTGATATTCAGCTTTTGGATGACTCGACCGATGAAACCGTCGGAATTATTGCCCGAAAAGTAGCGGAGTATAAACGGCAGGGATTTGACATTGAACACATCCGTCGGCCCGAGCGAAATGGTTTTAAGGCTGGGGCATTGGGCTATGGATTGGCCATTGCCAAAGGGGAATTGATGGCTATTTTCGACGCCGATTTTGTGCCCGACTCTGAGTTTTTGCTTAAAACAGTGCCGCACTTTGTTGATCAGAAAGTAGCCATTGTGCAAACCCGCTGGGAACATCTCAACGAAGATTTTTCGCTCATCACCCAATTGCAGGCGTTTGGGTTGAATGCTCACTTTACCATTGAGCAGAGTGGGCGCTATGCCGCTGGACTGCTGGCAAATTTTAATGGTACAGGTGGTGTCTGGCGTAAGTCGGCCATCATCGACGCGGGTGGGTGGCAAAGTGATACGCTGACCGAAGATTTGGATTTGAGTTACCGGGCCCAATTGCGGGGCTGGAAATTCGTGTATCGTGAAGATATTGGCTCGCCCGCCGAATTACCTGTGGCGATGAACGCCCTTAAATCACAGCAATATCGTTGGATGAAAGGAGCGGCTGAGTGCGCCCGTAAGCTATTTGTTAATGTGCTCAAAGCGCCGAATGTATCACTCACCATGAAACTTCACGCGTTTTTTCATCTTTTCAGCAGTGCCACCTTTATTCTGGTCCTGATTCTTGGCGTTATGAGCGTGCCCCTGATTTACATTCGCAGTCAGCATCCTGAATGGGAGTGGGTCTTTGTGGTTATTAATCTATTTCAGTTTAACCTGTTAATTTTAATCACCTTCTATGGCATTCCCGTCTGGTTTTTGAAGGGCGCTAACAAAGCCAGATTGGCCTGGTATTTTCCAATGTATTCATCGCTCATGATGGGTTTATCGCTGCACAATACAATTGCTGTTATTGAAGGATACATGGGCCGAAAAACGCCATTTGTCCGGACGCCGAAATTTAATGTCAAGACGGCGGCCGATAGTTGGGCGGCCAATAAATACATAAATCGCCGGATAAGTTGGCTAACCGTTGCGGAAGGACTGCTGACGTTATATTTTTTTGGAGGCCTTGCCCTGGCTATTCATATTCATGACTTTCGCATGTTTTTTCTCCACATTATGCTTATGGTTGGCTTTGGCATGGTCACCATCTATTCTCTCATTCAGGCCGTAAGTCGTTCGACATCAGTGCGTGCTAAAGCCGTACCGGTCACCCCGTAATCAAGTTGAAAACCTTTCTTTAGAAAATCCCCCAAGAATCTGGCTTGGTAATTGTAGGGGCTGAGGGAGAACTACGCCTGTTGCTGTCTCGAAAAAATCAGCAACGTCGCGTAAGTTGTTCGTATGCCATTTGCTTAATTCCTACTTTTGTTATCCGTTTATGCTGAAACGAAAGAAACCAGCCGCATAAAAAATCTATCATCCTCTTAGACGATTGGGCCGATTTTGGCCGTTTGATAGAAGAACGTCCCGTACGCTATTAATTCTGAACCTGAAAGTACCCTCAATGGTGAACCCCTACTTTGTTCACAGTTCCGTTATTAGCCACCTTATTCCTGCCATTAGTAGGCTGCTGTTTGTGCCAAACGGGTGGCTGATGCTGGGATGCTGGCTATTGGTCGGGCTGGGTGTTAGTTTAGGTCAAGATCAACCTGCTCCCGCCCGGCGTGGAGCTGCCGGACGACGACAGCAAGCTGTTGTCGATTCGGCGCGTGCCGATGCACGTCGTCGGGCTATTCTGCGCGCCGATTCAACGAAGCAGGCCATCCAAAATCGAACCGATAGTATCCGGGCCTTACGCAGTGCTAACCGCCGACCGACCATTAACTGGCCCGACCGGCGTGCCACCCGCTTCTCCGAACGACCATCAAAATCACCCTTTATTCTACGCGATCCCAAAGGCGTCTCAACCGATTTTCGGCTTGGCCCCGACGGAGGTATTGCCGTAACGGAGCGAGTCCGTTCGGGCGTGTCGCTATCGGGTGCACCAACTGCCAATAGTGTACAGGGACGAACGGACCTTACCCCGACCACGTCCGGTTCTACTGTGCCCGGCACGAGTGCGCCTGCTCAGCCGATATCAATTTTGACCCCGTCGCAGTTTGGGTTGCCGTATCGGCCAGCCGAAACGATTCCGTTCTCAACGTATAATGAGTTGCAAAATCACAACGTTGAGCAGAATATTTTGCGTGATTATAGTGCCAAGCGCGATGGACAGAGCGCACTGAGCGGGCGAGGGCTGATTCCAAAACTCGAACTGCCACCCGTTATCGACCGGCTTTTTGGGGGCAGTCAGGTGGACTTTAAGCCCAATGGTTTTGTAACACTTGATTTTGGTTATCTCTACCAATTCATTGACAATCCGGTGCTTCCCGTACGGCAACGCCGGAACGGTAATTTTCTGTTTAACGAACAGATTGCGATCAATTTCAATGGCAAGATTGGCGAGAAACTAGGCGTATTGGCAAACTTTGATACCAAAGCCAGTTTTAATTTCGAGAATGCGCTGAAACTCAATTACAAACCAGGCGGTGGGCTACCCGCTTTTGGAACCGGGCAGCGACTGCCAGGCGTGCCCAATCTGCCCACCAGACCTAATGTAGATCTTCCTGGCCTCAACGGCTCAACGCCGGGAAGCCCCAATTTTACTCCCCAAAACGAGAGTATTCTGCAAGGGCTTGAAGTCGGTAATATCAGTTGGGCGCTTAACAGTCAGTTGATTCCGGGTGTACAAAACCTGTTTGGTATTAAAACCCAGTTGCGGTTCGGCAAACTGAATGCAACGGTAGTGGCATCGCAGCAGCGGTCGCGTAAGAGCGAGATTGTGTTGCGGGGCGGTACTTCCAATCGGCCGTTTGAAATTCGGGCCGATCAGTACGATGAAAACCGCCACTTTTTCCTGTCTCAGTTTTTCCGGGCCAATTACGAAGCGTCGTTGAAAACACTTCCACAGGTAACATCGGGCGTAAACGTAACCCGCGTTGAGGTGTACGTTACCAATCGAACGAACACCACCGAATCGTTGCGGAATATTGTTGGTTTTCAGGATTTGGGAGAAGGCAATCCGTACAGCCAGACAAATCCAAACTTGCCGCCCTTTTCGCGTAATAACCGTACACCATCTGACAACGCGGCTAATAGTCTTTTTAATAAGCTGACGGCTGATGCCGCCAATTCATTCCGGCAGGTAGATAGAACGAATGATATTCTGACAGGTACGTATGCACTGGCTAAAGGCACGGACTTTGATCTGTTGCGCGGAGCCAAACGCCTGACCGACCGCGAATATAAACTACAGCCCGACTTGGGTTATATCTCGCTCGTAACACCGTTGCGCAACGATGAAATTTTAGCGGTTGCCTACGAATATACCTATCAGGGTCGGCATTATAAAGTTGGTGAACTGACTGAAGACTATCAGGCTCGCCAAAATAGCGAAGTACTGGTACTGAAACTGTTGAAGTCGGCCACGTTGCGCAACAACCTTCAGTTGCCCATGTGGAACCTGATGATGAAAAACATCTACTCCCTTAACTCGGCGCAGATTACGCGACAAGGGTTTCAGTTGCGGATCATTTACAAAGATGACTTGACGGGTATCGACAACCCGAACCTTCAGGAAGGAGCTATTCAGAACATCCCTTTAGTGCAGGTCTTCGGTATGGATCGGCTCAACCAGCAGTTAGACGCCCAACCCGATGGTAATTTCGATTACGTTGAAAACCTTACGATAGATAGCCGATACGGAAAGATTATTTTCCCAACGCTGGAACCGTTCGGTGCGTTTCTATCAACTAAGCTTGGAAGCGATGCATCGCTGAAGTCCAAGTACGTTTTCGATCAGCTTTATCGGGGCACCCAGACTGATGCTTCGCAGATTGCCGATAAAAATAAGTTTTTCCTGAAAGGCTCTTTCCAATCGGGCAACGGTGCCGAAGTACAATTACCGTATGGCGTTAATGAGCAGTCGGTTACCGTAACGGCGGGTGGCGTGCCGCTGGTTGCCGGACTGGACTATGTTCTCGAAGCCCAGATTGGCCGGTTGCGCATTACCAATGAGAGTGTGACCAACTCTGGTCGAGAAATCCGTATAAGTTTCGAGCAGCCTGATTTGTTCCAGAATCAGATACGAACGCTGGTTGGTACGCACTTGGATTATGCGATCAATCGGGACATCACGGTTGGGTTGACGGCTATGCACATGAAAGAGACGCCCGCTGGTTTCCTGACCCGTGTGGCCCTTGGCAACGAGCCCGTTAACAACTCCATTTTGGGGTTGAACGCCACCATTCGTAAAGATGCTCCTGGTCTGACACGTTTTCTGGACGGCCTGCCGGGTGTCCAGACTAAAGAAATGTCTACCGTTCAGATCAACGGCGAAGTCGCTCAACTGTTCCCCGGTACGAACCCTAAAGCGCGAAACGAAAGCTACCTGGACGATTTTGAAGCGGCTCGAACCATTTTCGATCTGACCCGCCAACCTACGCGCTGGCGGCTGGGTGCTACTCCGCAACAGTTTCCGCAGGGGTCATTTGCCGATCCGTTGCCGTTTGCCTACAACCGCGCCCGAATTTCGGTCTATACAGTTGACCCCAGTATTTTTGGATCTGCCGGATTGGGTGTGTCATCGAATATTGACCTCGACGATGTAAATAAACATGTGTATGAACGCCCATTTCTGCCTCAGGATTTGTTTCCGGGTCGTTCGGCCAGAGTCGTGCAATTGCCCGAAAGTATTCTGGATGTATCGTATTTTCCGGCTGAGCGGGGCATGTATAACTACAACCCCAATCTGGATGCAAAGGGCAATTTGCCTCAGGCTACTCTGAAACAAAACTTCGGGGCCGTGACGCGGGCCATCGCTTCGGACATTGATTTCGACAATGCCAACATCGAGAATATGACGTTCTGGCTGATGGACCCATTTGTGTCGGGACCGGCTGGGGTAGTGCGGGGTAGTAATGATGATACGAAGAACATAAACAACACAACGGGCGGTAAACTGGTCTTTAACCTCGGCGATATTTCGGAAGATGTTATTAAAGACGGACGGTATGAGTTTGAAAATGGTTTCCCGACGAGTGCCGATACCGCCAGTACCCGGGTTGGGGGCATTGCAACAACGAGTTGGGGGAAAGCACCAACGCAGCAGTTTGTCACAAATGCGTTCCAGAGTGGCGTTCGTGACCGGCAGGATATTGGGTTAGACGGGTTGAGCAGTCAGCCAACTATTCCGGATGGGGTTACATCAGAACAACAGTTTTTCCAAAGCTATCTGGCTGCTATTCGAACTAAAGTGACCGATCCCAATGCGTTGGCTGAGATTCAGCAAGACCCATCAGGTGACGATTTTAAATTCTATCTCGGCGACGAAGCCGACCAGCAGAAATACATTGTGGCGCGGTACAAGCGATTTATGGGTATGGAAAACAACTCGCCCGAAAATACCAGCACCAACCAGTATTTGACCCCCGCATCCTCTACACTGCCCGATATTGAAGACCTTAATATTGACAACACCATCAACGACAATGAAGCCTACTACGAATATGAGGTAGACCTTCGTCAGGGTAAGCTGGAAGTCGGTCAGAAATATATTGTCGATAAAGTATCTGTGCCAACGCCCGGTGCGCCGGGTGGCGTTGTCAACTGGTATCAATTCCGGATTCCAATTCGGGAACCGTTGCGGAAAGTGGGCAGCATCAATGGTTTCAAATCCATGCGATTTATGCGCATGTACCTGACTGATTTTGACCAGCCGGTGGTGCTGCGATTTGCGGAGTTGCAGATGGAAGCCAACCAGTACCGCAAATATACCGGTGACCTGACCCAACGCGGTTTGCAGGAAGTGCCCGAACCCTACGACGCTAATTTTACGGTTTCGACGGTCAATGTCGAAGAAAACAGCAGTACGCAAACGACCACCGTTGGTGGCGATAAATACATTTACTCGGTACCGCCGGGCTATGTTCGTGACCGCGATTATACGCAGCCGAACGTTGTGGAATTGAATGAGCAGTCGATGCGTCTGAGCGTAACGAACCTCCGGGACGGTGACTCACGCGGGGCATTCAAAAATACAAATTTCAATTTGTTGTTCCGGGAGCGGATCAAAATGTTCGTGCACATGCACAATCCCGATAAGGAAAGTGGGAGGACATCTGCTTTCGTGCGCTTAGGAACTGATTATACCGATAACTATTATGAGATCGAGATTCCAAATCTGATTGCTACGCTTCCTGGGAATCAGGCTTCTGAGTCCATATGGCCAGTAAACTCTGCCAACGGAGTAGGCGGTAATGATCTCGATCTGGCATTACAAGAACTTATTAACCTCAAAGCTAACCGTAACCGGCAGCTAACCCGGCAAACATCGCTGGCTTATTCGGAGTTGTCGGCCAACGGTCGTTATCGGCTAACTGTGGTGGGTAGCCCCGATTTGAGTTCTGTACAGTCGGTCATGATTGGTGTTCGTAATCCAAAAATGGAAGGGGACGGTGAACAACCTAAAACGTTTACTATTTGGGTCGATGAATTGCGCGCCTATGGCTATGACCAGCATGCTGGTATGGCGGCTGTGGGAGCCGTGAATATGAAACTGGCCGACATTGGAACGTTGACCGCTTCGGGGCGGATCACGACGTTTGGCTTTGGCGGAGTGCAGACCCGCATTGGTGAACGGGCGCTCGAAACGACCACCGAATTTGGCCTGTCGTCGGCATTGGCGGTCGATAAGTTTCTGCCCGCTAGCTGGGGGCTTCGTATTCCACTCTACGTCAATTACGACCACCGGAATGTAGACCCGCATTTTGACCCATTGGACCCAGATACGCCACTGGCAACGTCGCTTTCGACTAAACCGGAATCTGAGCGGGATAGCTACCGCCAGTTGGTGCAGGACAACACGACGCGCCGGGGGTATAATTTCTCGAATGTCAGAAAGGTAAGAACCAACCCGAATGCCAAAATGCATTTCTGGGATATTGAGAATTTTGCGTTTACGTATGCCTTTAATGATGCGAAACGGACCAATATCCTAACGCAGGAATACCTTCAGCAGCAGCACCGGGGCGGTATATCCTATACGTACACCAGCCAGCCGAAGCCATTTGAACCCTTCCGAAATGTTGCGTCGTTTGAAGCCCCCTATTTACGTTGGCTCAAGGATTTTAATGTGACACTGCTGCCTACATTGGTCTCGATTCGTACCGATATGGACCGGAGTTTTATTAAAACTCAGCTTCGCTCGTCGGACCTGACGACCAATGGTATCGTTCCGCAGTTTGAGAAGTACTTTCTGTTTAACCGGTATTATGACCTTACCTGGAACCTGACACGCAGTTTAGTGCTGACTTATCATGCACAGGCCAACGCGATTATTGACGAACCAGCGGGCGATATTAATACCCAGGCCAAACGCGACTCGATTGTGAACAGTATCAAGCAACTCGGTCGATTAAAAAACTTTGTGCAGGACATTCGGGCTACTTATCGACTGCCTTTAGACAAAATTCCATTACTCGACTGGATTGCCGCCGATGCCATTTATGGAATTGGTTACCAATTTCAGGCTAACTCATTTGGTGTTACCGATTCGCTGGGTGTGCCGTTTGGTAACACGTTGCGCAATAACCGCGAACGAGGTATTACGGGGCGGGTCGATTTGATTCGGCTCTATAATAAGATTCGGTATCTGCGTTTTGTGAATACACCGTCGCCACTTCGTAAAAACTTTGCCCGTAACCCTGGTGATATTGAAGATATTGTTCGTGGAGAAAGTAAAATACTGAAAAACTTTACGCGGGCCTTACTAACCGTACGGGGAATCAATTTCTCCTATGTTGTGCAGGAATCTACTATTCTGCCCGGCTTTTTGCCAACGCCCAAATTATTTGGGGTAGACCAGAATAATGCGCCGGGGCTTGGTTTTGTGCTGGGTAGTCAGGACCATGATATTATTCGCAAAGCTGCCGATAAGGGCTGGCTTTCGCCCAGTACGGTGCTCAACACGGCCTTTCAACAAAACATCACCAAAAAATTTACGGCCAGCACAACACTGGAGCCGTTCAAAGATTTTCGGATGCAGATAAATTGGCGTCTGGATCGTACGGATGCTTATCAGGAATATTACCGGCCGGGCTCGCAGGGCGGACCGTTCGAGACGTATTCGGCTGTACGTAATGGCCAATTCAGTATGTCGTTCTGGTCGTTTCGTACGGCATTCATCGGTTTGCGCGGGGATAATACATCGCCTATTTTCGATAAATTTGAGAGCTATCGCCAATTTTTTATCGACAAGCTCACCGCAGCCAATCCCGAAAAGACCGGAAAATATGACAAAACATCGCAGGATGTCTTGATACCCGCTTTTTTTGCGGCTTATAGCGGGCAGCCTGTTGAAAAAGCGCAATTGTCTCCTTTCTATAACTTCCCCCTGCCCAACTGGCAGATTGCCTATAACGGTCTCTCAGGATTAGGATTTATTCGGAAGAAATTCAGCGCCTTTACCATCAATCATAGCTATTCATCGACCTATAGCGTTGGTAACTTCATCTCGAATCTAGATTATGGCGCAGCCTATGTCAATCTAGCCGTACAGAACTCGCCATTGGCGACATCTATCAACCAGATTGGGCAGTTTGTGCCTGTCTTTGCGATGAGCACGATTACCATGTCGGAGAAATTTCAGCCGATGATTGGGGTGCAGTTCCAGACCAAGAACCGTATTAGCGGACGGTTAGAATATAACCAAAGCCGCGATATAGCCCTGAGCTTATCGAACTCGCAGGTAGCTGAGTTGAGCAATAAAGACCTGACAGCGTCTATCGGATTTACCCGGCAAAATGTGCGTATTCCGTTCCGTATCAATGGTGCTTACAAAAAACTGAAAAATGACCTGACGTTCTCCTGCAACCTGACGTTGCGCGATACACGGGCCATTCAGCGGAAATTAGATGCTGAGCAGATAATTACGGCTGGTAATGTGAACTTCCAGTTACGCCCGCAAATAAGCTACATCGTGAACCGTCGATTGAATTTTAACTTTTACTTCGACCGGACGTTCAACGACCCACTCGTGTCGAACTCATTCCGCCGGGCAACCACGGCGGGCGGTATACAGGTGAAATTTAATCTGGCAGAGTAAAGCAGATTATCAACAATCTTATTCATTTGCCGGTTGACTTACTACACATTAACCAAAACAACATGAACTATAAATCGCTCGGCAATACTGGCGTATTGGTTTCCGAAATATGCCTTGGTACGATGACTTTCGGGGGCACCGGCTACTGGAAAGCTATGGGCGAGCTTCAGCAGAATGCCGTTAATGATATTGTTAAAACCGCTATCGACAACGGCATTAACTTTATTGATACCGCCAATGTCTATTCGTTCGGTGAGTCAGAACGGCTGCTTGGTCAGGCTTTACAATCGCTGGGTTTGTCACGCGATGAACTTATTATTGCTACCAAAATGCGGGGCCGCATGGGCGAAGGCAAAAATCAGGTTGGCTTAGGGCGTCTGCAAATTATGCAGCAGATAGAAGGTAGCCTGAAACGACTCCAAACCGACCATGTTGACCTCTATCAGATTCATGGATTCGATCCGATCACTCCGCTGGAAGAGACCATGCGCGGACTGGAAGATGTAGTTCGGAGTGGTAAAGTGCGCTACATTGGTTGCTCGAACCTCGCGGCCTGGCAGGTCATGAAAGCGAACGGCATTGCCGAAAAAAACGGCTGGACGAAGTTCGTATCCACTCAAAATTACTATTCGATCGCTGGGCGTGATCTCGAAAACGAAATTGTGCCCATGGTGCAGGACCAGCAGATGGGTATTCTGCCCTGGAGTCCGTTGGCGGGCGGTTTTCTGTCGGGGAAATACACCCGGGATAACAAGCCCGAAGGCGATTCCCGTCGGTTAGCGTTCGATTTTCCACCGGTCAATCAGGAACACGCCTACGATATTATCGACGCGATGCAACCCATTGCCGAGGCTCATGGGGTATCGGTAGCGCGAATTGCATTGGCTTGGGTTTTAGCCAAGCCGGGTGTTACAAGTGTGATTATTGGCGCGAAAAATACGGATCAACTTTTAGATAATATTAAAGCCGTTGAGGTAAGCTTAACGACTGAGCAACTGGAAAAGCTCGACGAAATAAGTGCAACGCCTAAACCTTATCCGCAATGGATGATTCAGCGGCAAAGCAGCGACCGATTGGGCGCCTATAATTTCTCTCCAAATCAATCGGCGGTGGTAGCCAAGTAAGGTGTATGACAGGCGGCAAACAGGTTGATCCGTAAGATAAACGGATTGTCAGCCACATTACCGTTTGCAAATCCGGCCCTTGCTACCGTATTTTGTGGCTATAAATCAATTCCCCTACAATGAATTTTCCTGCAGAACTGAGCTATACGGAGGATCACGAATGGATTCGGATAGAAGATGACGGTACAGCCGTGATTGGTATTACTGAATTTGCCCAAAACGAACTGGGTGATATCATCTTCATTGATGTTAATACCGTTGGCCAATCGCTTGCTAAAGGTGACGTATTTGGCGCGGTTGAGGCCGTTAAAACCGTATCGGATTTATTTCTGCCGATTGAAGGTGAAGTTCTTGAACTGAACGCAGCCATCGAGAAATCACCCGAGCTGCTTAATAGTGATCCCTACGGTGAAGGCTGGATTATCCGCCTGAAGCCCGCTGGAGCATCACAGCAGGAGGGCCTATTAACCGCTGATGCCTACAAGGAATTGGTGGGTGCCTGATCGACTGAACTTTACATCAGAAGGCTCCGTAAGGAGCCTTTTTTTTAACTAATCATTTTACCTCAATCCTTCCTTTTGGAAAAAGGTGAGGGGGGCTACTCATGCAATTCTTGATTCGTTCTGCCCGTATTGTTGATGCTGCCTCATCGTTTGATGGACAGGTGTGTGATATTCTGGTCGAAAATGGCCTGATTCGCCAAGTTGGTGTAAATCTGCCCATCGACACTAATGTTCGAGTCGTTGACGCCGATAACTTGCATGTGTCCTCTGGTTGGGTGGATATGCGTGTGCTGGCGCAGGACCCCGGATATGAACATAAAGAAGACCTGACGAGTGTGTGCCGGGCGGCTGCGGCCGGCGGCTTTACCGACATTGCTGTGCTGCCTAATACGCAGCCGGTGGTCGATGCCAAAGGTGCTTTAGGCTACGTTCGGCGTATGGCCGAGGGACAGCCGGTGAGTGTTCATGTAATTGCCGCCGTGACTAAAAAAGCGGCTGGCGAAGACTTTACGGATATGCTCGACTTGCATCATTCGGGTGCTGTGGCGTTTTCGGATGGGCATCATTCGCTTCAAAACCCTGATCTGTTTCTTAAGACGTTACAGTATCTACAGCCCATTAATGGGTTGCTGATGAACCATCCCGAAGAAGCGTTGCTAACCCAATTCGGGCAGATGCATGAGGGAATTCAAAGCACATTACTTGGTCTGAAAGGAATGCCAGCTCTGGCCGAAGAGTTAATGGTTGAGCGTGATTTACGTTTGCTGGATTATGTTTTGGGCGATAGACGACGAGAAACAATCTTACCGACTGATTCTCTATTACATTTCTCCACTATTTCGACGGCTCGTTCGGTCGATTTGATTCGGCAGGCGAAGACGAAGGGAAGCCCCGTAAGTTGTGACGTAGCAGCTCATCAACTTGCTTTTGATGATTCGGCCCTGGCTGATTTTGATACGAATTTGAAAGTGAATCCGCCATTCCGGTCACCAGACGATGTAGCGGCTCTATGGGCAGGTCTGGGCGATGGCACCATCAACGCTATTGTATCGGACCATACACCCCAGGATGCCGAAAGTAAAAATCTGGAATTTGATCAGGCTGAGTTTGGTATTACGGGTCTTGAAACTGTTTTCGCTATCGTTATTACTCACAATCGTAACCTATCGTTACCACAACTCGTTGACAAGCTCACAACCCAGCCCCGGCAAATTCTGCGGCTCCCGGCTGTGACCATCGCCGAGGGACAACCCGCCAGCCTGACTCTTTTTGACCCCACCGGTACGTGGATTTACAACCGATCATTCTCTAAATCGAGAAACTCACCATTTCTGGGTCAAACGCTCACTGGCCGCGTTATTGGCACTGTGCATCACGGCCAATTTAACCCTACAGTATGAAAAATATTCTCAATTATTTTGGGCATCCGTTATTGAAAATTCCGCTTCTTGCCGGGTTGACAACGGGCGTTCTTTGTTTTCTTTATTTTCTGGGTCTACATGCCGTTGGTTTACCCGCTCTCGGCAATATACGCGTACTTGATTATGGTATTCATATCATTACGATGATCGCGACAGTCTGGTATTATCGAAAGTATGTTGGTCATGGAAGACTGCATTTATGGGAAGGGTTAACCATTGGTTATGTACTGAATACAACGGCTGCCTTAATAACGGGCTGGCTTATTTACCTGTTTGTCACGCAGGTTGATCCGGGTATTTTTGCTGAATACATAACGAATTCTAAAATGCTTTTGCTGGACGGAAAGAAGCAAATTATAGATCAGTTTGGTCCGGAAACCTTCGCCGAGCAGTGGAATAAGGTCATTACTATGAAACCCGGTGTTTTGCTGCCCGACGAATTGACAAAAAAGACGGCGCTAGCGGTCATACCCATACTCATTATATCACTTATTTTTCGCAAGCAGGATTACAGCGTTGTTAATCCTTGAACTGATATGAACGAACAACCTTCTACCGCTCGCGTTGCCCTAAAGTGGGGGGCTATTCTCGGTCTCTCGCTTATAGTTATCACGCTGGTTATGTATTTAACCGATCAGACATCCAATCCCTGGTTTAGTGGGCTGACTATAGTAGCCATGATTGCTTGCCTGATCCTGTCGATGCAGGATTATCGGTCATTAAATAGCGGTTATATGGCCTATGGTGAAGGCTTGGGTATTGGTGCTCTCGTGTCGGCGATAGGGGGATTACTATCGGCGGCATTCATTACGTTTTATAATGTAGTCATTGACCCCACTATTCAGAAACGGGCTTTGGAGCAGGCCCACGAAAAAATGGAAGCTATGGGTACGATGTCCGACGAATCAATTGATCAGGCAATGGAATGGTCGGAGAAGCTTCAAAATCCGGGCTTTACGTTTGTTGCTGGTGTGTTCGGTACGTTATTTATGGGCTTTTTGCTGTCGCTGATTGTGGCTGCATTCATACGGAGGAGCAAAGCAAATCCGTTTGAATAGAATGAATTTATAGTTTTTGGTGTGAAATTGCACAACCAACTACATACCGAAAACCGAATATCGTTGTAAATCGTATCTCTTTCGTGCTGGCCATTTTTCGTAAAGAAATCAACCAATTTTTCTCATCGCCCATCGCTTATATCATCATGGGCGTGTTTCTGACGGCGGTCGGGCTGTTACTCTGGGTCTTTCCTGATACGAGTCTGCTGGAGAATGGTTATGCCGATATGGGCACCTTTTTCAATCTTACGCCTTATGTAATGCTGTTTCTGGTACCCGCTATTACCATGCGCTCTATTGCCGACGAAATACGCTCCGGTACGCTCGAGTGGTTGCTAACCAAACCTGTTAGCCGGTGGGGCGTGGTAGGAGGGAAGTTCCTGGCCAGCTGGCTGCTCGTTATCCTGACACTTCTCCCAACGTTACTATATTATGTTACTCTCTACCAACTTGGGTCTCCCATTGGTAATATTGATTCAGCAGGCGTGTTTGGGTCGTACATTGGTCTGATATTGCTGGCAGGGGTGTTTGTGGCAATCGGGTTGTGGGCGTCATCAATCAATGATAATCAAGTTGTTGCGTTCGTGCTGGGTGTATTTATTTGCTTTTTTTTATACATTGGTTTAAGCGCTTTGGCAGGCTTATCTATATTTGGCGGCTTGTCTTATTACTTATCTCTGTTCGCACTGGACGAACAATATCGGGCACTGGGTCGGGGCATTATCGACTCCCGGAATGTTATTTATTTGCTTAGTCTTATCGTTCTTTTTCTGCTCCTCACAGCCAACGGGCTAAAATTAACCAAATGAAAATTACTCCGACCCTAATTCGCGGGCTGGCCATTGCCTGGACCCTCATTATGCTGATTGGTTGTCTGACACCTCATGACCAGGTGCCGGACGAATTGATGACTTGGAACGACAAAGGACTTCATATTGCCATATTTGTTTTATTTGCTTTCCTATGGGTGCTGGCCGGTTTTCGACTTGGCCGTGTGGCGATTGCTGGATTGTTTGTGGGTGCTCTCATTGAAGTTCTTCAGTATTTTTTACCTATCAACCGCAGCGCTGACTGGCTCGATCTACTGGCAGACTGTATTGGTACGGGTATCGGTATTGGATCGGCTCTTGTCTGGTATCGACTGTTTCCAAACCATAGTTTTTAAATTCTATCAACCACGGAAACTGGCATTCAGGAAAAAATCGCCAATTTAACCGTTCAAATCATTGATTGTTATGCATATTGGATTTATTGGTTTAGGAAAGATGGGGTTTAACCTCGTCAGTAACCTGGTAAAACATGGCCATACCGTTGTTGGCTACGATATTAACGAAGCCTTAGTTGAAGCCGTTAAAGGCGAAGGAGCGCAAGGAGCCAATACTTTACAGAGCCTTTATGATGCTCTGCCTGAGAAACGCGTTTTATGGCTAATGATTCCGGCTGGTCCGTTAGTTGATACGGTTATCGAGCAATTACTGACAGTGATGCAGGCTGGCGACGTGGTCATCGACGGTGGCAATTCACACTACAAGGACTCTGTTCGGCGGCACGATTATCTCAAGGAGAAAGGCATTGGTTTCCTGGATTGCGGTACCAGCGGAGGTATCAGCGGTGCCTTGAATGGAGCCTGTACTATGGTTGGCGGTGATGCCGACGTAATTGAACCACTACATGGTGTATTTCGGGATATTTCGGTTGAAGATGGCTATTTATATACTGGCCCGGCGGGTAGCGGACACTTCACCAAAATGGTGCACAATGGTATCGAATATGGCATGATGCAGTCCATTGCTGAAGGGTTTGAAGTATTGGAAAAAAGCCAGTTTCCATTTGACTTCGAGGCCGTGGCCAAAATGTGGGGTCATGGTTCGGTAATTCGTGGCTGGCTGATGGAGCTAACCGAGCATGCCTTTAGTAAAGATCCTAAACTGGATTCTATAAAAGGTAGAATGTTCTCGTCCGGCGAAGGTAGATGGACACTCGAAACAGCCCTCGATTTAGGGGTGCCTACACCCGTTATCGCCATGTCATTATTGACCCGTTATCGCTCCTTGCAGGACGACACATTTACGGGAAAAGTAGTGGCTGCCTTACGTAATGAATTTGGCGGTCATGCTGTTGAGAAGAAATAAATTTCATTTGAACAAAAAATAATTCAATTTAATTCCACTTTTTTCGTTAGTATTACGGAAAGGTTCAGACAGTTTCGGTTGTCGTCCACAGCGAAATCGAAACTATCTGAACCTTTTTCTATGTTTTTCAATCACCGTAGTTGTACATGAAGGTACTAAGCACGATCCAAGACCCCACTTTTTCGGAGCGGGATTATAACCGACTTGACCGTTTTTTTCTTAAGTATATTAAAGATGAGCGTGATCTGCCCTTCATTTATCTCACCATCCGTATTAGCCTGACGCTTATTCCGTTAAGTGTTTTATTATTCATGCCCTTTCTCACGGGCTGGGCTTGGGGAGTGGTGGCAGTCTTACATTTCTGCTTTAGTAATTTTGGTGTTAAAGGTCCCTTTGGCCTAATGCTTCATTGCACAAGTCACCGGCAGTTTTTCAAGTCGGAGTACGACTGGATGAATAATTACCTGCCTTGGGTACTCGCGCCCTTCTTTGGTCACACGCCAGAAACCTATTACAGCCATCACATTGGTATGCACCATCCCGAGAATAATCTTGAAGATGATGATAGCAGTACAATGACATTTCAACGCGACAGCGTTTGGAGTTTTGCCGCTTACTTCGGTCGCTTCTTTGTGGTGGGCGTCCGAAATTTATTGACGTACCTGCGCCGAAAGAATCGTCCAAAACTAGCCGTTCGCGCTATGAGGGGTGAGCTTATTTTTGGCGCCATATGCATTGCGCTCTGTTTTGTAAGCTGGCCCGCCACAGTATTGGTATTCATATTTCCACTTTTTATTTACCGGTTCATTGCCATGATAGGCAACTGGACCCAACACTCTTTTGTAGATTTTGATGATCCAGGTAATGCCTACAAAAACAGCATTACGTGTATCAATGTGAACTATAATAAAAAGTGCTGGAATGATGGCTACCATATTAGCCATCACGTTCGGCCGGCTATGCATTGGACTGAGCACCCAACTTTTTTCCTGAAAACTATCGATAAATATGCTCAGAATCAGGCTATAATCTTTGATGGATTGGATTTTGGACAGGTTTTCTTTCTGCTGATGCGTGGGAAATATGATGTGTTAGCCCAGAATATGGTCAACGTGAACGGCACCTTTGCTGATGAAAATGAGGCAATTTCGCTCCTGCGTCGACGGACACAACGTATTCCAATGAGGACTGAGGTTTCAACCACCACGGAGGTGGCTGCGGTTGCCATATAAATTGTCAGTGAAGATCTTTAGTTAACTATTACCACCGTCAATCCGCTTTTCAATGATGCGCTGGATGTCAATTGGCACATTCGATAAAAAGTTGTAGCCTGTTAAATTCTCCAATTCATCTATGCTGGTTAGGTAAGCCCGCCAGGGTTTGTCGGCGGCTGACTGGTCATTGGGTATATTTACAGCAATGATTCGGGTATTGGTCGTGACTTGAAACGTGTTGCCACCATTGATTGGCACAACAACCAAAATTTTCCAGAGCGTGGCCGGAACGGTCAATTTACCACCGGCCAAAGAGGTCGCATATCCGTTCTGACCAGTGCCTCCTGTGCCACTGGCACCAGCAATAATATAGACTTCATTGCCACCCGTCATTAGCTGCCGTTCGTATTCTTCTAAATATTTCCAGACTTCCCGATTGTTTCGTGGGGCTTGTGGCACGATGTTGGTTAGGAGGAATGTAGCGGCATTGTCTTCGGGCGTTGCGTCCCGGTCATCGGAGGGGCAAAGGTGTCCCCGATCAAAGCCGGTATTTGTATAGTCGTTGGGGCGGGCGGCATACCAGCCCGTCGGTAGTGTTGGATCGGGCCGAAAATCGTTGGTTCGGCGAGCGTCGCCTTTCCAGGCTGAACTTAAGTGCCAGCTTACCCAGTTGGCAATACCTCGACTGCGATTGTAGGAGACTACGTACTGGGAGCGAGTAATAAGATAATTGTTCGGGTCGTTGCCCAATGCGCCACTCGGATTGCCGAGAGCAAGATTGCTGGTTCGGTTTAGATCGGTTGACTGGGTAGCCGTTGTCGGTAGTACAGTTCGACAGGCGGTTATTACTAGTCCCAGAGAGATTACTAAACCGATTGTTTTCAGATGATTATGTATTTGAATTGATTTTGCTGACATTCTTACGGAACTTTACAATCAATCCATAAATGTAGTGATTCTCTATTTAGCCTATCAGGACCACTAAATAAAGAATTTGAGCACCCAAAAATAGACGAGTACTTGCTGTTATGGCTAAAAAGAAGCAATCACAAGGCTACGAGAACCCTCGCTCAGTAGCGCCTAAATCTTCCCCGACGACACCGAATGGTCCTACAAGGCCAAGTACGAGTCGCCCTGCTGAGACCAATCAGCGTTCTGTGGTACGCCCCATGGCATCAAAACCTGTCGGTTTATCAGCCTCATCTGACCTGCCAATTGACAAGCGCCCAATCGAATGGTGGCCTCCCCTGGTGCTGGCGTTACTTGGCTTCGTCCTGTACATCAATACGTTTGGGCATCAATATGCGCTTGATGATATTGCCGCCGTTGGGCAAAATCTGTTCGTGAAAAAAGGTATTGCCGGAATTCCTGACCTGCTCCGCACCGAGTTTTGGCACTTTAGTAATATTTCGCTGGGCTACTATCGGCCTCTGTCGTTGATTACGTTTGCGCTGGAACAGGAGTATTTCAAGGATAATCCGAATATTAGCCACATGATTAATGCCGGTCTGTATGGCCTGACGGGGCTTGTTATTGGCATACTGCTCCAGAAATGGCTGACAAATCAAACCATTACTGCGTTTTTAATTGGGTTAGTTTTCATCGCCCATCCGCTTCACACCGAAATTGTCGCCAACATCAAAGGCCGCGACGAGATACTGAGTTTTCTATTTATTTCCCTGATGCTATTGTCTTATTGGCGATATCTGGAAACGAAGCAATGGGGCTGGATTGCAGGCGCTTGTGTATCACTTTATCTGGCATTTCTGTCAAAAGAGTCATCTATCGTAAGTTTGGCCCTGATTCCGGCCATGCAATACTGGTTTGCGCGACGAAACATATGGCAGTCGCTGATTAGCATATGGCCCTTTCTAATTGTAGCCGTCTTGTTCTTCTACCAGAAGCAGAAAATGATTGGCACGTTGAGCGGCACACCACCAATCGATTGGGCCAACTATCCGTATGCTATTGAAAAGACGCAGAAGTCTACAATGTTTAAGTTTCTGGAGTACTACATCCGGTTGCTGATTCTGCCGCATCCGCTGGTTTATGATTATTCGTATAATGTGATTCCGTCGGGTGGCAAAGGTGATTTGCTGACATGGGCTGGCTTTTTCACATTCATAGGCTTACTCTGGCTAGCCTGGAAAGGTTTTGTTAAACGTACCCTGTGGGGCTTCGGCATATTCTGGTTCTTTGTGACAATGGCACCCGGGCTGGGCTTTATCTGGATTCGGGGTGGTATTTTCGCCGAACGTTTTTCATATGCCGCCGTCATGGGCTTTGGCTTTGTACTCATCTGGGCATTGCAAAAGCTACTGGTACGCAGCAAAATTGAATCGGCTGATGTTACCAGCGAACCAGCGCCCCGACCCGCCTTGGTTCGTTACGCCCCCTTACTGGGTCTGATGGCCGTGGTGATTGGCTTATATTCATTCAAAACAGTTGAGCGTAACCGCGATTGGGAGAATAATTTTGTTCTCTTTAATTCGGCGTTGCCTTATGCGCCTACCAGCTGTCAGGTGCAGCGGCACGTGGCCAATGAGTGGATTGAGAAAGGGCTGAAAGACCGTGCTAAAGCCGATTCGGTTGCTACAGCAACCAATGCGATCAAGCCGAAACCATCGCCCGATCAAATCAAGAAGGCGCAGGTACTCATTGATACCAATATTGCTCATGCCAACAAACACGGCCGGTGGGCACTCGACCACTTGCAGGAGTCAACCCGAATTTATCCGAATTTCGGTGAAGCGTATTTCTCAATGGCTTATGTATTTCAGAAGATTACGCCCAACGTTGACTCTGCCAAATATTACTACAAACAGACTATTCGAGCGGCTAATGCCTATGCACCCGCCTACAACAACCTTGGGGTGATTTATCAGGGTGAAGGGTTCACGCAAAACAACCGGCAGAAACTAGAATTGGCTTCGTATTATTACAACCGTTCGATGGTGGTGAATCCAGCGTATGTAGACGGGCAGAATAACCAGGCGAATCTGAAAAAGGCAACGGGTATAGACGTAAAAATTATGGCCGATTCGGTTATCAATAAATACTAGACAGTTTAATTTACAACCCACAAAAAATAGCCTGCCTGCTGAATAGAATTCAACAGGCAGGCTATTTTTTGTGGGTTACACGTTACTTTTTACTCACGTATTTGTTGCCTTTTATATAATAGCGATACGGTAAATCAGCCCCTTGGGTCAGGCCAATGCGCGTAGTCGTGACCATATCGAAATCATGTAAAACGGGTCCTCGAATAAAAACAGTTCCTGTAATTAGCGATGAGGAATTGTGTTCCTTTTTGCTAATCCCCATCGCAATTGTCAACTTACCGGGACCGTTCGTGAGATTACGCTGACCGTCGGCCGTTGTTGGGTTGATGGTGTTGTTACGGTAGCGTTCAAAACCCGTTTTAAAGGCTTCATTTCGACGTACAGCCATCAGGTCGATTCCTTCTGTTGGTTCGAGCGCACGGATCAATACCGCTTCACCCACGCCCTCCGGCCCTGTTACCACGTTGATACAATTGTAGTGGTTGTAAATCTGATAGACATACAACAGGCCAGCCGGGCCAAACATGGCTGTATTGCGAGGTGTTTGGCGTCGATACGCATGGCAGGCTGGATCGTCGATTAAATATCCTTCTGTCTCTACAATGATTCCGGCTGTTATTCCCTCCGACGGTCCATCACCGTCGCTACGGGATTCATGAACAAGCTCGCAGCCGAGCAGGAGTTGGGCCAGCGTAAGCGTGTCGTGAGACTGATAAAAATCGAGGGGAAGTTTTAGCATAGTATTGTCGCTGAATAAACGACGGGTGTTCATTCTATAAATAGAATTGTTAAATATTGCTTAACGGTGCAAGGATTAACGGGTAGCGAGGTCAGTTGGTTACGATAATGCGGTAAGATTTCCTGTTTTGAATGTCCACTACAACCAGTTTTATATACCCCATGAACCGCTGGATGGATGATCCTACCGTTTGCTAAGTAACTCTCAACGGGTGCGATAGTATAAATTAACTTTCTATAGTTGATAATCCATTTGGCTATGGCGGAGATATATGTGCAGATACCGGCCTACCGGGATTCCGAATTGCCTAAAACGATTCAGAGTCTGCTCAATATGGCGACTCATCCCGAACGTATCCGTATTGCAGTTATGTGGCAGCGATCAGCTACTGACCGGTTGCCCAGTAACCTTACCAATCGACCCGAAATTGACATTATTGAGGTGCCTTATCAGGAAAGCAAAGGGTGCAATTGGGCCCGTAACCTACTGCAACAGGGCTGGAATGGTGAGCCGTATACGCTCTTGATTGACTCGCACCAGCGCTTTGTGCGTGGCTGGGATCAGCTCATGATTAACATGTATGAAGGATTGCGGCAACAAAACATTGACAAACCGATCTTAACAGGTTACCTGCCGCCCTACGATCCTGTTAATGAACCTTATGGTCGAGTGTACAAGCCGATGGAAATGTACGCCCTCGATTACCATAACGGGTTGCTGACCAAATTGGTTAGCTATCCTATGCCCTTCTGGAAAAGGCTTGATCAACCGAAACCGGCTCATTTTGTCTCCTTACATTTCCTATTTACGGCTGGGCAGTTTAATCGGGAAATCACGTTCGACCCCGCTATTTATTTTTTTGGCGACGAAGTCGTTACGAGCCTGAGAGCTTATACCGCAGGCTATGATTTGTTTCATCCTCACCGTTTGCTAGGTTGGCATGCCTATGATCGGCGGACGCGGACACCCCATTGGGCTGATCATCAGACCTGGACCGAGCAGGAGCGTATGTCTGCCGAACGGATTCGTGCCTTGTATCGTGGTCAATTGACCGGCCACTACGGTCTTGGCACCGCGCGTAGTATTAGTCAGTATGAAACCTACATTTTTCGAAAGCTAATTAACTATGAATCTGCTGCCTGATCTGGTAATTAACCGACCGAACCAGAAAAATATATTCTGGATAGATGCTTTTTTGACCGATGCCCAGTGTGCGTTTGTGCTTGGCGAACTTGAGTTTGCCTTCTGGCAGCAAAGCCGCGTCATCAGAAAAGTAGAGGACAATACTATCCATTCATTCAATAGCCCTATTCGTACCAGCGAAACGTCGGCTCAGGAGTGGTTCAGTGATGAATTACTGGCGTTTATGGGCAATCTAGAAACCCGACTAGAAGCGTTGCTTAATACCAACCGCTCGCGGCTCGAATACTGGCAGGCCACCCGCTATGAGCCCGGCGGCCACTTTGATTATCACCACGATGCCGGTTATTGGGATAACGATCCTGCCGGGGAGCGGCAGCACACCATTTTGCTGTATCTCAATACGCCTGTTCAGGGAGGACAAACGCATTTTCGGGCACAGGATATAACCGTTCAGGCTGTGGCTGGGCGATTGCTGGTCTGGGATAATCTGTTGCCCACCGGCCATTGTAATTATGGAATGATTCACGCCAGTATGCCTGTCATTGACGGGCATAAAACCACGCTCGTTACCTGGGAGCGACTAAACTCATTCAGAACCGAAAACCAACTTAAATAGCTATGGAAAAGTCAGCAGGAACAGCCGAAAAAGTAGTCAAGGACATTATTAAGCGCTATGGTGATGTCATCAATCTAAAAGAGAATCCTGGGCTAATTATTGAAATTATCCGCAACTTCCGTAGAGTTCTGGAAGATGTACCGGATGGAGGACTACCCGGTGGTGTCGGTCCGGTAGGACCAACGAGCCATGTAGAAACGGTTACAAATACCGAACTAATGAAACAGATGCTGAAAATGAGCAAGGAAATTGCCGCTCTTAGAGCCAAGCTAGGTTAATGTATAATCTTTACTCCGCAGGAATTCCTGCGGAGTAAAGGACTAAATTACATTCATCGTCTGCTCTTTAATTTTCTCTAACTCATCTTTCATCTGCACCACAAATCGCTGAATGGACGAGTCGTTGGCTTTAGACCCGATGGTGTTAATTTCACGACCGATTTCCTGCGAAATGAAATTTAGTTTTTTACCATTGGCTTCTTCCGTTGCCAGCACTTCCAGAAAATAGCTGAGGTGGTTTTTGAGACGTACTTTCTCTTCCGAAATGTCGAACTTCTCGACATAATAGACCAACTCCTGCTCAAAGCGATTCTGATCGAACGATTCGTTATCCAATAACTCACGTACCGAATTCCGCATCCGGTCGCGTACGGCCGGAATACGCCGAACGTCGTGCTCTTCTATATCGGCCAGCCGGTCGGTAATGATCTGTATGTATTCCTGAAATTTACTTTCCAAAACGGCTCCATCCTGTTTGCGAAAGCCATCGCACCGGCGAATGGCTTCCTGCACGGCAGCCTGTACGGTTGCCCAGTCAGACGAATCGGCAGTATGATCGGTGGATTCGGTGAGGTAGGCATTGGGCTGTTGCAGAGCCAGTTGCAAAACATCGCTATCGGGTATGCTCATCAGCATCGTATTGGCCGTTTCTTTCAGATCTGAAACATAGGCTAATACCAATGGACGGTTGATGGTAACTCCCGGCCGAACTGCATTCGTACGGGCCAGGTTGAGGGAAAGTTCAACTTTGCCGCGTTCCAGTTGCTGAGTCAGTACTGCCCGTAGCTCAATTTCCTTGTCGGAAAACTGCCGGGGCATGCGGCAATAAATGTCTAAAAATTTAGAATTCAGCGTTTTAACTTCCGCAGTTACAGACAGACCACCGGCCTCCACCGTTGCGTTGCCGAAGCCGGTCATTGATTTGAGCATTGTATATACAGTTTGCAGTTTATAGTCTTTCCTGTGTAGTTACTGGCGGAAGCAGCAAACTACGAATGGTAAGCTACAAACCCTTTATTTTTCGACGGATTGTTTCTTTAAAGCTCCTGCCTCTAACGCCAAAAAGTCTTTTCGATTTCGAGCAACGTCGATGGCGGTGTAAATGGCTTGCAGCATGGATGTGTCGTCGGCTAGATCTTTACCGGCAATATCATAAGCTGTTCCATGATCGGGCGATGTTCTGACGGCAGGCATCCCGGCCGTAAAGTTTACCCCTTCTTCAAAGGCAATGGCTTTAAATGGAATCAGACCCTGATCGTGATACATTGCCAGCACAGCATCGAACTTGGTATAAGCTCGTGTACCGAAGAAACCATCGGCGGGGTAGGGGCCAAACACTAACTGCCCTTTATTGCGCCATTCGGCGAGAACTGGCTTTATAATGTCATTTTCCTCATTACCCAGCAGCCCTTCTTCGCCCGCGTGCGGATTAAGCCCTAGCACCGCAATTTTTGGCTTTTCGATACCGAAGTCTTGCTTCAGCGACTGCATCATGAGGGTTAATTTCTGCGCAATCCGCTCCTTGGTAATGTTCTGCCGAACGCGCCCCAGCGGTACGTGACCCGTTACAACACCTACCCGCAAGGTTTGGCTGACCAGAAACATCAGGTTATCCTGCACGCCAAATTGCTCTGCCAGATATTCTGTATGACCCGGAAATTTAAACTCCTCCGACTGAATATTATTTTTATTGATAGGAGCCGTTACCAGGGCGTCGATCTTCCCGTCTTTCAAATCATCGACCGCCCGCTGCAAACACGCCAGAGCAGCCTGTCCGGCTTCGGGTGTTACTTGTCCCGGCTGAATATCCTGATTCTGATCAGGCCAGCACGTAATAACGTTCGTGAGCTTATGACTGATTTGACCGACCGTCTGAACACCATTCAGGTTCCAGTCTTTCAGATTGAGCAGGTTGCGATACCGATTTAAAATTCGCATAGACCCGTAGATGACGGGTGTGCAAATTTTTTGTAAACGGTTGTGTTGTAAGGCTTTCAGAATTACTTCGGGGCCAATTCCATTGTAATCACCGAGCGAAATGCCAATAATTAACCGGTCTTCTCGCCCGACATTCTCTGCCGGTTGTAAAGACTGATTGCTGCCATCCTGCTGCTCCCAATCACTTGACATGGCGTCACGCTGGCCATTTCGAGTGTCGCTTGTTGGGCGGTTACGCTCGGGTTGGGCATCATCGCGTTGGCGGTTCTCGGTAGACCGTTGGCCGTTATTGGGCTGACCATCGCGTTGATTTTTAAACCGCGAGCCGGGTTGGGGTGACCGCTCTGTCCGATCGCTCGAAGAAGCAGCCGTACCGGCGTCACCCGCACTGGCAGGTCGCTCGTTACGATTATTTCGATTATTTTGCTGCCGGTTATCACGTTGATTTTGAGCACCGTCGCGTGGTCCGCCATCGCGGTTTCGCTCGTTTCGTGGTTCGCTATTACGTTGTCCGCGTGGTTCGCCATTGCGATTATCACGTTGTGGCGTTTCCTGCTGGTTTCCGGTCGATCTAGTAACCGCCTGTTCTGATGATGTTGATCCGCTTTCGTCCGCTTGCGTATTACTCGGTCTTGCGTCTGGAGTTGGCGCGGTCGACGGAGTCGTACGTTGCGAGTTTGATTCCTCGGATTGGCGTTGTTCCATGCACTTTTTGTAGTTTCGCCAGAAATTTTAAATAGTGAAGAATGTAGACTAAAGACACGGTCCTCAGCTTATATTCTACATTGTCTTGCCTGCAAGTTACGAAAAGCCAACGGATGTCCCAGAATCAACTTTCTATTCTCATTGCCGACGAAATGCACCCGTCGCTCTTTGCCATGCTCGATCAGGCAGGTTTTCGGTACGACTACCAGCCTAAAATCACCCGAGCTGAGCTGTTAACCACACTTTCGGCTTACAACGGCCTTATTATTCGAAGCAAGACCAACGTTGACGAAGAATTATTAGCGCAGGCACCAAATCTGCGTTTTATTGGCCGGGCTGGTGCAGGCTTAGATTTAATTGACCTTGATGCTACCGAACGTCGGGGTATTCGGGTTTTTCACGCGGGTGAAGGGAATCGCGACGCTGTTGCCGAACATACGGTTGGTATGTTGCTGGCGCTGTTGGCGAATATTCTGAAAGCAGATCGTGAAGTGCGCCAGGGGATCTGGGATCGGGAAGGTAATCGGGGATATGAACTCGGTGGCCTGACGGTTGGCCTTATTGGCTATGGCAACAACGGACACGCTACAGCCCGTCGGCTAAGTGGATTCGGGTGCCGTGTTTTGGCTTATGATAAATTTCTGACCGATTATGGCGACGCTTTTGCTGAAGAAGCCACGCTGGACCAAATCAAGACCGAAGCCGATGTATTGAGTCTTCATGTTCCGCTAACCGACGAAACACGGATGATGATCAATGATACATTCATTGATCAATTTGGCAAACCGTTCTACCTCATAAACATTGCACGGGGCGAAATTACATCGCTGTCGGCCGTGGTGCGTGGGCTGGAAAGCGGAAAAATTCGTGGGGCTTGTTTAGATGTGCTGGAAAACGAAAAGCTGGCCAAACTCACTCCCGATCAGCAGATTTCGTTCGATTATCTTCGCCAATCAGACCGGGTTGTGCTGACTCCGCATATTGCCGGTTGGACCCATGAAAGTTATGTTAGAATCAATGAAGTGATCGTTAGACAACTTCTGGAGTAGAGTTGCCAGATAGTGCCACTCTACTTAACCACCGTGAAATTCGCACTGGTGCAGGCTGGGCCTGCCTCGTTTATCAGGCAGATTTGGCCCGTTGTTGCACCAGCCGGAACGGTCACTCTGATAGTTGCGCCCTCCAGCACAAACTTGGCCGCTACTGATGCTCCGTTGCTAAACCTAATTTCCTGAACGGATGCCAGGTTCTGGCCGGTTAAAACAATTTCGTCGCCAACCGCGCCCGATTTAGGAGTGAAATCTATGGCTCCTATGAGTCGGATTACCGTGAATGCGGGTGTTGTGGTGGTAATATTTGTCGCGTTAATAATTTGCAAGGGGCCGGTTTGAGCATTTATTGGCACCAGAACCCATCGCTCCGTATCCTCATTTTTGCCACCATCAAGGGCTGCAATAGTAGACCCGGTGAAGAAGATTTGGGCATTCAATAAAAAATTACCCCGCAGAACTACGCGTTCGCCGGGTCGTGCTTTTATCGGAATAATATCTGAGACAACCGCCTTTTGAACAACGACCAATGAAGTAGAGGCTGTGCCAGCGCGACTAGTAACCGTGACGAGACCACTAACAGCCGCATCCGGAACCCCAATAAGCAGATCGGAACCCTCGTTCCGACTGGTGATGGGTACGGCAATGCCACTGACCGTAACTCCCGTGATACGATAAAGATTTTTGCCCGAAATGGTCAGCGGCCGTCCCGGGAGCTGCCGTGCCGGACTAACGACGAGAGCGGAAGGGGCTAAGTAAAAAAAGAATGGATCGGTAGCCGTTGTATTGCCACCAACGCCACTAGCCGACACCGACACTTGCCCCGACGAAGGAAACGCAGGAACAATGGCTTCGATTTGTGTGTCGCTAAGCAGCCGGAACGTTACAGGCACGTTACCGATTAAGACGGTGGCTATTTCGCTTAAGTTGCGTCCTTCCACAATCAGTTTATCGCCTGCAATACCATCCTGGGCGAGAAGATGTGTGATAAAAGGAGGCTGAATAATTTTTACTGTATCAAGGCTGGTGGCTACTAAATCGTCGAAAACCTTAACGGTTACCAGGCCCGAAGTTGCCGTTGCTGGAATCGTTGTACGAATTTCGGTATCGGTAATCGTTGTAAGACTTTTTTCGGTACCCAGACCATTGATGCTTATTACACCATCTGTCAGGTTTTTACCCTGAATGACTAATTCCGCACCGGGTTTTGTTTTTAACGGGCTCAAGCTAGTGATTTGAGGTGTTCCGGCTACGATAAACTTATTTACAACCGTGCCACCAACTGCAACAGTCTCAATTACCAAGAATTGCGGACCACGTGGCACACTAGGCGGTACGATAATGGTAAGTTTCTGAGCAGAACTGTCTTTGACTATAGCATCTATATTACCGAACTGGATTCGTTTGATTTGATTAAGATACTCTCCGGTTATGACAACCTGTGCGCCTTGAAGCCCGTTTGCTGGCGTAATCGCCGTGACAACAGGGGGCGGTTGCTGCACCGTGAAAGGCAACGGATCGGAGGTACCCTCATTAGTTTGGACGCGAATCTGAGTTGTGCCGGGCGGCACAGACGGTACTGTTACTTGAATAGTAGTTTCATCATGACTACCAATTGGAGCCGTCACCATTGATGTTGACATACCAAATGTAACAGTCGGTTCAGTACCGAACTGGTAGCCAGTCAGCGTAATGTCTTTGCCTACAAATGCCTTATCGGCCGACAGTTTGATTAATTCTGGCGGACTATGTTGAACGCGGCAACTGGATACGCCAAAAAAGACACTAAAGAGGAAAAAAAGTAATAAAGCTGATTTCATAACGGCAACGGGAGTTTACACTCCGGCGCATAATCGGTAAAATTAGTCAATTTGAACGTCTAAAAACCATTTCTGCCTAAAGCCTGTTAGCAAGAGTGAAGAATGAAGAGTGAATGACGATGAATTAACAAGGACTATTCTATATAGTATAAACTGTTCTGCACTCTTCATAGTATATGCTTCACTAATACTCCTACGAATGAACTACCGCAGCCTGAAAGCATCAAAATTACTGACAATCACTACGCTTAGCGAACTTAAAGCCGCTGGGTACGAAACCCGATCAATTAAGCAGGAATTGCGGGATAATCTGATTAACCGGATCAAGGAAAAAGAAGTCGTTTTTCCGGGGATATGGGGATACGAAGAAACGGTTATTCCGGATGTGGAACGCGCTATTCTTTCCATGCACCACATCAATTTGCTGGGATTGCGCGGACAGGCTAAAACCCGTATTGCCCGGCTGATGGTCAATCTATTAGACGAATATATTCCTGTGGTAGCCGGGTCAGAACTGAACGACGATCCACTGGAACCACTTTCGCGGTTTGCCCTTGATCTGATTGCGGAGAAAGGCGACCAAACGCCTGTTTCGTGGATGCATCGCAGCGATCGTTATACCGAGAAACTCGCCACTCCCGATGTTTCGGTAGCCGATCTTATTGGTGACGTGGACCCTATTAAAGCCGCCACGCTTAAACTTCCCTACTCCGATGAGCGGACAATTCACTTCGGTCTGATTCCGCGTTCGCACCGGTGTATTTTTGTGATCAATGAGTTACCTGATTTACAGGCCCGTATTCAGGTATCATTGTTCAATATTTTGCAGGAAGGAGATATCCAGATTCGGGGCTTCAAACTTCGCTTACCGCTCGATATCCAGTTCGTGTTTACGGCCAATCCGGAAGATTATACTAATCGGGGTAGCATTGTAACACCGTTGAAAGACCGGATCGACTCGCAAATTGTAACCCACTATCCGAAGTCGATTGAAATTGGTAAGAAGATTACCATGCAGGAAGCCATTGTTAAGGACGAGCAGAAAAGCATGGTGAAAACCAACGACTTAATCGCTGATCTTATTGAGCAAGTGGCCGTTGAAGCCCGCGAGAGCGAATACGTTGATTCTAAAAGTGGTGTTTCGGCCCGGATGACTATTTCGGCTTACGAAAATCTGCTTTCTTCGGCTGAACGTCGGGCCTTGATTAACGCCGAGAAAGAAACGTATGTTCGCGTTTCGGACTTGTATGGCGTGGTTCCTGCTATTTGCGGCAAGGTCGAACTGGTGTACGAAGGTGAGGTTGAAGGCCCGGTTATTGTGGCACAAAATCTGATTGGAAAGGCCATTCGGACCCAGTTTTTAGCCTATTTCCCAAACCCTGAAAAGGCTAAGAAAGACAAGCGCGGTAATCCATATAAGAAAATTACGGACTGGTTCGGTGACAACAATACCATGGAAATCCTGAACGATCTGACCAATCGAGACTACGAAGCCCGACTACGCACGATTGACGGTCTCGACGACGTGGTTGACCAGTTTCACCCACGCCTGAGCAAACCCGAAAAATTGTTTATGATGGAATTTGCCTTGCACGGTCTGGCCGAACATTCATTAGTTGGTAAAAAAGCGATGGATACGGGTCTTTCCTTCAAAGATTTACTCGGCTCGATGTTTGATCCCGGTACTAAATTCGGCGAAGAGGAAGAAGAGGATGACGACGATCGGTTTTAAATGAGTATTCCTCAAGTAATAAAGCTAGATCTGCATAATATGACCCTGATGCATATCATGCAGATCTAGCTTTATTACTTGAGGACAGTACTAGGTAACGCGGTAATTGTGACCAGGTGAGCGCTGACTCGTGACAACTTTGAGGCTATGGAACAAATCACGTAGTTGAACGCGATAATTAGGTTGACAGCTTGACCTTCTGAACGTTACTATGTGTAGAGGACGCAAAGAGATGGCTAAAGACAGTCTCTATTCAATAATTACAGCCGTACCATTAGCACTGACCATGAGCATGGAACCGTTGCCGCCAATAGTCTGGTAATCTAAATCGACACCAATCACAGCGTTGGCACCCAGGCGGGTAGCCTGATCAATCATTTCTTTAAGGGCAATACTCTTCGCTTCCCGTAGTGCCTGCACATACGTTCCTGATTGACTAGCGCCCCCGACTACATCACGGATAGGAGAGAAAAAGTCCTTAACGAGATTGGCACCAATGATGGCCTCACCGTTAACCAGACCTACATATTTTGTGATACTCTTGCCTTCAATGTTAGAGGTAGTGGTTATAAGCATGGGAAGGAATTGTAAAATTACAGGTCAGTTCGTCGGAGCACGAGCGGGATTAACTGTGCGGTTGTAAAGTTATACAGTTGTACGTTTTAACCGACATTGATGTCAATTTTAGATTGATATGGCGAGCTTTTTATAGTTTATTTCGACGCCATTTTCAGCTCAATAATGGTATCTATGCTGGCTAAGCGTATCGCTGGTAATGCAATTGAGGCCTGCTTTTTCGTCATTTGGGTAAAATGCCCACAAATTATTAAGAGGATTTGCTCAACCAATGGCGGAACTTTCTTTCTTTGTATGCCAATCTATGGCAGAATACAATTAGTCTCCTCTTTCAACCGAAAAAAATGAAAAACCTAGACACATCTCGCCTGTTAAGCTGGGCGTTAATCGTAGCTATTCCGCTATGGTTTGGCAGTTGTAAGAAAACCGATGATCCAACCACCACGCCAACTACTACGGTTGAAGGCAGTTACAAGATTAGTACACTCAAAGTAAATCCCCCGGCGCTAGGTACATTCGAAGATTTAATTGCAGCATCTAAACTGCTTTTTAGCAATACCACCTGCTTAACTGATCTTACGATTACATTCAAAACAGGCGGAGATGCGACTACAGATAATCCGACTGCCTGTCAAAGTCTTCCGGTACCCGTTAGCACATTTACGGGTATTGATGCAACGAGTAAGTGGACGCTGAGCGGCACTAAATTGACGGTTACTAAAAGTGATGGTACTAAAACAGAATATACAGTTGTATCAAACACAGGAGGTGTATTGAAACTACAATGGCAAGGTTCACTGAATTATCCCGTTCCGAGTACTACAGTGTACACGTACACAATGGAGTTGAAGAAACAGTAATCATAAAAAACGGCTCAGTGATGAGCCGTTTTTTTTATGCGGTTTTTTTTGATTGTTTTCTTCAGGCGTTGGGTCTGCCTTTGTCGCGGTCATGTATCAGGGTAATCCTTCGATTCCTAATAAATCATTCGGGTTGGGGCAAATAGCCAAAAAATAAGCTCTATCACTTAGTGAGCAAACACCGGGGAAGTCGCCCGCCAGGCCCCGCATATCGGTCATAAATTGAAAATGTAGGTGCGGAGGCCAGTCGCCATTCTCGGGATAGGGCCCTATTTCGCCAAGTTGATCGCCTGCCTTAAACGCTTTTCCTATAAATAAACCGTTGAGCGATGCGCGCGCGAGATGACCGTAGAGCGAATAAAGCGGTGACGTCATAGTATCTGACGGATTTTCAGCCGCCTTGCCGGGATGTTCCAGAATAATCGTTGGGCCATAGTCTCCAAAGTGGGCGTTGTCCTGAAAGCTGTGTACGATCCCATCCAACGGTGCAAAAACGGGCGTTCCGGCTTCGGCCCAGAAATCAATGCCGAGGTGAATTTCGCGCGGCTCCTCCAAACTGGTAAAGTGTTCGCTTCGCCGGTAAATTACCCGGTGTTCATTGTAGCCGCCTATGCTAACTTTTACGCCCGCTGCCCGCATTTTGCCAAATACATAATCAGAAAAGGTCGCCGTATTGGTCAGGTCGAGCGTTGAGAGATCAGGGTTAGTGGCCGATAAATCAAGAATAAGGTAGGGGTCTTTCCGGAAATTGAAGGGCAGTAGCATGGACGAATACAATCTATAATTGGGCGGATGTTGAGCCCAATCTAAACATACCAAAATTTGCCTTAAAAAATGTTGAGATCTGAATAGATTGAGCAGGTTAGCCGATATAGCATCGTTTGTAAACAAACTAATTTGCTAACCCCATGAAAATTAAAACTACTCTTTTGTGCCTGTATATCAGCGTAATTCTGCTAGTGCAAG
>CAXVWN010000369.1:0-3540 GCA_964263725.1 Spirosoma sp.
GCATCATCTTTGTCGGCCAATGCCTTCACCAATTTGTTACGCAAACCATTTCCAAGTCCGATGTCCATTAGGTTGATCCAACTTAGTATTGAACTCAGCGTAATCCAGACGCCATATCGCTCTGTGTCTAGGTACTTAATCGAGAGCGGCACTACAGCCAATGCCATTAGCACACTCAAGCCTTTGTACGAGAAGGAAAAAAGGACATTTAATAGCACGTTCCGGTCTCGCCCTGATGCCTTGTTTAGCAAAAGTGCAATTTTACTTTTTCCCCCTGCTGCTTTATTTATTAACTTATTCTGTAAGGTTACTAGCATAATTTACCTATTTCCATCAATGAGCCTTTTCATCACCTTGCACCATTTTCGTTACAGTCCACCAGCAGATTTTCAGGTCCAGCCAAAGTGATCGTTTAGCGATGTACCAGCGGTCCAAACGCAGCCGGTGTTCCATTTTTTGAAGTGTATCGGTTTCACCCCGGCAACCACGCACCTGAGCCAGTCCTGTTATACCGGGCTTTACGTCGTAGCGTTCGGCATAGTTGGGCATTGTATCCCAGTGCTGGGCATCAAGCGGAATAGGATGCGGACGGGGGCCTACTACACTCATATCGCCAAGCAGCACATTTAGGAATTGCGGCAATTCATCCAGATTCGTCTTACGCAGCAGATGGCCCATTTTTGTGATACGCGGGTCATTCCGTGTAGCCTGACGAAACGTAGATTCTTGACGGAAAACCATAGTACGAAGTTTAAAACATCGAAACTGGCGGCCATTACGTCCGGTACGCAATTGGACGAATAGTATTGGCCCCGGCGAATTGATTCGAACGGCCATGCCCAGCAATGGAATCAACCAGGCCAAGACAAATAGGCTAATCAACAGCGAAAAAACGATGTCAAATAAGCGTTTAGGTAGTTCACCTTTGTTGGAAACAGATGGTGAATAAACCTCAGCTTGAGTGTCTACGTACGGTCTGGTGTCGGAAAGAGAGGCATTACTAAGCATAAGAATCCCTTGGTTTGCTTTTCATGATATAAATGAATGAATAACACTAATTCTTACTGGAGCTTACGGGTAGAACGAGCCGGTTTGTCCGTATCATAATAACCGCCGTAACTGTAGCTATAGTAGTACGACTCGCCATCACCAACAGCATTCAGGATGACGTTCAGATTGTGGAATCGATTCTCTTGATAAAGCGAATCGACCATTTTGAGATAGGTCTTTGGCGTTAGATCGTGCCGAACCATATAAAGCGTCGCATCAGCATAGGGGGCAATTATCTGAGCATCTGTCACCAGCCCAATGGGGGGCGAGTCAACAATGACATAGTCGAAACGGGCGCGCAATTCCTCAAACAAACGGGCCACATAAGGGCCATTGAGCAATTCGGAGGGGTTAGGGGGCAACGGTCCGCAACTAATCAGGAAGTAGTTGGAAAAACCTTCAATAGGTTGCAAAACTTCATCGAGCGTTGCCTCCCCAATTAGGTAATTACTAATACCAATTGGATTACGCATACCTAATGACGTGTGCAGTTTGGGTTTCCGTAAGTCCATTTCCAGAATAACCGTTGGACGGTCAACCAGCGCTAAACTAGCGCCCAGATTCAGCGACATAAACGACTTTCCTTCACCGCTGATGCTTGAGGTGAAGAGCAACACCTGGCTACCCGATGTGTTGCTTCGCAAAAACTGTAGGTTTGTTCGTAAGGCGCGTATTTGTTCGGCAATGACCGAACGGCTTCGCGATACAACGACCAGCGCCTTTGATTCGGTCGATTCAACCACTTCACCAAGAATTGGTACTTGCGAGGCATCTTCCACATCAGACCGGCGCCGAACTCGATTATTTAAGGCATCTCGAGTAGTTAATACTCCGACAGGGAACAACAAGCCAAGTAAGCCAAATAAGGCAAAAGTCATTCCGCGAACAGGCTTTATGGGGTCTTTCTGATGGCGCGGCATATCGACGGTGCGGCTATCGGGCAGTGTCGAAGCGTATGATAAGGCGGTTTCTTCACGCTTTTGCAGCAAGTAGGTATACAGATTATTTTTGATGGCCTGTTGCCGGGTAATGTTCAGTAATGCCCGCTCTTTGTGGGGCACCGTTCGAACCATTCCTTCTAGCCGACGATTGGTAGCCGTCAGTTGGCCGCGTGTACCGGTCAATTGATCTTTTATGGTCTGAATATTTTCTGATATACTCTCTTTCGTTGACTTGATCTGGCTGTCAAGCGACTGCAACAGTGGATTTCGATCTGAGGTTGTTCGGGCTAGTAAATCATGCTGAAGCTCCAGTTCAGATACCTTCGTTACTAATCCCAAAAGAACGGGATCACTTAAACTAAGCGTAGCAGGCGTGGCACCTCGTTTAGCAGCTTTGCTATTGACATAGTTCTCAATATCATTGAGCGAACTCAATTGAATATTTACCTGATTCAGCTGTGTATCATTGGCTTGTACCGTTTCCAGAAACGATTGCGCCTGCATGCTCAGGTCGGTGATGCCTTGCGTTGTCTTATACGTTTCTACATCTTTTTCGACCGATGTCAATTCACCCGAAATTAATTTGAGACGCTCCTCAATGAAATCGAGTGTACTGGCTGCTACTAAATTTTTATCGAAAACTGCCGCCTGGTTATATTCCTCAATGAGTTGTTTTAACAACGCTTCACCTTTGGCAGGAACAGCTTCTTCGAGCGTTATCTGCAATACCGTGGAGGCTTTACTTGTTGTTTCAACAGTTAAGAGCTTTAAGTAATTGTTTACCGTTTCAGACCGGGGTGATACCCGAATCTTAATTGGCATCAACGAGGCTGTTAGAGGCCGTCGGGTAAAAACTCGTAGTCGCCCAAAGGGCGTTTTGATGGATTGATTAATTGGATAGGCTTGACTATTAATCCGAACATGTTGGCTGTCGATAAAGCTAAGTAAAAGTTTATCTTCATATAAATCCGATGTTGGCTGCTCTACGATCAAACGGATTGGTAATTCGCCATACATTTCCTCATCAACAGTAGTTGTTGGCTTGAAATACTGAACATCCAGATCGAGATGATCGACTACTTTATCCATTAAAGTATAAGATCGAACAATTTCAATTTCGTTCTCAACCGTTTTTTTGGGTTTCAGAATATCCATTTCTTTCAGGATATTTTCGCCATCTAACCCTTTTTTGTCGTCCTTGATAAGCAGACTTGCCTGAATTTTATAAATGGGCGTTTGATAAATCAGGTAAACATAAGCAGCGGCCCCTGCCAACAGTAATGATAAGACAAACCACTTCCAATGCTTCAGATAACGAAGTAGTATTACCCGCAAATTGGGCTGATCGGCACTATAAGCCTGATATGGCGTATATGAATAAACATTTTCAGACATAATATAGATAATTAAAAATAACGGAATATGATAGCTAGAAAAGAAAGCGCACTTAGAGCAATAGGTAGTAATTGATAAGTTCGGTCGGCGCTGGCTACGCGGGATTTGCCGGGTTCAACGTAGATAACATCGTTAGGATGCAGATAATAATAGG
>CAXVWN010000370.1:0-5293 GCA_964263725.1 Spirosoma sp.
TATTTTGTACTAGTTGCCAAAAGGCCACCGGGTAAAAACCACACTTCGTTCCCTAAACAGAAAAAATGAAGTGATAGCAAGGCTTAAGGTGAGGGCATTCGCTCATTCGACAACCTTGAGCGCATTGAAGCTGACTTGACAAAAGACTCGAGCCGCCTTATCTATCCGGCATTACGAATTATATTCATCGGGCGTAAGACAAGTTAAATTTGTATGACTATCGACAACGTTTATACCTGTTCTTCCGACAGGATTACAGGATTAACAGCCAAAAGCCTACGTGCAGATTTATATTAGCCAAACCAATCGCTCCAGCGCGTTAACCCTATAATCCTGTCTGAAAAGAAACTTGTCCAACGTCCAGTTTGAAAAGAAAAATTTCAATTATGAAAATGAAAATAATCCTTACGGGTGCTACCGGCTTTGTGGGCGAAGGCGTACTGCTGGCGTGTCTGGAGCAACCGCAAATCAGCGAAATATTGATGGTTAATCGCAAGCCTTTTGACTTGCAACATCCTAAGTTAACCGAATTGATTGTGCCCAATTTTATGAATCTGGAGGCCGTAAAGGATCAATTGACGGGCTATGATGCCTGTTTTTATTGCGCTGGCATCAGTTCTCTGGGATTGAAGGAACCAGCCTATACGCATATCACCTACGACACGACCCTGCATTTTGCTAAAACATTGTTGATGCTTAACCCCGATTTAGTCTTCAATTTTGTATCAGGCAGCCATACCGATAGCTCCGAAAGAGGTAGCGTGATGTGGGCACGGGTAAAAGGCAAAACCGAAAATGCGTTGATGCAATTGCCGTTTAAAGCGGAGTATAATTTTCGGCCGGGCGGTATGAAAGCAATGGCCGGGCAGAAGAATGCCAAAGCCAGCTACAAGCTGATCGTTGGTGTTCTTGGTTGGCTTTCTTCCAGGCGGGTGGTTACGCTCCAGGAAATAGGGCTAGCCATGATCAATGCCGTCGCAAAAGGTTATCCAAAGCAAATACTGGAAATGAGCGACATTAAGGAATTGGCAAACGTGTAGCGAGCCTGAAAAATCAGACTAGCCAAACGTATTATGACCCTATTCTTAAGATTGACGAATCAGTAAATTTGACTGACAATGAATCAACGTAAAACATCATGAAAGCAACAGCAATCACCCTTTGCTACCTTGTCCCCCAGCAGATTTCACCAGAACAATTTATTTCCGAACCTTCGCAAAAGCTGTACCCGACCGCCGAACCATTTCAGGCATTACGCTTTGCCTACCGTTAATGATGGCCGAAAGCGTTTTACGGGTTGTAGCTAATCCACTAGCTCATGACTGGGGCCGACGTACCACTCAGTAAAAATGCCGATGAGCTAACACGCATCGGCATCTTTGTTAATAGCAAAAGATGGTGATTTTCTTATCAATCAATCGTTTTGGAAGCTTACATACTGAAACGTTTTCCCGAACTGTTGACCTACGATAAGCTAGTTACTGGTAATTACCAGGGGCTAATTCCTGTTTCGGGCGCGTTGTCATCACTAAAGAATTGACCTGTGGGACCATCTGGCCCTAACACGGCTGCTTTTACCACCCTGGCAGCGGCATCTGGCACAGTTCCAGGACCGCTGTGATGGTTAAAATCGGTAGCGGTATAGCCCGGATCAACGGCATTTACTTTAAAGGATGTATCGCGCAAGTCATAAGCCAGCACAATGGTATAGGCATTGAGGGCCGCTTTAGACGAAACATAAACGGCACCCTTAACCTGGTAATACTTCCATGAAGGGTCGTTATGCAACGTGAGCGAGCCCAGACCTGAGGTAACGTTAACGATTCTTGGTTCTGGCGACTGCTTCAGCAGGTCTATAAACGCCTGTGTCACTTCGATTACGCCAAAAAAATTGGTCTCGAATACCTGCTTAAATACGCTGATATCCGTTTCTAATGAAGGCTGCGGAAAACCACCGGCAATACCCGCATTGTTAATCAGTACATCCAGCACGTTAATTTTCTGTCCAAGCACTTCAAGGGCGGCCTTTATTGAGTCAATGTTATTTACATCAATTTCAATTGGCTCTACCTGACTCAGACCCTCCGACTTTAACTCGCTAACCGCCTGCTGGCCTTTTTGCATATCCCGACTTCCCAGGTACACATAATATCCTTGTTGTAGTAATTGCCTGGCTGTTTCAAAGCCAATGCTTTTGTTTGCTCCTGTTATTAGTACCGTTTTCATATTTGAGTTGTTAACAGTACAAAACTACGACGCGCTACGCGCCCGGCTGGAACACATTTTGCGGCATTACTGGTACATTTCACGGATGTTGTGGCGGTAGTCGGCAGGTGTCACGCCGGTTTCGCGTTTGAAGAACCGGTTGAAGTAGGAAGCTTCTGAAAAACCGAGGTCGAAAGCAATTTCTTTCAACGAATTATTGGTATGAAAGAGCAAGCGCCGAGCTTCCAGTACCAGTCGTTCATGAATATGCTTAATAGCCGGTTTACCGCTTTGCATTTTCACCACTTCGCTCAAATGGCCGGCAGAAATATGCAGCAGGGAAGCGTAATCACCTACCTCGTGTAGTTCGCGGAAGCACTCATTGATCCTGGCCTGAAAATCTTTCAGGAGAAGCTTATCCGCAGACGTTTCGTTACTCGTAAACTGCTCTGTATACAGGCGGCTCAGGTACGTAAGTAGCACCGTCAAATAAGCGGCCAGCATGCGTTGCTGCCATTCACTGGGGCTTTGATACTCAATATTGATCTTGGCCAGTATGTCCTCTACAAAATTAATATCAGCTTCTGTGAGCCGTAATTCATGCCCATTTTGAGGATTTTGAATCAGCGGTAGTTTGCTTAATGAAGCGTTTTCCTGAAACAACAAGAACTCCTTCGTAAACGCAATACCCGTACTCCATAACTGTTCAAATCCTTCTTTCACAATGACTTGATTGGGGCCTGTAAAGTAAATCGTGTTGTTCTTGATTGTATAGGGTGCCATGTCAATCCAATGACGGCTGCCAGCTCGCCTAATAAAAACAATTAGGTAGTGATCCTTTCGATGCGGTATAAGAAGATCAGACTCAGTTGGTAAACTGCCTTCAAAATTATACACTCTAAAATGTTTGTTCCCGGTTACCTCGTCCGGTTCCAAAGAGTAAACCGGCACTTGTTGATTGTCGCTTACCATATGCATTACCTAAAACTATGATTTTTTTGCAGTTCTGCCAGCAGTAGCATCAAGGCTAACTACGTCTTTACGGTAATTGATTGGAAATGAAGTTTTAGCTAAACAACATATCACCGCACAATGATTAAAAAAGCATTGCTACTAGTCGCATTGGTTACTGTTAGCCTGATTCCGGTTTTTTCGCAGAACCGAGCGCCAGCACTACGGCAAGACGTTCCTCTGGATTCTATTCGTCTAAGCGACCCGTTTATTCTGGCGGATAAAAATACAGCAACCTACTATATGACAGGTACGGGGGGTATGTTGTGGAAAAGCAAAGACCTAAAATCATGGACTGGCCCTTTCGTCGTAGCCCAAACTGACCCTGAATCCTGGATGGGAAAGAACCCCATGATCTGGGCCGCCGAACTGCACCAGTACAAAGGCAAATACTACTATTTTGCCACCTTCACCAACAGAGAGGTGAAAATTGATACGGTTGGTGAGAATGTCATCGAACGACGTGCCAGCCATGTTTTGGTCAGCGATAAAGCCGAAGGGCCTTATGTTCCCATGAAAGATCCTACCTATCTGCCCGCCAACAAACCTACTTTGGACGGCACATTTTGGGTCGATAAAGATGGAAAACCTTACATGGTTTATTGTTATGAATGGCTGCAAAATTTGAACGGAACCATTGAAAAAATAGAATTGAAACCTGATTTAAGCGGGTCGGTCGGTGAAGGAAAACTGCTTTTTCGGGCCAGCGAAAGCCCCTGGAGCCGTGAGAATGTGAATGGTAAAGTTGGCCCGAATAAAGTGACGGACGGGCCTTTTTTATTCAATACAGGAACCGGCAAACTTGGCATGATATGGACCAGTTGGATCTATGATGTTTATACGCAAGGCGTTGCCTATTCAAAAAGTGGTACGCTGGATGGTCCCTGGGTACAGGAGGCCGAGCCAATAACCCCACCGAATTATGGGCATGGCATGCTGTTTCGTACCCTAAATGGCAAATGGTTAATGTCTGTTCACAGTCATAGAAAAAGCAACGGTCGTACGGTTCGGAATCCTCATTTACTTGAAGTAGACTTTTCTGGTAATAAGTTGATAGTCGGTAAGCCTTATCTGCCTAAATGAACAGGTAATGAAATCAGATATGCCAGTAGTAGTTACTCAGGAATGAACTGGGGAAACTAGTTAGCCGTAATGGTAGCTTTTGCAGGGAAGTAATATTTCTGAGAATAAAATTGTGCAACTAACCGATTGCACTTATATTTGCAACCATTTAGTTGCACTTAACCGATCAACTCCATGAAACGAGACGTTTTTCAAGCGATTGCTGACCCAACCAGGCGAGCCATTCTGGTTTTGATTGCTGTGCAGGCTTTGACGCCTAACGCAATTGCGGAGCATTTTACCAGCAGCCGGCAAGCCATTTCCAAACACATTCATATCCTGCTTGAGTGTGAGCTTCTGAACCAACACCAACAGGGTCGGGAAATTTACTACCACCTAAATCCGACTAAAATGCAGGACGTAGACAAATGGCTTAAAGAGTTTAAAGACCTGGTTGAAAAACGCTTTAATCAATTAGATGACGTATTAACTAAACTCAAAACAGAAAAGAAATGAACAAGGCAATGCTCATGAACTTCGTCGTTGACAAGGACAGTAAACAAATCAAGGTAGAACGCGAATTTAATGCTCCGATACCGATGGTGTGGGCAGCCTGGACCCAATCCGAAATCCTCGACCAGTGGTGGGCACCCAAACCCTGGCAGGCTAAAACCAAATCAATGGATTTTAGGCCCGGTGGCTCGTGGCTCTACGCCATGACTGGCCCGGAAGGAGAAGTACACTGGTCGAAAGCGGACTTTAAACAGATTGAACCCTTACAACGCTTTTCGGCACTCGACGGGTTCTGCGATGAAAACGGGACGATTAATTCTGATTGGCCACGGTCTTTGTGGGATAATAAGTTTTCAGAAAAAGGGGATTCTACCCTTGTCAATATTGTCATTACCTATGACACGCTCGCCGACCTGGAGAAAATTATTGACTTGGGCTTTAAAGAAGGCTTTACGGCTGGATTAGCAAATCTTGATCAATACCTAAGCACCCAGTCTCCGAA
>CAXVWN010000371.1:0-9968 GCA_964263725.1 Spirosoma sp.
TGACAACGTTAAGCGTGACAGTCTCGTCTGGTGCATTTACCCAAGATGCTTATTATCGTTAATATCCAGATTAAACGTTGACTGTTTATTGTAGGAACGGTCGGGAGTGAACGGCCTGACTAACAATACTTGCCGAGTCCATTCTAACATTTGTGCTCCAAGCCGTATCGACGGGCACACTGGGAATAGTTGCCCGAATGGTATCACAGTTTTCGAGTCGTTGCTGAAGATCTTTTATTTGCCCTTCCTGTTGGCTAAGATTGCGCTGAAGGTCGATGGTGGTATCTTCCAATCGTTGGTGTCGATGACTGGCTACACCCAGTAAAGCCGCAATGCCCAACAGTAGTACAAGGACTACCGTTATGAGTGAATAGACAACTCCTCGGCTTATGGCAGACATGACAGAATAGAAAGTCGCAAATTAACAAAAACCAATGGCCATAAAAAAACCTGCCAACCGTTGGGTAGCAGGTTTTTCCTTAACTAATTGAACTCATTACCGAGCCGCACCATAATCCTGACCGGCACTTTCCGGAAAATTCTTCATGATACTGGTTATCGTTTCGCGAAAAGCCTGATCCCGGTCGCGTTCTTTATTTCGGCTATTCATCTGACCCGTTGCCCAACCCTGCCAAACAATATCATTGGTACGGGCATCGGATACGTTAATAACTACCCGATTTTCTTCGTACTGGCGAGAGTACATATTATTACCCATGCCACCGCCGTACCACCACGAATACGGTGAATACATGTTGTTGGACTGAATTTGTTGTTTGTCTTTCGAGTCCATAAAGAACCGGACAACTAGATCAGCTTCACCCTGCGTTACAGGCTTGTAGCCACGCGCCTTAAGAGATTGGTCGAGGGCATCGGCAATCCGGCGTTGATTCAAATTGCTACCCACAATAGGGTCAGCATTGCGTTGGCGATCTGCTTCAATGCGATACGTAGCAAACTGTCGAACATTTACTTTAGGATCGTAATCGTATTTGACCGTAATAGCCGGAGCACAGGACGCCAGCGTACCGACGACGAACAAACTGGTGATTATGCGGTTAAGTTTCATTTTTTTTGAATCGTTAGATGGTATCGAACCGATTAGTAAACGCTAAAAAAAAGCCGTTCGTATATCACACCCTAATAACTGAAAATGGATTTTGTTTGTTCCAATTACAAGACCTATTAGATCGTGATATCACCCTGATAATCAAGACTAAAACGATCTGTTAAGTATTTTTAACAGCCTCTTAATCCGGCCTATAAAACGAATAATTCATTTCATTGAAAACCTTTACAAAACGACTGTTCACAAAGAAAGCCACTGCCTGATCAGGCAGTGGCTTTCTTTATACGTAATTAACTAATAGTGTTTTATTTGCTGGCCAGCGCTTCGGCACCACCCACGATTTCGAGAATTTCGGTCGTAATAGCCGCCTGACGCGTCCGGTTGTATACCAGACGGAGTTCTTTCAGAAGCTCGCCCGCATTTTCGGTCGCTTTATCCATCGCTGTCATCCGGGCACCATGTTCCGATGCATTTGAATCCAGAACGGCTTTATACAACTGAATCTTAATCGTTTTTGGAATTAATTCCGTAACGATCTCTACTTCTGAGGGCTCAAAAATATAGTTGATAGCAGCCGCTGGGCTACCGGGCAGTGACCCGGTCGGTGCTTCGGCCGCCACAATAGGCAACATTTGCTCCGTCCGAACGATCTGCATAGCAGCATTTTTGAACTCGTTATAAATTACCTCAACTACATCGTAATGTCCATTGGCAAAACCGTCCATCGCTTCTTCAGCAGCCGTTCGGACATTGCCAAAGCTCAGCGAGCTGAAGGCATCCATATGAGCCGTATTGACCTTGAAGCCCCGGCGCAAGAATGCTTCGCCACCTTTCTTACCAATGGCCATTATTTCAACATTGCCAGAACGGGCCTGAGCTGAATATTTCTCATCCATTACCGCCAGGGCACCCTTTACCACGTTCGTGTTGAAAGCACCGCACAAACCCCGGTCAGACGTAACCACGATCAGCAGGACTCGCTCAATGGCGCGTGTCTGTTTGTATGGATTCTCCGACGCGGTATCTGTGCCGGCCGAAACGGTTCCAAGCATCTGGCTCAATTTTCGAGCGTAAGGCCGCAATTGCGTAATATTATCCTGCGCCCGGCGCAACTTGGCAGCCGCCACCATTTTCATGGCTTTGGTAATCTGCTGTGTCGAATTAATCGACGAAATCCGAGCGCGTACTTCTTTTAAGGATGCCATGGTGTTAGTGGTTAGTCATCAGTGGTTAGTGAATAGTTTTTAGTAACAATCCACTAACCACCAGTCACTAATATTGAGCCGATAGATCAGCAGCTACTTTTTTCAATGTTGCCGTGCCTTCGTCGGTTAATTTACCCGCGCGGAGGTCGCTCAAAACAGTTGGGTGTTGGGCACTCAGCATCATGGCGAACTCGCTCTCAAACGCTCTTACTTTATTGACGGGCACTTTATCGAGCAAACCATTTATAGACGCATAAATAATAGCCACCTGCTGCTCAACGGCAACCGGCGAGTACTGCGGCTGTTTTAAGATTTCCTGATTTCGGCGACCCCGTTCAATCGTCAATTTGGTCGATGCATCAAGGTCTGAACCGAACTTGGCAAACGCTTCCAATTCGCGGAACTGAGCCTGATCAAGTTTCAGCGTACCAGCTACTTTCTTCATCGACTTAATTTGAGCGTTACCACCCACCCGCGATACCGAAATACCAACGTTGATAGCTGGACGGATACCCGCGTTAAATAAGTTCGACTCAAGGAAGATTTGACCATCCGTAATCGAAATTACGTTCGTCGGAATATAAGCCGATACGTCACCAGCCTGAGTTTCAATAATTGGCAAAGCCGTTAACGAACCACCACCTTTCACCCTGTCTTTCAGGCTTGGGGGCAGATCGTTCATGGTTTTGGCAATATCATCGTTCTGGTTGATTTTCGCGGCCCGCTCTAACAAACGGCTGTGAAGATAGAACACGTCTCCCGGATACGCTTCACGTCCTGGCGGACGACGCAATAGGAGAGATACTTCGCGGTAAGCAACGGCCTGTTTCGACAAATCGTCATAAACAACCAGGGCTGGCCGACCTGTATCACGGAAATACTCGCCAATGGCGGCACCCGTAAATGGCGCAAAGAACTGCATCGGCGATGGGTCAGATGCGTTGGCGGCCACAACTACGGTATAATCCATAGCACCTGCCTTACGCAACGTTTGCTCCACTTGTTTCACCGTCGACGCTTTCTGGCCACAGGCCACGTAGATGCAAAATACAGGTTCGCCTTTGTCGTAGAATTCCTTCTGGTTGATAATGGTGTCGATAGCCACGGCGGTTTTACCCGTCTGGCGATCACCAATAATCAACTCACGCTGACCACGACCGATAGGAATCATAGCGTCGATAGCTTTGATACCAGTCTGCAATGGTTCAGTTACAGGTTGACGGAAAATTACGCCCGGTGCTTTTCGTTCCAGTGGCATTTGGAACAGTTCGCCCTGAATAGGGCCCATACCGTCAATCGGCAAACCAAGTGTGTTTACCACGCGGCCCAAAATACCATCGCCAACATTTACGTAGGCAATTTGATCGGTACGTTTAACGGTATCACCTTCTTTGATTTCTGAGTAGTCGCCGAGCAATACAGCTCCAACGTTATCTTCTTCAAGGTTCAGGGCCATTGCCTGAAGTCCATTGTCGAAAGACAGCAATTCGCCGGCCTGCACTTTCGATAGGCCGTAGATACGCGCTACGCCATCACCGATTTGCAGCACCGTACCGACTTCTTCGAGTTCAGCCTCGGTTTGTGTACCGGCCAGTTGCTGGCGCAGGATGGCTGATATCTCGTCGGGTCTTACGGATTCCATATGTGTATAATGAGATTTTAATGTTGATTTTTCGGCCGCAAAGGTACGATTAAAATTCAATAAAAATGCGATGAAACAAAGAATCAATGGCTGAATGTTAGACTTTTCCGGTAATATATCGAGGTACTTTTAGCCTTTAATCAAAGCGCAGAAACCGTTCATCCGAATTAACAGTAGTTTAAGCCGCCAAAATTGACATCCGCCAATTTTTCAACTACTTTTATTGGTCTAACATTCATAGAATTAAGGTCTGTCCTGTGGCGAAGTGCTCTACTATTTTTTTCATCAAACCGCCCTGTACTTAAACTTTTATCCTATTCATTCACGTTTCAATAGTAGTACCTTTCGTTTACATACACCACGTTTCGTTTTCGCATGAAGTTCAACCAATGGATGCTGGCCGGTATGATGTCAGCCGTTTTTGTCGCCGGTTCCGCGACTGCACAAGTAAAAAAAGCAACGACAAAAAAGCCTCTTTCGGCTAAACCAGCTACAACCGCTAAACCCGCCACAACAGGGTCGGCACTATCCTCAACACAAGACTCAATTAGCTATAGTATTGGGTTATTTATGGCTCAGAACCTGAAACAACAAGGCATATCCGACCTCAACAATGCGTTGTTGATGCGTGGTCTGGAAGATGCCCTAACGGGCCAGCCAACAAGACTGACGCAGGCTCAGGCAGGTCAGGTGATGAATAGTTTCATGCAGAAGCAAATGGCTGTTCGTAATGCCGAAGGCACGAAGGCATCGGCCGAAAACAAAAAAATTGGTACCGCATTTCTTATGGATAACAAAGCTAAAGCAGGCGTAGTAACTACCGCTAGCGGTTTACAGTACTCAGTTGAAAAAGAAGGCACTGGCGCTAAACCAACGGCTACAGATCGTGTTAAGGTACACTACACAGGCAAGCTACTCGATGGCAAAGTGTTCGACAGTTCGGTAGAACGTGGACAACCCGCCGAGTTTGGTGTGAATGAGGTGATTAAAGGTTGGACGGAAGCCCTACAGTTGATGCCAGTTGGCTCGAAGTGGAAACTCTACATTCCGTCTGATTTAGCTTATGGAGACCGAGGTGCTGGTGCCGATATTAAACCCGGCTCAACATTAGTGTTCGACGTAGAGTTGCTTGATATAGTTAAACAATAAGTGGATTGTGAACGAATAGTCTGATGGTACAGTACATGAATCAATAAAGTAAGACAACGTTACTTATTTGTTCATGCACCACCCTGAAAGACCATTCATTGACTCATTCGCGATAACCCGGGTAATATAGATGAAGAAGTATCTGGTGACCCTTGTGCCCGTGCTGATGCTAAGTTTTCAGCCGGATTCCCCATCGAATGGTGCGCCGAGCCGGTCTTCCGGTGTGGCAAATTCGCCCAGCACATCTGTTGGTGCGACCATTGGTGGTACATTATCTAAACCGACATCGGCTACGATTGTCGACCTGCAACCGTCTATTTCGCAGGAAAAAGTAGAAGCCTTAGTGGCTAAACTGTTAACGCAGTATCACTACCGTAAGGTGCCGCTCAACGACTCCTTATCGTCGGTCGTGTGGGATAACTATCTGAAGGAAGTAGATGGTAACAAAGCGTATCTGTTAGCATCAGATGTAGCTGCATTTGAGAAATATCGGTATCAGATTGACGAGTCGCTGGTTAATGGTGATCTGACTGCTGCTTACGACCTCTACAACGTTTTCCGTAAGCGTTATCAGGAGCGAAGCGATTTCATTAAAGAGCAGATCAAAAAACCGTTTACGTTCACAGCCGACGAAAGTTTCAATACGGATCGGGAAAAAGCGGCCTGGCCGAAAACGGTAGATGAGCAAAACGAACTGTGGACAAAAATCCTGAAAAATCAGGAGTTGGAATTACGGTTAGGCAGTCGAAAAGACAGTGCGGTAGTAGCATTGATGAACCAGCGGTATACTAACCTCGATAAAGCCATCAACCGGGTAAAAGGAGCTGATGTATTTCAGATGTACATGAACTCGTTTGCCGAATCGCTTGATCCGCACACGAATTACCTGTCGCCCAGCAATGCAGACCGCTTCAATCAGGAGATGAGCCAGTCGCTGGAGGGTATTGGTGCGATGCTGCGCGAAGATGGAGACTATATTCGCATAACCGATGTCTTGCCGGGTGGTCCCGCTTTTAAAAGCAAATTACTCAACAAGGAAGATAAAATTGCTGGTGTAGCTCAAGGTGATAACGGCCCGATGGTCAATACCATGAACTGGCAGGTTGATGAGGTTGTCAAACTAATTAAAGGGCCAAAAGGCACCGTTGTTCGACTACAGGTTATATCGCCTAACGCGCTGGCAGGTGCTCCCCCAAAAGAAATTCGTTTGGTGCGGGAGAAAATAAAACTGGAAGAACAACGGGCTAAAAAAGAAGTCATCGAAGTCTCCGACAACGGTAAGCCGTTCAAGATTGGGGTCATCAATATTCCCATGTTTTACCGGGATTTTGAAGGTGCCCGCAAGCGAGAAGAAGGTTTTAGCAGTACCACAAGTGATGTGAAACGGTTTGTGGAAGAACTGAAAGTGGAGAAAGTAGACGGCATTGTCATTGACCTTCGCGACAATGGTGGTGGCTCACTTACCGAAGCTATTGACTTGACGGGCTTATTTATCCCGAAAGGCCCTGTAGTGCAGGTAAAAGAATCGACTGGCGAAACAGAAGTGTATTCCGACAAAGACGGTGGCACTGTGGCTTACGATGGTCCAATGGCCGTTTTAGTGAATCGGTTTAGCGCTTCGGCCTCTGAAATTTTTGCCGCGGCCATTCAGGATTATAAGCGTGGTATCATTGTGGGTGGTCAAACGTTTGGTAAGGGAACGGTGCAAACGCTGATTGATTTGAACCAGTGGTTGCCTAAAGAACCGGAGAAAGTTGGTCAGGTAAAAATGACCATTCAGAAATTCTACCGCATTAATGGTAGCAGTACGCAGCACAAAGGCGTAACGCCGGATGTTCAACTACCGTCGGCATTTTCGGCGGAGGAATATGGCGAAAGCTCGCAGCCAAGTGCATTACCCTGGGATCAGATTAACTCGACCAAGTATGAAGAATCACGGGGTCTTAATGATAAAATTCTGGCCCGCCTTCGCGACCGCTTTGATCAACGGCTTAAGTCAGATCCAGAGCTGAAACAACTGTCTCAGGACCTGGCTGATTTTAAGAAAGCGAAAGAGAATACTACTGTTTCGTTGCAAGAGTCGAAACGCCGAAAAGAGCGCGAGGAAGCTGAGCGTAAACGCGCTGCTGCCAATAAAGTGTCTCAAGTATCGGCGCCGACTGATGAAACCGGAACACCGACCGCCGGAACGCCAGGACAAGCCGCAACAGCGACACCAAAAAAGAAAAAAGACCTGTATCTTAATGAAGCAGGACTGGTACTGGCCGATTATATTATGGCTGTCAACAAGCTGGCTGTCAATAAATAATATTGATCGAAAGTATAAAACACAAAAAACGCGCATCGAACTGTTGCGCGTTTTTTGTGTTTTTCAGTAAACTACAATTCCAAAAAACGAGACTTACTACGTGTGGTATTTCCTTATTAAGCAGAGCCTTCTCGAACGGGCACAGTATCTGGCCTTACAAAAACGCGCTTCGTTGACGGAAGTCGAATTGTTCAATGAGCCTTATGAAAACTGGTATGTATTTGCCGTTGAAAAAGAGGGGTATAACGCCTTTGTGGACCACCTCGACCGGTCGGGCATTAGTTACGACTTAGCGGCCGAACGACCAACAAGAGACGAGATGCTGGCGGGAATGCAATAAATAAACTTAAGTTGTCAAGGAAGTGGGTGTACCTGTTTCTATGAATAGATCCGCACGCTTAACCCGCCGAAAAAAGCGCCACGTCAGCAGGACAGCTGCTATAGTCAGACCAGCCAGCAGACCAATCCAAACGCCAATGGCATCCATGCCAAATGGAAACGCCAGCACATAGCTCAACGGCAAGGCAACAACCCAATACGAAAACAAACTCATCAGGGTCGGCACATTTACATCAGATAGGCCCCTCAGACCTCCCAGTGCAACTACCTGTACACCATCGGAGAGTTGGAAGAAACCAGCCATAATAACTAATGAGGCTGCAATAGTCATAACCTCTGGGCTGTCGCGAATGTAAAGTGTCACTAACCAATCGTTGGCGGTCAGAAATACAATTGCCGTTACACTCATAAAGCTTACCGAGAGCAAAAAAGCCGCAACCCCCGCCCGCCAGACTCCCTCACGACTCGACCGGCCCACAGCCGCACTAACCCGTATAGCTGCCGCCGACGAAATGCCTGTTGCCATCATATACGTGACCGATGCCATATTGATAGCAATTTGATGAGCGGCCAATTGCGCTTCGCCAAGCCAGCCAACAATAACGACAGCCAACGAAAAAGTGGCCACTTCAAAGAAAAAAGTTAGCCCGCCCGGCAGACCCAACCGAAAAATTGTCCAGGATTCGCTGGTAGAGGGCAACGACATAAACTCTTTTTTCAGATAAGGCCGGAAGTGTGCTGTCCGGTAAACATACACCAGCATAGCACCAGCCATAAACGTCCTTGACAGGAGCGTAGCCAAAGCCGAACCCATCAGCCCCAGAGCAGGAAATGGGCCAATACCTTTAATGAATAAGTAATTAAACAGCGCGTTCACGCCAAGCGCCGATAGGGTGATTGCCATAGCAACACGCGGATAACGAAGACCATCGCATAGTTGACGAGTGGCCACAAAAACCATTAAGGGAACGAGCGAAGCGCTCAAAATCAACATGAAATCACGCGCTAATCGTGTTACTTCAGGCGTTTGCCCAAACAACTTGAAGTTATACGCTAAAAGGACCGATAAGCCGCCCAGTAACAGGCTAAGTAAGACTGCTACGCGCAATCCCGCCCGAAATAAGCGATTTACGGCTGCCGGACCATCCTGGCGATTTTCTTCAGTCGTACCGGCTGTACGGTTGTTTGCTTTTGATACTAATGCCGCCACAACCGACAGCCCGCCCACACCAGTACTAGACATCAGGAACGAAAGCGAATTGGCCAGTCCGGCTGCGCCTAAGGGCACTGCTCCCAGCAGCCGCCCAACAAAAAGATTGTCGGTAACGCCCATCAACACAACGCCTAACTGAGCAATAATGATCGGAATACTCAGTCGAAGCGTATCGGCAAATTCAGCGCGGTATGTATGTAGCAGAAGGCGGGGAGCAGCAGACATTGGATAAGTAACAGCGTAAATCACAAAGGTAAGCGTTACAGGCCAGCCTTTGCGATTTGTCCTTCATCCTGGGCGCAATGTCGCTTGCCCCTTGCCCCATTCCTTTGTACTTTTGTTTTCTTTATCACTTATCGGGCAAGCATTTGAAAGAATACGGCAGTAGTATCCAAAAATTAGTTGACAACATGGTCAACATCGAAGATCGCTCAACCCGAACTCGGTATGCACATATCCTGATTGAGTTGATGCGGCAAATCCATCCTAACATGAAGGATGGTCAGGATTACTATAATAAATTGTGGGACGACTTATACATCATGTCCGATTTTACATTGGATGTCGATAGCCCTTACCCACCACCATCGGAGGAATCGCTTGGTAAAAAACCACAGCGAGTTCCTTATAATACCCACAATCTGAGATTCAAACACTTTGGCCGGAATGTGGATTTACTGATTGCCAAAGCAGTTGCCCTCGAAGAACCTGAGGAACGACGCACCTTTGTTTCCTACTTAACGCGCCTGATGCGTACATTTTACCAGGCCTGGAATAAAGAATCCGTTGAGGACGAAACTATTTATCAGAGTTTAATCGAACTCTCGAAGGGTCAACTCGCCGACGACATTAAACTCATTCGGGAACAGGGCCTCGTTGATGCGACGCCCCGCGAACGTACCGGCGATCAGCCCCAGCGCATCGGTGGCAATAATTACCGGAATGACCGAAACCGGAACGATAACGGGACTGGACAACAAAGTCGGCCAAACAATCGAAACGAACGTGACGGCGGACCACGTACTGTCAATAACCGAAATCGG
>CAXVWN010000372.1:0-8354 GCA_964263725.1 Spirosoma sp.
CAGTTCGGCCAGATCAATAGCATTGCGCAAAACAGTTTCCCGTTCTTCGATCGTTTGACGGGCTTTGACTTGTTCGGTAATCTCGTTGGCTACCACGGTCACGGAACGAATAGTCCCATCGACTTCTCGCAGGGGCTGATACACAACGTTAAAATAGACGGTTTCGAGCTGACCATGGCGCAGTAAGGGGGCGCTCAACTCATTGGCGTAAAAGGGTTCGCCGGTGGTTAACACGCGGGCCAACCCTTCCTCGTAGCCTAATCCTTTCACCTCTGGCAGGGCCTCAAACAAGGGTTTTCCCAACACCTGCTCGGCCGCTCGTCCCCACAAGCTCAAGTGCGCTTCATTGACGGTTTCAATCACATGGTTGGTCCCCCGGAAAATAGCCATCGCCACCGGGGCCTGCTCGACCAATGTGCGAAAACGAGCTTCACTCAACGCCATGGCCTCTCGCTCTATTTCCCGGGTAACTTCCTGGGCGATACCCGCAAAGCGCGTCACCGTGCCCACTTCGTTAAAATAACCCTGGCCCACAAAGCGAACCTAGCGCAAATGCCCGTCATCCGCCCCAATTGTGCGGTAGGTAACATCATACGCCCCGCCTGACTGCCCACTCATCGCCCATTGGACGGCTTTGTTGACCCGCTCGACATCCTGTGGGTGAATATGCTGAATGGCTTGTTCATAGGGTAGTAGATTATTGTCTGCTAAGACAAATAGTTTGCGACATTGATGATCCCAGTTTACCTGGTTGGTCAACGGATCTAGTTCTCACACACCGAGTTTGGCTGCCTGTAAAGCAAATTCAATATCCAAGCGGCCAGTAAGATTCTTGGCTTCAGAAGACGTAGTATCGCCACTCATAGAAAACGGGATAGTTAATGGCGTGAAGAGCAAGCTAGTCACATTATACGGTTGGGGTAATTACTTGGATTCGCCTGGCTGTCTCTCCTACCTGGCGTTAATTACGTACCATGGAGCTGCTTGGTTGGCCATGTCTCTTAACCCGTTGGTAACGGTTCATGTTTGAAAAAAGGGTAGCTTTGCTCGGTTGACAAGTTTGACTTGCTACCTTTTACTGGACACAATAAGCTAAGAACTAGATGGCTAACAAAAGGTAGCCCGTCCAGATGACCTTGTTTTGGTAAATTGGCCATTTCTGTCGTCCTTGAACCAAACTTTAATTTTATTCCAATGCCAACAGGTACCGTAAAATTTTTTAATGAGAGTAAAGGCTTCGGCTTTATCAAACCCGATGATGGGGGTGAAGATGTATTTGTGCATATATCCGCTACCAGCGAAGAGCTTCGGGAGAATGACAAGGTAACGTACAATGTCGAACAGGGCAAAAAGGGCTTGAATGCGGTCAACGTCAAGCGAAGTTAATCCCATTGGTTCATGTTGCCTTACCCGATCCCGTTAGTTGGACGATGACACCCCGGATAGGTACGTTAGTCGCCTGGTCATAGACCGTGCCGTCTAACGTACCCAAATGAGCATAGGCAGAGAAGCTGATGAGCAGCGAAACGAGACAGTAAACGAGTTTTTGCCTAGATTTGACGAGCGTCATTCGATTACCGGCAGCCAAAGGTTAGACTACCCCAATAGCTTTGCCAGTCAGCCTCTTTCGGGTCGGTAATGAGGACCATTTGGACCAGGCTAACCATATTTTGTCCAGTTCGAAGTTGAAAACGAACCCGGCCTTGAGCATCCGACCGCTGATGTTCTTGGGTCAACCCCTGTGGCTTACTATCCGGTAATTCCTTCCCTTTTATGAACGGTCGAGTCCAATAGCGTACTAAGACATTTGGTAACGGTTTGTGGTCGAATACAACCCGAAATTCCGCCCATTCGCCCGGCTTTAAACTGTAGGGATTCTTTACGGGTATTATCTCTAAGGGCATACCCGTATCGATTGAAAAGGTTTTATCGGTCGGCTTAACGGGCCCGGCCTGAATCAAGGTCTTTACACACCGACGATAAAATTCCCGACTACGGGTCTGTGTTTGCTGACGCTCCTGTCGTAATTGAACAATGTGCTCTAAGCCATCTTCATGTAAGTACAGTAAGAAACTATCGGGCCGCATGGAGAGAAATTTATTGGTATTGGCTAAAGCCACCAAATGGGTGCCCGTCTTGGTAATTTCAAGGGGTACCACCCCGTAATGGCCTTCGGTCAACTTCGGCGATAGGTCTTCTTTGGTTTCTTCCATCCAGTGAGTATACTGGACGATTCGATTTTTCTTACCCGTTGACCGCTCCCCGTTAAAGTGTTCGCCAACAAGCACTTCAATAGGAACCGTTTGCCCGGATTCGACAAAAAATAGCCCAGGCTGTAGCCAAAATTCATGGGCATGAACCAGTAAAGCAACCAGCGTAAAGAGCAGAAAAAGGCCGTACGTTCGTTTCATAGATCAAACTTACTGGTTAAACGTAGCACTAAAAAAACTCATTGGTTATGTTTTCGCTTATACGTTCGCCGATAAACTAGTGGTACTACCATTAGTACAATGGTGACGAACAGATAGCAAACGAATTGACGAAACGTATTTTTAGCCTATGCTTGAGTTAATAGGGAAATCACTGGGCGTTTTTGTGTTAGCCGGATTGTGTGAAATTGGCGGTGGCTATTTAGTGTGGCTTGGGGCAAAACAAGATAAGCCGATTTGGTATGCTTTAGCTGGTGGTCTTATACTTGCTTTTTATGGGTTGGTAGCCACCTGGCAACCCGCTGGTTTTGGGCGCGTTTATGCTACTTATGGCGGTATTTTTATTGCCATGTCCCTCCTATGGGCTTGGTATATCGATGGGTTCAAACCGGACCGATACGACTTCATTGGCGCCATCATCGCCCTAATCGGCGTGTGCATCATGTACTACGCGCCCCGAAACTAAATACAGATTACTTAGAAGCCGGTGGTTGGAGTTTATCTAATTCCATGACCAGATAAACCATTTCTTTCGTTTCTATCGAATCCCCCATGTCTAACGAAATTGGCCCTTCTTGGGGTTGGAACCTCAGATGGAACACCAGCCATGGGCAACATAGCCGCTCGAATTTGACAAACTCGGTCAGATCGCCAATAATGGAATTATCTGCCTTCTCAAAAACCAGCTCGTAGCTGGCCGGATGCTCAACGGCACGCGTCACTTTTTTAAAAAGCGTCTGGTGCAATTCATTCATTCGCTTGATCTGATCACGGTCAGTGAGTTTGCATGCCAAGGCGATTTTCTTTTTCAATACGGCTTCGTCTTCCATCGTCTTTGTTGTTTTTGTCTGAGCAAAGCAAGACAGGGTAATCAGCCAAGCGAACCCGGTAAGCAGACGTGATTTCATGTTTTTTCTGGTAAATTTAAACGGTGGAGTATAGTCCACTGTCAAGCGTTTCACTGATAAATCTTTATGCTCATTGGCATCCTAGCCCAGGAATCGGGCTTTTCTCGCGACACGATCCGGTATTATGAAAAAATCGGTTTGTTGCGCCTGCCCAAACGAGCCAGGCGGGAAAACAACTACAAGGAATATTCACCAGCCATTTTGGGTCGGCTCCGGGCGATCAGGGCATTAAAAAACACGGGCTATACGCTGGCCGAAATTCAGCAAGTCATCGCGTCTTATGAAACCGGCGGGCTAAATTGCATCGCAGGCAAAGATCAGGTGCTAGAAAAAGTCCGCCTGATTGACGCGCAAATGGCCCAATTGCAGCGTATCAAACGAGAGTTACTAGAAGCGGTCGCCGAATGCCCTGACCATTGCAAAATCACGGCTATTCTGGATGACACCTTAGCTTGGCCAAATTGACGTGGTGATCTTATACAAACGTCAGTTAACTGGTGAACAGAGTTGCTAACTACGTGTAAATTGCCAATCGGAATTTGCCCTAAAAATGGTATTTTACCGGTAAAGCTGTAATAAGCATATTCTCAACTCCCTCTTCGATATTTTGTACTTTTCATAGTGATCGTTCACAAAAAGCAACCTTTTCGTGAACGTTTTTAGGTATCGGAGTTAAACGTTATGCTATCACCTTAAGTCATGATAGGCGTTCATTTGGCCAAGGATTTTCGTGGACGATTTCGCTTAATACAAAATATGCATATAAGGTACTGATTAATAGCACTATAAACGTTCATTTAATAATAGCACTAAAGCTTTAAATGAACGATATAGATATTGACCCGTCCGGAAAATTGTTGACCGTGGATCAAATCCTTTGCGAGCTTACAGACCCGTTTCTTCATCATTTGGTAACAGGCAGCCAGGGAGAGATGCTTACTTTTGTCATCTCAACTAATGGATCTCTTTATGCGCTTCATCGCCGTTTTTACGCAACAACAAACTCCAGCTGGACTGGGCTTTGACAGCTTAGTGGAAGCTATTGACTTTCTGTTTTGGGGGTATGAAGATCAAGAATTGACGCCCCAGGGGATATACGACTCGCTGATCGATCAGGTGACGCCCTACGCCCACGCGGGTCAACTGGCCAGGGAGTATGAGGGAATATCCATTCGCGAAGTGGCCAGGGAGTATCTGACGAGTTTCAGGCGATGGAGCGAATTTCTACGCCCAGACGCAGGATAAATGGCTAAAATAGCAGGAGAACGATTCGTATTTAAAGCCCCGCGCATACTATTTACCACATAAACGAGGTCAAGCTATGGCTCATCATAAACTAAAGATAACCGCCCCCAATATTATCAATTTGTGGTTTGGTCAGGATACACCTATCCGGGTCTATAAAATCAAGATGAATCCTGTTTTGTGGGCGGCTTGCCAACAAACAAACCAGACATTCAACCCACCTTCAGGGGCCTTATCAGTGAAGGATTATCGCAAGTCGGATCTGATTTGTTTTGCCAAAGAGGTGCAACTCCTGCTGCATCAGGCAGAACCATCTCGCCAATTCGATGAAGCATTTGCCTAATCTGCCCGATTGGAGAGGCAGGACAGAAGTCAACCTAAAGTCAACTGTAAGGTATTTCGTTATTTACTTTACCAACGGCTACAGAATCGTAAATGAAATTGGCAGACTAGTTCTTACATGAACTGGTTTGCCATTTTGCTGGCCGGGTATCCAATCCGGCATCTGCTTAATTACCCGGACAGCTTCCTCATCGCAGCCACCGCCAACGCTTTGGTTTACTTTCACCTCAGCAATGCGCCCAAGGCTGCTCACCACAAAACCAACAATGACCTTACCTTGTAGTTTTGCTTTTTGAGCTTCGGGTGGGTAGCGTAAATTCTTTATCAGGTAATTCGTTAAGCCTGCCGTCCCGCCCTGGGGAATGGGAAGTCGATCCACTTCGCCTTCTGTATAAATTTCGCCTGTTGAGCTTGATTGGTCCGGATCGGCTTCTTTGGATGAGCACGTCACCAGCAGGGCCAGAAAAGTTAATATGACTGTATAGTGACACAAAGAGCTGAACGTATTCTGAATAGTGCTCATCTTTTCAGTTTGACGATTCACAAAGAAATAGTTGACCTAGAAAAGGGGTTGCTAGTGCTTATGCGATATGAATCATTGACTTAATTATCAGCTTTGTTTTGTGTTTCTAGCTCAGTGTCTGATGGTATTTGTTCATCTGGAACAGTGGCAGTCTGCTTCGACTTTTTCTTTGACTTCTTGTCAGCCTTCCCATTCCTGGGGTTTAGTTCGGCATTAAGTTGACCATATACTACTTTCATTAAGGTTTCCACCTGAGCTAATTTATGCTCAACCTTCTCCTGGGCTTGGGCGGACTTCTTGACTTTTTTTCGCAGACTTTTTAACTCGTCCAGCACTTCCTCCAACTGTTTCGCTTTCATCTTTATTTATTAATTGAGTTTCACCCTCGTTTTAGGTCTACAAAGAACTTCTATTTTAGTGTAAGGTTGCAAATTCGTATATCAACATTTTGTTAAACGTAGCCTTGACTGGTAGAAAACTATAATTACCTCCCTTCTCCGCTGATCGCTGTAAACTGAATACGTGTTTGCCCTGATTTTAACCACTGAATGAGTTCGGATGGATTGTAAAAACTTACTTTGAGCAGATCGGGCCGAGGAATTTTTGTATTGAAAGGGAGCAGGTTAAAACTAGCCTGAAAGGGCTTCTCCCGATCCGGCGAATGGCTGATCTGTATCTCAGCATTAGGCCTTAGCGAGCTTGCTTGCTTTAACAATAGGAACAGACCTTCTGGTTGCTGACCGTTGACTTTATGAAGAATATACTCAAACATAACAGGCTTATCAATTTTGCCCTTTGCCCATATATACGGCTCACTGAGGGAGTTGTCTGGTGTTCGTGAAAGGTGAATCATGGTGCTAATATTAGTTACAAACAAGTTAGTAAGAATCTCTTGATCTTCTATCCATCGTAATAACCAGATAAAAAAAGCTTAAACACAAATACCGACTCTCTCAGAGTCGGTATTTGTGTTTTTATAATGCGGTTAGTTGAGCGATTATCTTTTGGTGGTCTTCTTTCGTTTTCTCCAGAAATTTCCTGGATTGATCAAGCCCGGTTTGAATGGTTTCCCGTAACGTAGCTACCTCTTGCTGATCCGGTAACTGGTTCACTTTTTCCAGCTGAGTTTCCATTTTCAGAGTCACTTTTTCATACGTCCTGATTACCTTTTGCAGCCTTTTTTGAATCTTCGTCAAGACTTTCTTTTCTGAGATGTGGGTTAATTTCATTCGAGTATAGTCTGGCTGACAAGCCGTAAAAAAAGATCGGCTATCTATATGCGCCGATCTTTTGTTGTTTACTATTTCTTGGCCTGTTTACGCGCTTTGTATTCCTGAAAACGATTTCGGTACTCGTTGACCTGTTCAGGTGTGTACTTTTTCTGATATTCAATGGGCAGTTCGAGTCGCTCAGGTGACAATACCGGTGCCTGATCGGTGAGCGTATTCTGTCCGTTGCTGGATTTGGTTAACTCAAACGAATCGTATTTTTCACCCGTTACGGTAAACGATTGGTATGTCAGTTTATCGCCGTTTATAGATACAGTTTGGTAGAGCTGCGTGTTTGAGGCCGCCCGATCCATCCAGTTCTGCAAACCAATATCGTACATCTTCGGGCCACTCACCGACACCACGTAGATAGGTCCGTCGGGATGTTTACGACTTTTTCCTAAAGGCATGTTCAGGCCGCGGCCGTAGGTGTGATCGTGGCCCTGCAACACCAGATCAACGTGATATTTCCTGTAGATCGGTTCCATACGCTCTCGCCACTGGTTGTTATCCCGACCTTTGGCCGTTGAGTAAATGGGGTGATGGTGGGTCACGACCGTCCAGCGATTGGGATTTTTACGTAAGATTTGCACTAGCCAATTAGCCTGGGTCGTCATGGCTGACGAATCGAGCAAGGCAAGCTGCGAATTTAGAAAAATGAACCGTGTTCCTTGATAATCAGAATAATACGCTGTCTCCTCGAAGCCTTTTGGACCGTTTTCAGGTAGCACAAACGAAGGACGCCAGTGCTTCGATACCTGAGGCTTACCCTGCTCATCCTTATAATATTCATGATTTCCCGGTACGGCCAACGTCGGCACCTGCCCATTGATCCAGCCGCCTGCTTCAAACCATTCGGCCCATTGCCAGTCTGCATTAGAACTGTTGATCAAATCGCCCGCATGAATCATCAGGCTCACTGTAGGCAAGGTGGAATACGCCCCGCGAATAGCCCGCGACCAAAGTGACCGAATGTCGTTCTGGGCATCGCCGAAGTAGAGAAAAGAGAATGGAGCTGGATGATCCTGCGCCGTTTTAAACTGAAACCACTCCGTCCAGTGGGTGCCATCACCAACCCGATAATTGTACTTGGTGGCTGGCTTCAGATTGTTGACATGAACAGAATGATAAAGCATGGCCTTCCCGTCGATCAGTACGCGTTCGGTGGTGGCCGCAACGAGCGTTGCTTTACTGTCTAAATCAGGGGATGGATCAGCTTCGGCGATGGCGCCAACCGCTGTTGTAACGGTTGAATCAGTTCGCCAGTTGACCGATTGGGACGTAGCGGGATTCCCCTGCCAGCCCAGAATTACCCGGTCTGGATAAACCGACGCGGGATAATCTTTGTGAATCTGGGCTTGAACAGAGAGTGCCACTAAGGCAAGACAGAAAATTTGGAAAACAGGTCGCATAGTAAGTGATTTATGGCGTTTGTGGACTAGTTACGGCTGGAATGGTATTTCTGTAAAATGGTCATGATTTTGTGCTGAATTTCGGTATTTTCATAAACACCCCGGAAATCCAGGGAATGCGGACCGTAGGCGAAAACCGGTACCATAATACCCGAATGGTCGTTAGTGCTGAAATTACCATCTACGTAACCTCGGTTCAGATCCCCATCTAAAAGACTCAGCCCGCC
>CAXVWN010000373.1:0-6443 GCA_964263725.1 Spirosoma sp.
TCCGAGTGCCAGTAATGCGACACTGTGTAAGCCTTTGGTGGGCAAATCCAGTATTTCATCGAGGGCTGCGGCATTGAAACCTTCCATCGGTGTGGCGTCAATGTGTTCGGTTGCCGCAGCAATCAGACCTGAACCCAAGGCAATATACGCCTGACGGGCGGCCCAGTTAGCCCGATCTTCGGGTGTTTTGCTCAAAATGTTACCCTTGATCGAGTCCGAAAATGGGGTCAGTGACTCAGCTGAAACACCACGAGTGTCGGCAATCAACTGCATGAATGTATCAACCTGTGCCGCTTCCACACTTGTCCAGGATGCGAAAACCAACAGGTGTGAACCTTCCACGATTTGCGGTTGCGGACAGGCTAACTCATGAATTTTCCCTTTCAGTTCGTGGTTGTCAATCACGATCACGCTGTAGGGTTGCAAACCTGCCGACGAAGCCGATAAACGGATTGCTTCCAGAATGGTATTCAATTTCTCGGCTGGTATTTTCTGGCCGTTCATCTTTTTGGCAGCGTACCGCCAGTTCATTGCTTCAAGTAATTCCATAGTTGTATTCGGTATTATGGAACGCTGATTTTTATGATACGTATGATTCTTTATGATTTACAATCAGTTGATTATCATATTAATCATAAAAATCAGCACTCTATAGTTTTTAACAGATTTTGCCCGGTGTACAGGCAGGGCCATCGGCAGGCAATTGGGTAATAGCAGGATTTGCTTTTTCCCATTCCAACCAGGCCGTATTGAGGGCGCCTAAGAATGTTTCGGGTTGTTGAGCGCCCGAAACAGCGTACCGACGATTCAGCACAAAGAAGGGTACACCCCGAACACCCACTTGTTGAGCTTCGTAGACATCCCGGCTAACGGCTTCGGCAAATTGATTGCTCTCAAGCATTTGCTCAATATCGGAAGTTGCCAGACCAATTTCAGTCCCCAATTCAAGTAACGTAGCGTGATCGGAGGTGTCTCGGCCTTCGGTGAAATAGGCCCGGAACAAACGTTCTTCAGCGGCATCGCCCAGGCCGTGCTTTTTCGCCAGTTGGATAAGCCGATGCGCATTCCATGAGTTGGCCACAACCGCTTTATCGAAGTCATACGATAAACCAACTTCGCTGGCCATTGCTGTAACGCGGTCGTTCATGCTCTTGGCTTCGTCCAGGCTCCAGCCTTTCACGTCGGCTAAATACTGATTGATATTTTTACCCGGTTCCGTTTTCATGTCCGGGTTTAGCTGAAAGCTTTTCCAGACCACGTTTACCTGATCTTTATGCGCGAACTCATTGAGGGCGTGCTCGAACTTCCGCTTACCGATGTAGCAAAAGGGGCACATCACATCGCTCCAGATTTCTACGTCCATTTCGTTTAGGTTTTAGGCGGCTTGAGCCAACTGGATATTGGCAATCAGTTTAATATCTTCGCCGAGAGCCAAACCGCCCGTCTCTGTTAGAGCATTGTAAGTCAAACCAAATTCTTTACGGTTAACTTTTCCGGTTACTTCAAACCCGAGTTTTTGATTACCATAGTTATCCTTGGCGGTTCCGCCGTATTCTGCCTTCAGCGTTACGGATTTAGTAACTCCTTTCATGGTTAGATCGCCTGTCAGCTTGTACTCCTCATCGTCTATTTTCTGGAAGGAAGTCGATTTAAAGGCAATTTTTGGGAAGTTTTCAGCATCGAAAAAATCAGCCGCTTTCAAATGGGTATCCCGCATTTCCTGATTGGTATCAACACTGTCTACGTCCAGCGAAAAATGAATTTCGGCGTTGTCGAAATCGTCATGTTCCGTCGTTGCTCCGCCTTCAAATTTTCTGAACGTGCCCGTTACGGTAGAGATCACTAAGTGTTTTACTTTAAATTGTATTTCGGAGTGCATCGGGTCTACGACCCATTTTGTTGTTGCCATGATTGTAGGTACTAGTTTAATTTGGATTTATTGATTATTTAACTAATTGATTAATAATGATTTGCATCGATCAATATTGTATGGCTGGCCAGTTGGCTGTAACCGTTTCTTAATCGACCGACCGACCGTGTTGGCCGTTTGCATCAGGTTTGAGATGGCTCTGTTCCAACTGGCTTGCGACCACCCGAACTGACACCACAATAAGTAAAAAATCATTTCATACGCCGGTATAAATCCTAACAGTGTTAGGTGTGAGGTAAAAAAAATTATCCGTTTAAGGCTTTGATGAATCCACCTATCGCGTCTTGCAAGACAAGTTTGCTCCACGGATTAGTGACTGTTTTCCGGTCAATCATCTGGATTGAAACTAATCCATGTAGAATAGACCAATAAGTGTGAAACTTTAGAAATGCACTTACTTCGGGCTGTTTACTGGCACTGATCGCTTCCTGAATCACGGAGATAAGTACATCCGAAAACTGCTTCATTTCGGCAACCTGGTTAACCTGCTCACATTGCGGGATACCCAAACCGAACATAAGCTGGTAATACTCTTTATGCTCGAATGCAAAATCCCAATACCCCTGCGCAATGGCTTCTAATTGTTGACTGGCCTCCGACTTACTATCACGTTGCTGACTGATCTTTTCGGCCAATAACCGAAAGCCATCTTTGGTAAATTCCAGCAGGATAGCATCTTTATTGTCAAAGTGACTATAAATCACCGGGACGCTATATTCAATAGCATCAGCGATTTTACGAATAGAAAGCGCCTGCCAGCCTTCGTCCAGAACCAACTGCCAGGATGCCTGTAAGATGCTGGTTCTGACTTCTACTTTTTGCCTTAGCTTACGCTCTAAAATTCCCATTGTGGGTGATGTTAGTTTCTATAACAGTGTTAACTTATGTATCGATGGTAAAGTTCGTTGATCAAAAATAAATTCAAATGGAGCGGAAGAGACCAATTTGTCGCCTTTAATTAACCGTACAGAATGGTTAATTGAATGAAATAAGCGCTGATAAGCTCTTATCCTAGTTGTGGTGTCGGGTTCTCAAACCCGACACCACAAAAAATTTTTTACTGGCAATTAAACCATTTTTTATTGGATTGTTCAAAGGTGCAAATACAACCTGAAACAATACACTACCATGAAAAAAGTACTGATGACAGCCGCAACATTAGTTGTTTTGCTCTCGACCGGCGCACTGGCTCAACGCTACGGTTATCCTTCGCCCAGTAACAATTATCCCCAGCAACAAAACTATCCCCGGTCGGGAAACAACCAACCTGGTTACAATCAGTCGTACGGGCAGTCGAATTATAACTACGATTATGACGATTCCCGTTTCGACCGTCATCTCGAATGGTGGGATAGGGAACTGAATTTGACCCGTCGGCAGGAGCGCGAAATTCGCCGGATTCGGGATCGATTCAGTCAACAAACCCAGAGTGTTGATCCACGCGATCCACGGCAACGCGATTTTTTGCGGCAGGCACGGCAACGACAGTTTATCGACATGATGGCGGTACTTGGACCGCAACAACGGGATCGGGTTATTGAGCGGATGCGGCCTTACGAACATGTAGCCGGACGTGATCGTGGCTATGGCAATGGAGGTAATGGAAATGGTCGCGGTTCGGGATACGGACCTTACGGTTATTGAGTGAAGAAGAGGAGGGTGGAAACAGCCGACCAGATTGGTCGGCTGTTTTTTTGTGCTTACTCCACTCGCCATATGATACAACCGTCTGAGCAACATTGGGTTGTGAAATCTGTCTTTGTTTCGTATTTTTCCCGGAAACTCATTTCGCAAATTGGTATGTTAATCCATCAACGAATCAAGCAGACCGGCGCGTTGCTGGCCTTAGCCGCTACAACGGCTTTGGCTCAGTCGCCTGCGGCTCCGGCCTCGACCCAACAATCCAAAATGACCCAAAATCCATTCCTGTCGCCGTACACGACACCGCATCAAACAGCCCCGTTTGACAAAATTAAAAATGCCGATTACCTGCCCGCACTCAAAGATGGGCTGACTCAGGGTCGCAAAGATGTCGATTTGATTGTGAACAATCCGGCTAAACCAACATTCGATAATACTATCGTTGCGCTCGAACACGCGGGCGATTTGCTGGGTAAAATAACATCGGTACTGTTTAATTTAAACGGCGCCGAAACGACTCCCGAACTCCAGAAAATAGTGAAAGAAGTGTCGCCATTGTTAAGTGAATATGGCAATGACATTACGCTGAACGAGAAATTATTTGCGCGGGTGAAGGCTGTGTATGACCAGCGTGCCAGCCTGAAATTAGATACGGAAAGTGCTATGCTACTCGAAAAAGCGTACAAACGGTTTGCCCGTAATGGTGCCAATCTGGACGAAAAAGGGAAGGAGCGTCTCCGGGCCATCGATAAAGATCTTTCGCAATTATCACTTCAATTTGGCGAAAATGTTCTCAACGAAACCAACGAATACACGATGGTCGTGACGGATGAGAAAGAGATTGCCGGTTTGCCTGATTTTGCTCGTGAAGCCGCCAAAGCCACGGCCAAACAAAAAGGCAAGGAAGGTTGGGTGTTTACCCTGCAAGCGCCAAGCTATGGCCCATTTATGCAGTATGCCGATAATCGGGAGTTGCGCAAAAAGCTGTTCATGGCTTTCAACGGGCGGGGCTTTCATGGCGATAAAAATGATAATACAGCCAGTATCAACAAGATTGTAAACCTGCGCTACGAACGGGCGAATCTGCTGGGCTATAAAACCCACGCCGATTTTGTTCTGGAAGAAAGTATGGCTGGCTCAAAAGATAAAGTGCAGAGTTTTCTGGACGAACTAGTAACCTATGCCCGTCCAGCCGCCGAACGCCAATTAGTTGAACTAACGACCTATGCCAAAGCCCACGGCTTTACGGAGGATAAACTGCAAAGCTGGGACAATAGCTATTACGCCGAGAAACTCAAGAAGGAGAAATACGATCTCGATGACGAAACGCTGAAGCCCTACTTTAAACTTGAAAATGTCCTGAATGGCGTATTTACGGTGGCCAACAAATTGTACGGCATCACCTTTAAAGAGCGCACCGATATTCCGGTTTATAACCCAGAGGTGAAAACTTTTGACGTTTTTGATAAAGATGGTAAGTTCTTGGCTGTTTTTTATGGCGATTACTTTCCGCGTGCTGGCAAGCGTAGCGGAGCCTGGATGAATGATATTCAGGGACAGAAAATTGAGAACGGCGAGAATATTCGCCCGCATATTATCAATGTCTGCAACTTCACCCGGCCTACGGACACCAAGCCCTCGCTATTGACCTTTTATGAAGTAACGACACTTTTTCACGAGTTTGGGCATGGGCTACATGGCATGCTGGCCAACGGAAAATACGAAAGTCTGAGTGGCACGAGTGTTCCCCGAGATTTTGTCGAGTTGCCTTCGCAGGTGATGGAAAACTGGTGCTACGATCCTGAAGCGCTCAAAATTTTCGCGAAGCATTATCAAACGGATGAGGTAATCCCGAATGAACTGATTGAGAAAATTCGCGCAAGCCAGAATTTTATGGCGGGAATGGCTAACCTGCGGCAACTGCGATTAGGGTTAGTGGATATGTATTACCACGGTCAGAAACCAACGGGCGAGAGCATTTCGCAAGTCGAAAGTCGGGTAGATTCAGTGGCGAATCTGTTCCCACATGTTGATGGAATCGCCGTTAGCCCGGCCTTTTCGCACATTTTTGCGGGTGGTTATTCAGCGGGTTATTATAGCTACAAATGGAGCGAAGTGCTAGACGCCGACGCCTTCGAGTTTTTCAAGGAAAAAGGTGGGCTGGAAAACAAAGCAGCCGCTGATAGTTTCCGCAAAAACGTGTTGGAAAAAGGGGGTAGCGAAAAGCCCATGGAGCTCTATAAGAAATTCCGGGGTCGCGAACCATCGCCTAAAGCAATGCTGCGACGAAGCGGATTGATTTTATAATGAACAAAACAGGGGCGGCCAATTATTGGCCGCCCCTGTTTTGTTCATTATAATTTTTGCGCGTAAGAACGTTGATACACTATTCAGAAATTGCCATTAATGAGTTTTGTGTGAGGAATCAAGGAGATTCGCTCTGTTCAATTTATAGTTAATCTTTTCTGAGCAAGGCCGAAAATAGGCAATCAAAAGTCTGTTGGCTAACTACATAAGTGTAAAGGTAATAGCCATCATGTCACCATCTATAGACCGGTCCTGAATGATCATGCCCGAATCTTCATCAAATAACCGATCGCCCACCTGGGGTAAGATTCCAAACGTGTTATAAAATTTCTGAATACTGTTAAAGCAAGTAGCAAGCCGCACCATGCAGGTATCGGCTACAATAGGATCTTCATACCAATTATCAACTCTAGCTAATTTCCTTACTTCCTGAAGTTGCTTTTCCGAAAATAAGAACTGGATTTCCCATCCTTTAATTACCCAGTCCTGGCCTTTGATCGCCCAGTCCTGGTGCTTAATTGTTTCTACTATAGATTTCATATAGATACTTTTAAAAATCTTAAGA
>CAXVWN010000374.1:0-4239 GCA_964263725.1 Spirosoma sp.
ACTGACGCCAACTCCGTTCATGGCTGAACACATTACGATGAGTCATGACGGTAAATGGCTGTTATTCAGTGGTAATACAGGTCCTGATAAATTAGATATCGACCGTCGGCATGTGGTTCGGGTACCTGTTGATAAAGCCGTAATGGAAGTGCTTACACCCGGCAGCGGTCTCGAATGGATGCCTGTGGTAACGGGCGATGGCGCTACGGTGGCCATGATTAGTGCCACGGCCCAACGGCCTCCGTTGCCAACCGTAATGGCGTTTTCGAAAGGTACGCCCAAGCTGCTTGCTCAGAATTTGATTCCCGCCAGCTTTCCGCAAAACCAGCTAGTTATCCCTAAACAAGTTACCTTCAAATCGCCGGATGGCATGACCGTACATGGTCAACTCTTTGAGCCAGCAGGTGGATCTGCGAAGAAGCCTGCTGAACGCAGCCCGGCCCTTATTTATGTACATGGCGGCCCGCCCCGTCAGATGTTACTGGGCTGGAATTATTCCGATTATTACGCCAATTCATACGCCCTTAATCAGTATCTGGCTAGCCAGGGATTTGTCGTATTATCGGTGAATTATCGATTGGGAATAGGGTATGGCTATGATTTCCATCAGCCTGCCAATGGGGGAGCAACCGGCGCTTCAGAATATCAGGACGTTCGGGCCGGGGCTGTGTGGTTAACCGAGCAGCCGCAAGTCGACGCAACCAAAATTGGTATTTATGGCGGTTCATACGGCGGGTATCTAACTGCACTTGCCTTGGCTCGCGACTCGAAACTCTTCGCGGCTGGCGTCGATATTCACGGCGTTCACGATTGGAGTCAGCAGCGTTACGGTATCACTCAGACCGACCGGTTTGAAAAGACCCCCGATGCTGATAAGGCGACCAAAGTCGTGTGGGAATCATCGCCGGTTTCGTCGGTCAGTAGCTGGACATCGCCCGTGCTCATTATTCATGGAGATGACGACCGAAATGTACGGTTCAACCAGAGTGTTGACTTAGTCCGACGACTTGATAAGCAGGGCGTTCCGATGGAAACCCTCGTTATTGTCGATGATACGCACAACTGGATGAAACACACCAACGCGCTAAAAATGGGCAGTGCTACCGCTGACTATTTCAAGCGAAAGTTGATGAAACCGAAGCAGTAATTGTGCGCTGGCGCGAACGAAGACGTTCGCGCCAGCGCACAATCCTGTAATATCAAAAAACTCTTTTTTAACCAAAACTCTTCTCATGCAAACGTTTATTAGTAAACGACTTAGCTTAGTGGTTGCCGGACTTATGCTCGGCAGTATATCACTCCGAGCGCAGTCGACCGGATCGCCGAACATTGACGAGACATATAACGAGAAAATTAAGGAGTATACGACCGATAAGCGTTTTTTGCCCGCTTCGGTGCTGAACCTTCCCAACGATCCGAAAGTGCCGTCGCCCCGTACCCATTTCGGTCAGATTATCGGGACGCCGGGTATCATTCATCGTACGCCCGAGATTTATGCTTACTACAAGAAATTGATGGAATCGTCGCCCAACCTCAGCATGCAACAGGTTGGAACGACGGAAGAAGGTCGTCCGATTCAGTTGGTGGCTATTGGCAGTGAAGACGCGATGAAACGGCTGGATCACTACAAGAAACAACTCGCTCTGCTGGCCGATCCGCGCAAAGTTGGTACACAGGATATTGAGAAAATTCTGGGCGATACCAAGTTGGTCTATTACTTGAACGGCGGTCTCCATTCGCCGGAAATGGGTTCGCCGGAGATGCTGATGGAATTGGCTTATAGACTGATTACCAGTCAGACGCCAGAGATAAAAACCATTCGCGACAACATCATCGTCATCATTAACCCCGTATCGGAGCCCGACGGTTGGGACAAACAGGTCGATTGGTACTACCGCTATTCCAAAGCCCGAAAAGAATTTGAGGATGGGTTCCCAAAATCGCCACCTTACTGGGGAAAATATGTCTATCACGACAACAATCGCGATGGGTTACAGGTATCGCAGGCGCTGACCAAAGCGATGTACAAAATTTTTTACGAGTGGCACCCGACGGCTAGTCTCGATCTGCATGAGTCGGTCCCACTGCTGTATATATCAACTGGAACCGGGCCTTACAATGAAACCATCGACCCGATAACCATTGGCGAATGGCAAACACTGGGTAATCATGATATGGCTGCACTGGCTGCACAGGGCTTGCCGGGCGTTTTTACATGGGCGTTTTACGATGGCTGGTATCCGGGGTATGCACTCTGGATTTCTAATAACCATAATGCCATTGGTCGTTTCTACGAGACCTTTGGTAATGCAGGTGCCAATACATATTTGCGCGATTTGGCTGATCAGAAATATGCGGGGGATGCGGTCACCTCGAAAGAATGGTATCGGCCCGATCCCGCCACCGAAAAAGTGTACTGGTCGTATCGTAACGGCATCAATTACATGCAGGCCGGGGTATTGGCGTCGCTGTCGTATGGGGCAACGAACAGCCGGATGCTGCTGAAAAACTTTTACCAGAAAGGGCTAAATAACATCCGTAAAGGCACCGAAGAGACACCACGCGCTTTTGTTATCCCGAAAAATCAGCACGATCCGGCTATGGCCGATTACCTTGTTAACCAGTTGCGGGCGCAGGCCATTGAGGTGCATAAGGCCGAATCGGGTAAGAATCAGGGTGATTATGTGGTGCTGCTGAACCAGCCGTATCGCAATCTGGCGGTGTCGTTACTGACCAAACAGAATTACCCGAAAGAAGCGAAATTTCCGCCCTACGACGATATTGCCTGGACACTAAATTACCTCTATGGCGTCGATGTGAAAGCCGAAGACAGCGTGAAATATGCGTCGGGTGAGCTTAAACTAATGAGCAACGATGTTCATTATGCCGGAACGATTGCGGGTGATGGTACAAATTATGTGCTGAATTATAAAGCTCAAACCAATGTCCTGCCCGCACTGCTTTGGCTGAAAACGCAGGGCAAGCAGACTAAAGCTGTCGTGCTGGATACGAAATCTACCCTTGTCGGCCTGAAAGATACGCTGTCGGCGGGTTCTGTAGTTTTTAAGGGCCTAACCGCTGATCAATCGAAGAAGCTGTCCACTCAGTTTGGACTCGACTTGCAGGCAACGAAGGTGGAGCCGACGGGATTTGGAGCGCCTTTGCGGCAGCATGATATCAGTCTGCCGCGCGTGGCTATTTATCACGGCTGGTTCAATACGCAGGATGAAGGTTGGGCGCGTTTTACGTTCGATCAACGCGGTATTCCTTATACGTCAATCAACAAAGACCACCTGAAAACGGGCGACTTACGGAAAAAATTCGATGTCATTCTTATTCCCCGGATGCGGGGTTCGGCAACCAATTTCATTCATGAAACCGATAAGAAATTCGGCCCGCTTCCTTACACTAAAACCCCTGAATTTCCATCGCACGGTTTCCCCGATGCGACGAACGACATCACGGGCGGACCAGGTTTTGACGGAGTTGAAAATCTGAAACAATTTGTCGAACAGGGAGGGGTATTAGTGACGCTGGACAACTCGTCGCTGATGATTGCCGGAACGGGGATTACCCGCGATCTGGAGGAGGTTAGTGCCCCAACGCTATTCCATCCGGGGTCGATTGTGACGGTGAAAAACCGGCGACCTGATAGCCCGGTTATGTACGGTTTTCCGGAAACCTTCCCCATTTTTCGGGGTATTGCGCCCCTCCTGCAAACGAAAAAATACAACCGGGACATGATGCTGATGCAGTATGGCACCAAATCGCTCAAAGACGAAGAGGAATATAAAGGGCTCATTATGGGTATGCCCGATAAGAAGATCGTGAAAGAAAAAGCGGCTACTCCAAAAAAGGAAGACCCGTATGTGTTATCGGGTATGGTACGTAACGAGCAAGCCATTATTGGCCACGGTGGTATTTTCAACATACCGGTTGGTGCTGGCCGCGTGATTGCTTTCACCTTCGACCCGTTGCACCGTTACCTGAATCACCACGATGCGCCCTTGCTCTGGAACGTATTGATTAACTGGAATCACCTCGAAACGCCCGCCAGCCCGGCAAATACGGCCGAAGCAAAAGCGACTCCGGCAACGAAATCGGGTGGCGGGAATTGAGATTTTGTAGTAGTGTCGGTTACTAGTAACCGACACCCCAGCAAAAAAGATTTATCATCCATAAAAAACCAAAAAAAACCAGAAGGACAGGGGTGTTTAGTTATAAAACCGAAGGGCTTGA
>CAXVWN010000375.1:0-4133 GCA_964263725.1 Spirosoma sp.
TGGCTTTGAGCTGGCAAAAGAAGGCGTTTATATTTCTCAGGGTCCTAACCTGAAACTGTATACCGATACGAACGGGGATGAGAAAGCCGACAAAGTGGAAATTCTCATGAGCGGCTATGATGACCACGATACTCACCACAACAGTCACGCGTTCACTACCGATCCATCCGGCGCCATTTACTCGGGCGAAGGCGTGTTTTTACATACCAACGTAGAAACGTCTTACGGGCCGGTTCGTGCCACCAACGGTGGATTTTACCGGTATGCGCCACAACTTCATAAACTCGAACGTACCGCCCAGCTTTCTATTCCAAATCCCTGGGGTATTGCGTTCGACGATTGGGGACAGCCCTTTTTTGCCGAAACATCTAGTCCCGATGTTCGCTGGATGATGCCCGGCTCTGTGTTGCCGCGTTACGGCGAAGCCACGCATAAATCGGTTCAGTTAATTGAAGAAGCGCACCGGGTTCGGCCTACGTCGGGGCTCGAATTTGTGTCCAGCCGTCACTTTCCGGATGATATTCAGGGCGATTTCCTGATCAACAACACCATTGGTTTTCTAGGAACGAAAGAGCACACGCTGACTGATGATGGCACCGGCTATAAAAGTCATCACCGGGCCGATCTGGTCATTAGCGAAGACCGAAATTTTCGTCCGGTAGACATGGAATTCGCACCGGATGGTTCATTATACGTCATCGACTGGCACAATATCCTGATCGGACATATGCAGCATAACGCCCGTGATCCGTTGCGGGACCACTCGCACGGGCGGGTTTACCGGATCACTTATCCATCGAGACCGTTGGTAAAACCGGCCAAAATTGACGGGGCCAGTATTGAGGAGCTTTTGGATAATCTGAAGCTTCCCGAATACCGTACCCGGTACCGCACACGGCGCGAACTGAGAGGCCGGAATGTTAATGAAGTCGTTGCCAAAGTGAAAACATGGGTAGCCGGACTGGACAAAAAAGATCCGAGATATGAGCACCATTTACTGGAAGGTTTATGGGTAAGCTGGGGCATGAACAAGGTCGATCAGCCCCTTCTGCGTCAGGTACTTAAAGCGAAAGATTATCACGCCCGGGCTGCTGCTGTTCAGGTGGTGCGGTATACAGGCCATCAGGTAGCCGATCAGGCCGATTTGCTCATGCAGGCAGTGCGTGACGACAACAGCCGGGTTCGCTTAGACGCTATTGTGGCGGCTTCCTGGATTGGGAAAGAGAAAGGATTACCCATTTTGGCCGAAGCCTCTAAAAAACCGCTGGACGACTGGATGATTCATGCCTATGATGCGGCCGTTGCCCACCTAAAAGGAGAAAATGTTAAAAAGGAAAAAGAGGTGGTTGAAAAATCAACGCTGAAAGGTGATGAGCTTGCTTTGTATAATATGGGCAAGCAAATTTATGCCAAAGAAGGGTACTGCACGACGTGCCACCAGCCTGATGGAAAAGGACTTACGGCCTCTGGATTTCCACCCCTGACGGGCACAAACTGGGTGTCGGGCAACGAAGATCGGTTGATAAAAATAGCCTTAAAAGGAATTATGGGACCGATAGACGTGAGCGGCAAAACGTATCCCGGTCAGGTGCCTATGACGCCATTCGGCGGGTTGCTGAAAGACAACGAAATAGCCGCCGTGTTGACTTATGTGCGAAATTCATTTGGCAACAACGCCCCGGCTATCCGCCCCGACAAGGTGGCAAAAGTCAGGGCCGCTACCAAAAGCAAAGTCGACTTTTACTCGCCGACTCAGTTGCTCAAAGATCACCCAATGGAAAAATGATAAGTTTAATCGCATGCTGATTGTTGTGCTTTACGTGTGGTGTCGGTTTCTCACCCCCCACACCACACCTAGGGTTTTGTTTTGGTATCGGATTTGTCATTCCGATACTAAAACATTTCTAATCCTATAGAATCATAAAGATCAGCGTTTCCTATTTTTTATGACCTCATCCTTCCCTTTTCGCTTTGGCGCCGAAGCGTATACATGGTTCATGAATAATAATGGTCAAACCCACGCCAATCGCCTGGGGCACATGATCGACATTACAGCACAGGCAGGTTTTGCCGGTATCGAACCAATTTTCAACTGGATGGGCGACTTACCCGATCCCGAAAGTCTGGGCCAGAAACTGACCGAACAAGGCGTTGAATTGGCCGCTATTGCCCTGGCTCTGGAATGGAATGGAACCGAAGAAACCGAACAGGAACGATACGAAGCCAACCGATGTATTGCGCTGCTGAAGCATTTCCCGGGCGCTCTGCTCTGCACCGTTCAAAAGCCAACGGGGCGTCATGACCTTGAAACCCGCCGACGGAACCTCGTCAACATCGTCAATCGGATATCGGGCCGGGCGGTGGATCAGGGCGTGCCCTGTAGTTTTCATCCAAATTCTCCGCATTCATCCATAACCCGTACGGAAGAAGATTATCGGGTAATTATCGAATCGCTCGATGCATCGGTAACCGGCTGGACACCCGATGTAGGACACCTAATAAATGGTGGTATGGACCCGTTGGCGAAAATGAAAGAATATGCCTCGCTCATTAATCTTGTTCATTATAAAGACTGGAACGGTGAGCCGGAATTTGCGTTGCTGGGACAGGGAAAAGTTGATTTTGTGAGCCTCACCCAATGGTTGATTGAGCAACAATACAGCGGCTGGATCATTTGTGAGGACGAAGGCCCGGAAGCCATGGATGACCCGGACGGCGTTACGCTGCACGACGGCCGTTGGGTTTACGATACACTTCTCCCAACTGTGCGGTAACGCGGACGGTCTGGATCGCATTACAACAAGCTTTAGGCATTCAACTATCGAATCACCTGATTATGCCTTTCGTAGAAACCAACGGCATCAACTTATATTATGAGGAGCGCGGAACGGGTGAGCCGTTGCTGCTGATTATGGGCATCACGGCTCCGGGTTCTGTCTGGGAAAAGCACGCTGACGACTGGCAGCAATCGTTTCGTTGCATCTTGGGCGACAATCGGGGGGTGGGGAAATCAGATAAGCCCGCAGGACCGTACAGCACCGCACAAATGGCAGACGATTACGCCGGACTGATCGACAAGCTTGGCTTGAAAACCGTGCGCGTCGTTGGCGTATCTATGGGAAGCACGATTGCCCAGCAATTAGCCTTGCGGCATCCCGGTAAAGTGCGATCCATGGTGCTCATGTGTCCCTGGGCACGTTGCGACCGCACCACCGAAGCTACTTTCCATCATATAGCTACCATAAAAGCGCGGCTACGACCCGAAGAATTCGCCAACTATATTCAATTACTGATTTACTCGAAGCGAAGCTGGGACGATGATGTTACGTTCGCTGGGCTACAAGAGAGTCAGAAACAGGCTGCTATTGATGGACTTCCCCAACCCCTGCACGGCCTCGAAGGCCAAGCCGAAGCCTGCATTACACATAACGTCCTGGCAGAGTTGGGTACGATTGAAAAACCCTGCTTAGTCATTGGCGGTCGGAAAGATATTTTCACGCCCGTTTGGATGAGCGAAGAAGTTGCCGGAGCCATTCCAAACAGCGAATTACATCTCTACGACGAGGCCGGTCATGCCTTCCACTGGGAATGTATCGAGGATTTTAATCCACGTATTCGCAACTGGCTCGTAGCCCACTAGCCCTATTTTCCGCAAAAATCATAAGCCGCAAACGAAGGATTCTTTCAGGCAATCACCGATAAATCTCCAATTACGCTTTTATGTCAGTCTTACCAACAGCCGCCGAATCGACTCAACCATCAATGTCTCCCGTTGGCTTTAATGTACTGGCCTGGTCGGCCGTCATGTCAGAAAATTTGAACCCAATCGTCGAACGACTCAAAAAAATAGGATACGATGGAGTAGAGTGTTTTATCGATAATCAGAACGTTGATGCTTACCGGAAATTCGGAGATCATTTGCGGCAATTGGGTCTAAAAAGTACGTGCGTGATGGTGGTTGGCTCGGAGGAAAACCCGGTTAGTGAGTCAGCTAAAATCCGCGAACAGGCGCTGGCTTATTTAAAGGGCGCTATTGACCGGGCTCATGCCATGGATGCATCGGTCATTTGCGGACCATTTCACTCGGCGTTTGCCACCTTCAGCCGACGGGAGCCGCAACCCGATGAATATAA
>CAXVWN010000376.1:0-56967 GCA_964263725.1 Spirosoma sp.
TGAGGGGCAGGTAGCGGTGCTGAATGCTAATCTCGGCGACGGTCGGCGGGGACCAACGTACCGGTGTCTTTTCCCCGAATATCCGAATGAGATAGAAATTCCAAACTGCAACGATACGGGCGTGTTGGGTGTGTTGCCGGGTGTTATTGGCACCTATCAGGCCAACGAGGTTATCAAACTGATTACGGGTATTGGACAGTCACTAAGTGAACACCTGTTTATGGTTGACTTGCTCAGCATGAGCCAGCAGAAAATTAAAACTAAACGCCGGGCTAATGCTGAGGAACTAGCCCGGGAGGGCCTAACATCAGCCGGAGCACGACCTATTCCGGGGGCATCGGGTCCGCAGAAAATATCCGTTCAGGAACTGGCCAATCGGCTAGCCTTGGGAGAAGATATCTTCCTGTTAGATGTCCGCGAACGTCCTGAATATGACCTCTGTCATTTAGAGGGGGCCGTACTCATTCCAGTCGGTATGATCCCCAATAACCGCAAGCGTATTCCAACAGACAAACCTGTTATTGTTTACTGTCACCACGGCATCCGGTCGGCCAATGTTATTCAGTATTTATATGCACAAGGCGGCCTGACAAACCTGTATAATCTTGAAGGTGGCATCAATGCCTGGGCGCGGGACATCGAACCAGAAATGGCGGTCTATTAATCGACTTAGAGATAGCCAATTGACTTATAAAGGGCTAAGCCTTTTACGAATCATTCACCTCGGTTTCCACGAAACTCCGTTACTTTGTAGCGGAGTTCTTTTATGTAACACGATTAAAAAGCCGTGTAGAGCTATTCAAAAACGCGATTTTCCAGCCATTTTACACGTATATGAATCTCAAAAATATCCTTAAATACCTTATCTCGCTGGCTATTGCCGGTGGATTACTCTGGTTTACATTCCAGCAAAGTCACCTCGACGCGGCTGATTTATGGCAAAAAATAAAGGGCGCTGATTATCGGTGGGTACTTGTTTCGGCAATCTTTACAATTATAGCGCACTGGAGCCGGGCCGAGCGGTGGCGTATTTTGCTGGAACCCGTGGTAACGCAACGCCCTACCTCGCTCGACACAACGGTAAGCGTATTAACGGGGTATTTAGCCAATCTGGCTTTACCCCGTGCTGGTGAATTTGTCCGTTGCGGCACACTTTTTCGTCTATCGGGCGTACCGGTCAACGTCAGCTTTGGAGCGGTCGTGGCCGAACGGCTATTCGATTTGCTGATGCTGGTGCTGCTTTTAGCGGCTACGTTCATTCTGGAATTTGATCGTATCAGCCAGTTTTTCATGGATTTTCTGGGCAATAAACTACCAAAAGCGGGCGCAGTTTCGAGCGGTTCAGGCGTATTGCTGCTAGTTGTTGCAGTGCTATTAGGACTAGCTTTATTAAGTTGGTTTTTATTCAATCGGTACCGGGAAGCATTAGGAAAACATCCTCTTTATCAGAAAGCTAGCGGTTTCTTAAAGGGGTTGCTTAATGGGTTACTAAGCGTTCGTAAAATACGCAGGCCGTGGACTTTTGTATTACATACATTGCTCATCTGGACCATGTATTACCTAATGTCATACACCTTATTCTTTGCCATGCCAGCAACCGAAAACCTCGGGCCATTGGCTGGTCTGACGATACTAATGGTTGGCACACTTGGTATGGCGGCCCCCACGCCGGGCGGTATCGGCTCATTTCACTTGTTGGTTGGTCAGGTAGCTCTGCTTTATGGGCTGACAAGTCAGGATGGGCAAGTTCTGGCCACGTTCATTCACGGTGTCTCAACGCTCATGATTATCACTCTAGGCATTCTCTCCTTATTAGTTGTGTTGTTCCGTCGCGATAAAAAAACTGCTGAACCTGACGTTCTGGACGATCCAAAAGCCTTGAAACTGGAGCAGTAACGTACTTTTTTCTTTTATGACGGAATCCAAGATTTTAACCCGTGAGCAAGCCATTCAACGAGCCGAACAATGGCGAACGGAAGGCCAGCAAATTGTTTTTACCAATGGTTGCTTCGACATCGTCCACCTTGGCCATATTGATTACCTCGAAAAGGCCCGTAACCTCGGCGACCGGATGATTTTGGGCCTCAACACCGATGCATCGGTCAGTTGTATAAAAGGTCCATTGCGCCCTGTGGTGAACGAATACGCCCGCGCCCGACTTATGGCGGCACTCGAATTTGTAGACGCCGTTGTGCTTTTTGGCGAACCTACCCCGCTCGAATTGATTGAAGATGTGCAGCCCGATGTGTTGGTAAAAGGGGACGATTATACGGTAGATACCATTGTTGGAGCCGACTTCGTATTAGGGCGGGGAGGACGCGTGGAAACGGTTGCGCTCGTACCAGGTTATTCGACGACAAAACTCATCGACCGGATTAAACAAAGTTATTAGCGCACTGAAATGGTGCTGACCTTAAGCTCAATTGGCTGGTTAAATGGCTTCCTGAATTGATAAATGGTCAGCCCATTGGGATACTTTTTATGGCCAACTGTTGTTTACCTATTGACGAGCCAATACATTGCCGTCTAATCGAAACCACAAACCTGACTAATTGAGATGATCTGGTTAATTATGATTGTTATCTTCGGCCTCAGCGCATTCGTGAGCTGGCGGTTGCGAAGCAAATTTAACGAATACTCCCAAATTGGCCTGACCAATGGCTTAAGCGGTGCCGAAGTAGCTCAAAAGATGCTGAACGAAAATGGCATTTACGATGTGCGAGTCGTTTCTGTTGAAGGGATGCTCACTGACAACTACAACCCACAGGAAAAAACCGTTAACCTGAGTGCCGATGTTTACTATGGCCGGAGTGTTGCTTCTGCCGCTATTGCAGCCCATGAATGCGGTCACGCTGTACAGCATCAGCTGGCCTATGCTCCCCTGAAGCTTCGTTCGGCAATGGTGCCTGTACTAACGTTTTCATCGCAGTATATGCAATGGATATTGCTGGGCGGCATTTTACTCCTTCGGACAACACCGCTCCCGCTTGCTGTAGGGGTTGCTTTGTTTGCCTTAACAACCTTGTTTAGTTTCATAACACTACCGGTTGAGTTCGACGCCAGCCGTCGTGCCTTAGCCTGGATTCAGACCAAGGGGATAGTGAATGATCGCGAATATGGTTTTGCGAAAGACGCTCTTTGGTGGGCGGCCATGACCTATGTAGTAGCGGCACTTGGTTCCTTGGCTACCTTGTTGTACTACGCCAGCATTTTGATGGGCGGTCGCCGAAGCAACTAATAATAAGCAGATAGAATATCTGCAATTATAATAGAAAACGCGCCATTGATGGCGCGTTTTCTATGCTTATAAAGTAAGGTAATCAGGCAAATCGCAGGGCTAAATTTAGCATTGTCACATACCCCGACTGAACCATTTCCTGCGTTGGCGCGGAACGATCAATAAGTAGTCCGGCTACAGCAACGGCTAGCGCAATCAAGAGGGCAGGCCAAAAACCAACGATAGTAAAACTGTCCAAAAATTTATCAATCAGCTTCAGTAACAGAGCCGTAACAACAATTCGAACAATACCAGTCAGGAGAAAAAATGTGACTAAATTAAGTGGAAACCGAATAAGCCAGCCAACAAAAAAATTGAGCAGTCCAAGCAGAACGGCAATCAAAAGAGCCGTCCCGAAATTCTTGACATCAACTTGCGGCATAAGGTAGGCCAGGCCAAAAATTACGGCCGCATCGAGTAGTAAATGTAAGATGAGATTCATAAACAGGGTGTAATTGGTTCTTTTGAACAACTGTTTTGGACCGAGATGGTTTAGATACTAAATATGAACTCATTTGCCATGCACCGAATTCCGGTTTTACTCTTTGCACTGCTTTTCGCTTGTTGCCGGGGAGCATCACAACAACAAACTACTACCGCACTTCCAGCCGATTCAACAACGGTTTATCATATCACGAGTGCCAGTCGAGACGGTATCGGCAAAGTGTATCAGGGGCGTGAGATTGCCCAGGTTATGGGTCACCTCGGCGCATCGTGGCTCGAACGCCCGGAGCGCGAACAGGAGGAACGGACTGATTTACTATTGAAAGCGCTGAACCTAAGGCCAACCGACGTCGTAGCCGACATTGGTGCCGGAACTGGTTTTTTCACCTTTCTAATGGCCCCAAAGCTACCAGAAGGCAAAGTACTCGCAGTTGACATTCAGCCCGAGATGATTACCTATTTGAACGAAGGGAAAGCTAAACGTAAAATCACCAATGTACAACCCGTACTCGGCACAGAATCAGACCCAAAACTGGGTGCTGGCAGTATTGATATGGCTATTTTAATTGATGCTTATCACGAGTTTTCATATCCCCGCGAAATGATGAGCCATATCGCATCGGCCTTAAAACCGGGCGGGCGTATTGTGCTGGTCGAGTACCGTGCCGAAGATCCAAACGTACCGATCAAGGAACTCCACAAACTAAGCGTAAAGCAAGCCACTAAAGAAATGAAAGCGATAGGGATGAAACTGTTAAAAAACGATGATCGTCTGCCGCAGCAGCATATTATGTTTTTCGGGAAGTAAGATCACGAACTCGCGTCATTTACAGACTGTTCGCGTACAACTACAATTGCTTCAGACATAAGTTGGATGGCCAATTCCAACCGATTTTGATTTAACACGCCTATCGTTTCCGTAATTAGATTGCTGGGATGTTGCTTTGCATATAAGTCGTCCCAGTAATCCTCTTCAGGGGCTTCCCAGAGTTCACGTAGCGAAGGCTCGGATAAGGAAAGCCATTCGGCATTTATGTAATTTGCTCCCCCTCGCGCTTCTTTATCGAGTAAGTTTCGAAATGCCTGCTACGCATCTATCGGTAATTGACGATAAACTACATACGATGATTGAGCCGTGTTTTGTGCTATTTCCATGGCTTTTTGATTTGCTTGTTAACAAATTTACGATGAAATCAGCTCCCGTCCAGCCAGCTTACTCTTCCGGAATCCATACGAAAAGTAAATTACTAAGCCGATAACCAGCCAGATACCAAAGATCTTCCAGTTACTGGCGCCTAATTCGGTCATTAGATAGAGATTGGTCAACACACCGATCACGGGTAACAATGAGAAATTATAGCGAAAACCCTGAACGGCCAATATTATCCATACGCCCCAGAATACCACTAACAACGGTTTACTTTCCAGTGTTTGTAGAAGATTTGATTGCGTTAACGCGTAGGCTAACACGGCCAGCAGCACCGTACCAATAATGTATTTTCCATTAATGTAAGGCACCTTGAATTTCGATTGCGCCGTTAGCCCTTTGGCATCTAAAAACAGAATGCCCGCGCAGACGAGGATAAACGCAAAAAATGTTCCGACGCTGGTCAGATCCACAAAGAATTTTAAGTCCATGAACAACGACGGAATAGCTACCAGAAAACCCGTTACAATTGTGGCGAAGGAAGGCGTTTTATATTTAGGGTGAATCCTGGAAAAACGTTTCCAGAGAAGTCCGTCGCGACTCATCGTCATCCAGATGCGCGGTTGTCCGAGTTGGTATACCAACAGCGCACTCGTAATGGCCACAACCGCACTTACAGAAATTACGCCAGCTACAAAATCAAGGTTTACTTTCTGAAAAACGTAAGCCAGCGGATCGCTCACGCCTAATTCTTTGTAGTTGACCATACCCGTCAACACGAGCGTAATCAGCACGTATAAAACTGTACAGATACCCAGGCAATACAGCATGGCGCGGGGAAGGTCGCGTTGGGGATTTTTGCACTCTTCGGCCGTGGTTGAGATAGAGTCGAAACCAATAAAAGCAAAAAACACGGAAGCAACTCCACTCAGTACGCCAGACATTCCATTAGGCGCAAATGGTGACCAGTTAGCTGGTTTCACATAGAATGCACCCACGCCAATGACCAAAGCAATTACGGCTAATTTGAGAACAACCAGAATGTTACTCGCCGTGCGCGATTCTTTGATACCGATATAAACCAGCGCCGTAATCAGCACGGTTATGGCCCCGGCAGGCAGGTTAGCAATCAAATGGATATTGCCTAACAAGGGTGCGTCGGCCCAGGCACCGGCTAATAAACGTGTGTTTTCGGGCAGCGTATCAAGTGATACACCGGCTTGCTTTGTTTGTTCGACGAGGGCAAATGCGCGGGATGCCGAGCCGTAGTCTGTAGCAAAGTATTTGGGAAAAGTGATACCAAATCCGCTGAGCATCGAGGTAAAGTACTCCGACCAAGAAATGGCGACAACCATGTTGCTAACGGCATATTCGAGAATGAGCGCCCAACCAATAATCCACGCAAAAATCTCACCAAAAGCCACATACGCATACGTATAAGCGCTACCGCTTACGGGCACTGTACTGGCAAATTGAGCGTAACTTAAGGCGGTAAAAACGCAGGCAATAGCTGTAAAAACGAATAGCAACGACACTGCCGGACCACCGTTATAACTTGCCAAACCAATAGTGCTGAAAATACCGGCCCCAATAATAGCCGCAATGCCAAACGAGGTTAAATCGCGGACGCCCAACGTCTTCACCAGTTTACTTGATTCACCTTCGGCGGCATCACTCAGAATTTGGGTTACGGTCTTTTTGCGAAAAAGAGACATAGGCTGGCTAAAGAAAAACGGTGTCTATTGATGTTAAACCGATAAAAATAGAAATTCTTTCCGGTTTTTTGTACGTTACGTTCACATAGAGCACATGTCAACAGGGTGCTATTCATCGTTTATCAAGTATCATTCAGCGTTTACTATGTCTATCCGAGTCCAGAATCTTACGAAAGAGTATAATCACCAACGGGCTGTCAATCAAATTTCACTGACCGTACAGCCTGGCGAAATCGTTGGTTTTCTGGGACCTAATGGAGCGGGTAAGTCAACGACTATGAAGATTGCAACGGGTTACCTCCCTCCTACCGATGGCACAGTGGAAGTTAACGGTTTCGACGTTCGAACGCAGCCAATGGACGTCCGTCGGAGTGTCGGCTATTTGCCCGAGCATAATCCGCTCTATCTGGATTTATACGTAAAGGAGTATCTTCGCTTTGCCGGATCATTACACGGAATGAATGGTACGGACCTGAGCCGACGCATTGCCGACATGATTGAGCTGGTTGGTTTGGGCCGTGAGCAACACAAACGCATAGGACAACTATCCAAAGGTTACCGGCAACGTGTTGGGCTGGCACAAGCCATGCTGCATAATCCACCTGTTTTGATTCTGGACGAACCCACAACAGGCCTTGACCCGAATCAGTTGGCTGAGATCCGGCAAGTCATTCGTGATGTTGGCCGTGACAAAACGGTCCTGTTTTCAACCCATATTATGCAGGAGGTCGAAGCCATCTGCGACCGTGTTGTCATTATTAATCGGGGTCAGATCGTTGCCGATAGTCCGCTAAGCCAACTCAGAAGCGCATCGGCAGGAGAAGGCGTAGTCGTTGTAGCTGAGTTTGACGGTGAATTGACTAACCCGGACATACTGAAATCGGTACCGGGCGTTGACCGTGTAGAATCCATAGAGCCTGGACAATACAGAATTACAGCCGGGCCAAACGTTGACTTACGGGCGGCCATTTTTCGACTTGCCGCCGATCAGAATCTAATCCTTGTAGGGCTACGGCAACAGGAAAATTCGCTGGAAGGAATTTTCAAAGAATTGACGAAGTAATGCGGACGATCGGCCGTTGCAACCCTTAGTTATTATCAAGATAAATAGATACAAATGCAGAAGGCGAAACACCGTGTCTCGCCTTCTAGTTAATGCTGATCATAAAATAAAGGTAGGTCGTAACTATCGGGCTGTAGCCATCAACGGATATTGGTCGAATATAGACCTGACTATACCTTTGAAGTAGTTATTTTTGAAGTTCTGATTACGCATCATTTTAGAGGCATAGCCTTTCCAGATAACCTGATACGATTCAGCATCTATGAGCGAAATCATCAGAGTGCCTTCGTCTAAGTTGTAATCGACACGCTTATAGGTAGCGTCGTCATCTTCACGCACAACCCAATCCTTAATAACCGGCTGCTGATAACCTCGAAAACGTAGATCAGACCGGAATATATTATAAGAAATCAACAGATTTGGACTGCGGTTGCTGACCCGATAACCCCGAGCTTCCATCTGATGCCGAATGGCATCCTGAATGTCGGAACAGAGGAGTGTCGAATCGACAAATTCACATTCTAAAAAATTGAATGATTCGTAATTTTTAAAGTGGCCCTCGTAGCTATAATCATGCTCAACAAACAACCTACTTGGCGAACAACCCGCCATAACCATAACGGCCAGCGTAAACAGAATTCCGATACATTTTTTCATACTCAAGTTTGTATAGAGTTTTCAATAGATAACTTATATTTAATAGATAGTTATGACAATCTTAGGTCGAACTCAAATATAAACGTAAATGTTTGGCAAACAATAGTCTACAACCAAATAGTCTGCTATTTATTTAGGCCTCGGTAGAACTCTAATCCCTTGCGCATTTCGGACGCAGAAACCAATATATCGAAGGCGCAACTACCCGGTCCATCGAGCAACGCCATTCGTACTTCCCGGCCCCGATTCTTCTTGTCCTGCAACGTTAAGGCTAAAATTGGTTCCGTGTCCCCTTCCTGCAACCGCACATTTCCATATACGGCAAATATGTACTCTTCGATTTGTGTCAGTACGGTTTCATCAATCATCTTCTTCTGGTAAGCAATGTAAGCTTCGGCAACCATGCCAATGGCAATAGCCTCGCCGTGCAAAAGCCGCTTACGAGGTTGCGTCAAATAAAACGTTTCGACCGCATGGCCAATCGTATGGCCGAAGTTCAGAATCTTACGCAAGCCCTTCTCGGTTGGGTCCTGCGCCACAATGCGCTGTTTTATAGCTACCGAATGCGCCACCAATGCAGGCCAGTTTTGCTCATCAAGGTCGAGTCGACGAATTTCGTCCCACATAGTCGCGTCGGCAATGAGGCAGTGCTTGATTATCTCCGCGAAACCAGACCGAAGTTCCCGTTCGGGCAGTGTGGTCAGGAAAATCGGGTCAATTAGTACAGCATTGGGCTGCTGAAATACACCGATATGATTCTTGAATCCCCGGAAATCTATACCAAGTTTGCCACCAACACTGGCATCTACCTGCGAGAGCAATGTAGTCGGCAATTGAGCAAAGGCGATCCCCCGTTTGTAGGTAGCCGCGCAAAATCCACCCATATCACCAATGACGCCACCGCCCAGGTTAAGCACCAGGGCATGCCGGTCGAAATTAGCCCGAGTCATCGCGTCCCAAATCATTTCGCAGGTAGCAATATGCTTCTGCTCCTCTCCCGATTTGATCCGAACGAGCGTATGCTTCGGCAAAAACGCTTTTAATTCGGGGTAACAAAAACGAAACGTATGGTTATCGGCGATGACAGCGATGGCCGAAAAATCGTAGGAATCCAGAAAAGCGGGAAGGCTTTCGGCAAGGGGAGCAATAGTTACGGTCGACATGCTGTAAAAGTACGGCGGTCAATGGTTGGTATAAAGAGAGAAGCCTAAGATTTTTTGCGATTTTCTGCCGGGTCAAAAAATTGGCCGGAGAATCCTATCGGTTGTTTTTTCATCGGGCAAACCTATCTTTACCTTAACTCCTATTTCCCATCCTCTTCGTCCTTCCTTATGAAAGTTCGCTACCGCGTTCTTGCGGGTTTATTCCTACTCTCGACCATAACCTACCTCGACCGCGTTTGCATGAACGTAGTCAGCAAATATGTAAAATCGGATTTGCACCTTGACAATCAACAGTTTGGCTGGATACTGGGTGCCTTCTCTTTGGCGTATGCCTTATTCGAAATACCAACCGGTTCTCTTGGCGATAAAATTGGCCCCCGGCGTGTGCTAACGCGGGTTGTGTTGTGGTGGTCAGGCTTCACCATGCTTACCGGCACAGCTTTCAATTTCGTCTCTCTTCTGGTGGTTCGGTTCTTATTCGGCGCTGGCGAAGCGGGAGCTTATCCTAATGCATCTATCGTTATTGCGCGCTGGTTTCCTGCCGTTGAAGTAGGGCGGGCACAATCGGTTATTTGGGCAGCCGGACGGTTAGGCGGGGCTTTAACTCCTTTGCTGGTTATTCCGCTCGTACACTTTGCTGGCTGGCGTTGGGCCTTTGCCGGATTAGGGTTGTTGGGTGTCGTGTGGGCTATCGGTTGGTACATCTGGTTTCGTGACGAACCAGCCGCCCAAGAGAATATAAGCCTTGAGGAAGTTCGGGAGATTGAACGGGGACGAAAAATTAAATCCAGCGATCACCTGATTCCGTGGAAAACCATTTTTCGTAATCCCGATTTATGGGCGCTGATGTTGATGTGCCACCTTTTCTTTTATGGGTCGTATTTCTTCACCAACTGGTCGTCGGTTTATTTTCAGGAGGGGCGCGGCATGACCGAAGACCAAACGAAAAACTTCATCTCTCTCTCCTATTTTCTGGGTGCTGTTGGCTGTCTCATTGGCGGTATCCTGAGCGATGCACTAACGAAACGGTATGGCCTAAAAATAGGCCGCCGGGCGGTGGGCGTGGGTGGATTGGGATTATCGAGCTTGTTTTTTCTACTAGCCGGATTGACTACTGACAACCAAATGGCGGGCTATTATCTGGCCATCTGCGTGTTAGCCAAAGACTTGGCCTTACCTGTTGCGTTTGCGGTATGCGTAGATATTGGGCAGAGGAATGCGGGTTCGGTGACGGGCGCGATGAATTTTGCAGGTCAGTTAGGTGGTTTTTTCATCACTATCCTCTTCGGAATTATTGTCGAACAAACCAGCAACTTCAATTATCCACTGTTTATGATTGCCGGTTGCCTGTTGGTCAGTGCCTTGTTATGGCTGCGCATTGACCCAACCAAGCCGGTAACGATACAGGTATAAAAGGTATAAAGTTAACCTCTGTTGGCCCGTACGCTCTTATTCACCTCCTTTTAAACACATTTTCTAACTAATACCTATAGGCTAAGTTGAGTTTTTGAACAAACCGTTCATAGTTTAATCAACAAAGCCCAAGGTTATGATTTTAAAAATGGACAGGCTTCCCATTGAGTTGCCGAAACCAAAGAATCCCTCTGCCAATGATGCTGCTGCCCTTCAGGAATTACTGGGTGGCAAATTCGGGGAGATGTCCACCCTGATGAACTACACCTTTCAGTCGTTCAATTTCCGTGGCCGCAAGAAAATCCGACCTTTTTATGACGTTATCGCCAGCATTGCCGGGGAAGAATACGGCCATATTGAAGTAGTATCGTACGCCATTAATCTCTTGCTGACTGGCGTTACCAAACGTGGCCATGATCCGGTTCCGGCCCCACTTGCCGATGCGGTTAATGCCCGCAATACGTATCATTATATTGCCAGTGGTCAGGGGTCGCTACCCGTCGACTCGATGGGGAACTTCTGGACCGGCCAGAATGTGTTCAGTAGCGGTAATCTGAAATTAGATTTGCTGCATAACTTCTTTCTGGAATGTGGTGCACGGGCCAATAAAATAAAGGCATATGAAATGGTATCGGACCCCACGGCTCGTACGATGGTAGGTTACTTGCTCGTACGAGGTGGGCTGCATGTGGTTGCTTACGCGAAAGCCCTGGAGAAACTAACGGGCGTGGAAGTGACGAAACTATTGCCGATACCTAATCTGAGCAACAATGCGTTTCCTGAAGCGAAAAAATTCATGGAACAGAAGCTCCATTTATCCTTGTATACCTTCAGCCAAAACGATTACAAGCAGGCAGGGCTGATCTGGAATGGTCCGCACCCCGAAGATGGTCAGGAATGCTATGTGGTTGAGGGCGGTATGGAGGGCTATCCAGCACCTGATCTTGACGAAGAGCCCCAATTAAGCGCCCCCGGCGATGATGATTTCGACCCGCAAATGTTCGCTGATATGGCGAAGAAAATGGGTATTAAATACGAGTATTAACTTATAGGTTAGATTGATCAAAAGCTGCGAAGCGGTAGAATAACGATGTAGCTGGTTTGCTATGCATCCTTACTCTACCGCTTCGCGGCTTTCCAATTATGGTAAATTTTTTATGAAATCAACTTCAAGCCGTCGGCAAATGCCTGCATTTGTGGCATCGTGCCCAAACTAACGCGGCACCAGTATTGACCGTCGAATTTCCACTGGCGGATGCTCACCCCCTGTTCCATCATCCGGCCAACGAAATCTTCGCCCTTCATTCGAATGGGGAACATCACGAAGTTGGCGCCCGATGGGAGCGGTTCGTAATTCGTTTCTTTCAGTACTTTATGTAGATAATCTTTCGACTCTTGTGTTTTGCCAAGCGAATATTTGACAAAGTCTTTATCCTGCAAACTAACCATAGCTGCGCGTAATGTAGTCATACTCATTGAACTACCACCCGTTGCGAATTTGGCAATTTGTTCCAGAAGCTCTGGCTTAGCAATCATGTAGCCAGCCCGAAGACCCGCAAAACCGTGTACTTTCGAGAAGGTTTTAGTAACAATAACATTGCTTCCCTTCTTTACCAGATCCACCATAGTATAAGCTTTTGGATCGGGGGTATAGTCGATATAAGCTTCATCCACCAGAATGGGTGTCTTCGCGCCTACTGCTTCGCAGAAGGCGCGAAGTTTAGTCGGATCAACCGTTATAGCTGTTGGGTTATTAGGATTGCAGAGATAAACCATACCCGTTTGGCTACCAACGCGCTCATTAAGTTTATTGAGGTTGATATCATATCCATCGGCCGCTACCAGTGGAACCCGATCCATCGTGATACCGTGTTTAACAGCCGTGCGGGGTAACGCGTCAAACGTTGGGTCGGGGGCAACAATTGTACGTCCGGCATTAGCGCGGTAAGCGGCCCAAAGCGAAGCCGCCGTCAGCAACTCGCCCGAACCAGCACCCAGCAGTACGTGATCTTCAGGAACGCCCTCGGTGTCGGCAACCAGTTTACGGAATTGCTTGGCATATTCCATAGCATACAAATAGCCATCAGGCGCAGCCTCCGTAATGGTCTTAATCGCTTTAGGCGAAGGACCGTAGGGATTTTCGTTGGCCGATAACCGGGCTTTAATCGCACCTTTCGGAATTTTATAGCCTCTGGGCGTCTCCGGTTCCGGCTCACAAAAGGCAGCCGGAGCAGCGGCTAAAGTCAAGCCAGACAACATACTGGCCCGTAGCCAGTCACGACGATTGATAGACATAACAGGATGTTGGTCTTACCGTATCAATAAAAGAGTGAAGAATAAACTATTGATGAGTCAACGGCTCACGAAAACAAATAGGGAAGCCGTAATTGAGCTGTTTTGTTGTACTATCGAATCTGACAGATCAAATATATAGCAATAAACCTTCTTCATCAAACAATATTGGGCCAATTGACTTTATGGATTACATATAATTTCAATAAAACAATAATATCCAAATAAAGTATAAATAATTTACCTAAAATATAGCTCGTTACCGTATATCAACCTCATCCAAATCTTGGTTAGGGCCAACGTAAACTAAATCACATACTTACGCTACAAGCGCTCCTAAATATCACATGTCTAGTTGCGCTAACTCGTCTACTGGAATACCCCATGCGCACCGAAAATGACCCAGTGGACAAATCGAGCGGCCATGCAAATTGCAGGGCTTGCAATCGAGTACTTCCGGGGTTTGAACCACGCGTGATACATCGGCCAGTGGTCCAAATCCAAACTCGGGTACTGTCGAGCAAAAAATTGCGGTTGTTGGTGCGTTCATGGCCGAACACAGGTGCAACGGAGCTGAGTCGTTTACGTAGTTCATTACGGCTCCCTGCTGCAGAGCCGCCGACTGCAGCAAACTCAATTTACCCGCCAGATTCACCGTGGCCTTAGGCCCTGCCATGGCTCTGACAGCATCACAAGCCGGCGCATCTGTTGGAGCCCCCAACAAATACACAGTTATATCATCAGGTAAGGCGCGAATCAATTCAACCCAGCGCTCGGCCGGATACTGCTTCGTAAACCAGACCGACATTGGGGCCATACACACATAAGGCTGGTTTTGGTAGCCTCTGACAGCCTTATAGTCTGCCGAAGATGGATAGAGCTTAGGCCGGGGCAGCGATCCTCTTATTATACCCAACGGCCTTAATAAACCTGTATTCCGATCTACTTCATGCACACCCGGCTCAAAGCGGTGCTCGACCTGATGGGTAAAAAATCGTGCAAACGGGTTCTTATTAAAGCCAATGGTCTTTTTGGCACCCGACAAAACCGTTAGCAGGCCGGTCGTACCAAACCGTTGCATGTTAATGACAGCATCGTAGTGACGGGGTCGAACGATGGTCAATAGTCGCCATAAGTCTTTATATTTACCCCCCTTTTTATTCCAAATCAGGACTTCGTTCAGAAAGGGATGATTAGCCAATAAAGCCTCATTACCTTTGCGTACCAGAATATCCAGTATCGCGTCGGGATAGGCTTCATGTAGTTGTTCAAGCATGGCCGTAGCCAAAATCACATCGCCGATAAAAGCGGTTTGGATAATCAGGAACCGGGGTGGATTGATAGCGGTTATCATTAGTACGCTTACTGCGTAAAAGCTAAGAATGGAAGATTACGAAGTATATACTTTGCCCAATGGAATTCGAATTGCGCACAAACAAATACCACATACGCAGATCGCCCACTGTGGCATCATGCTCGACATCGGTAGCCGCGACGAACAACCGCATCAGCAGGGACTAGCCCATTTCTGGGAACATATGGCATTCAAAGGTACGGAGAAACGAAAATCCTACCATATAATTACTCGCTTAGAAACCATTGGTGGCGAGTTAAATGCCTATACAACAAAAGAAAAAGTTTGTTTTCATGCTTCTGTGCTGGATGCACATTTCGAGAAAGCTACAGAATTATTAGCGGACATCACGTTTCACTCGATTTTTCCTGACAAACAAATCGAGCGGGAACGGGGGGTTATTCTCGAAGAAATGGCGATGTACTACGATTCGCCCGAAGACGCGATTCAGGATGATTTCGATGAATTGGTGTTTCCGAATCATGCCCTCGGCGGCAATATTCTCGGCACTACCGAAACCGTCAGTTCGTTCCGGCGCGAAGACCTTCAGCAGTTCATTGCCGAGAATTATGATACCAGCCGGATTGTGTTTGCGTCGGTAAGTAAGCTACCGTTTAAACAGGTAGTAAAAATAGCCGAAAAATATTTTCGTGATGTACCAGCGCAGACTGCAGCCCGTCAGCGCCAGATGCCGACAGATTATAGGCCGCGCCAAACGCGTGTCGAACGGCCCATTACGCAGGCTCAGTGCGCTATTGGTCGCCCCGCCTACGGTTTGACCGATCCACGACGGCTCCCGTTCTTTATGCTTGTTAACCTCTTGGGCGGGCCGGGCATGAACTCCAGATTAAACATGAATCTGCGCGAAAAGTACGGTCTTGTTTATTCGATCGATGCCAGTTATACACCTTATTTAGACACTGGTTTTCTGGGCATTTATTTCGGCACCGATCCTAAAAAAGTAGACAAGGCACAGGCGTTAATTATAAAAGAATTGAAGCGATTGCGCGAGCAACCGCTGACAACGCTGCAACTGCACCAAACGAAAGAACAACTGATTGGACAGTTGGCCATGGCCGAGGAAAGCAATAACAGCTTTATGCTGATGATGGCCAAAAGTTTACTCGATATTAATCGGGTCGAAGCGTTGAATGATATCTTTAATGATATCAAAGCCGTAACATCCGAGCAATTGCAAACGCTCGCGCAGGAGACTTTCGATGAGAATCAGTTCAGTATGCTAACGTTCGTGCCAGAAAAATAAGCATGACTATTAAAGACGCTCAAACTACTGTTGATGATTGGATCAAAACTGTTGGCGTTCGGTACTTCAACGAACTGACTAATATGGCTCAGCTGACTGAAGAAGTTGGCGAAGTAGCGCGCATTATTGCTCGTCGTTACGGTGAACAGTCCGAAAAAGAATCCGACAAAAATAAAGATCTGGGCGACGAGCTGGCTGATGTGTTATGGGTGCTCATTTGTCTGGCAAACCAAACCGGCGTTGACCTGACGGAAGCTTTCCAGAAAAATCTGGACAAGAAAAACATCCGGGATGCTACGCGACATTTGAATAATGAGAAGCTGAAGAAACATAAATGAAAAGCAAGGCTTACTTATATCAAATTGGGTAAGCATCACACAAAAAACCCGATGAAACTTGGTTTCATCGGGTTTTTTGTGTGATGTGATAATTGTTTATTTCTGGAATGATCCGAAAATATAGTCCCAAAATGGTGATGAAACCCCGTAGTTACTTTCTGGATTCTTGTAGTGGTGTACACTGTGGTTTACCCACAGTTGCTTCAGAAAATTCTTCGGTGGCGCATAGGCGTGAACAATAAAATGCACAGCCAGGTACCCCGAATAACCGACCAGAAAACCAGGAAAAAAGGCATAAGCCGCTTCACCCATCATCAGAAAGAATAAACCAAAAAATGCACCAGCTACAAAGATAGCCAAAGCGGGAGGCATGGCCAGCCGGGTTTTATCTTTCGGATACTCGTGGTGGATGCCGTGAAATGTGTATTGAATTTTGGCACGTTTAGGTGTTGACGGTGTCAAATGGTACAAATAGCGGTGCAACACATACTCGAACAACGAAAAGACGAGCAACCCCGTAGCGAATAACGTGGCAATAATACTGGATCCCATATCGGTATGCGTGAAAGCATACCAGCCTAAAAACACCGATAAAACGAGCCACATCGAAATCGGAACCAAAATGTGTGTCCGCGAAAGAGCTTCCAAAATCGGGTTATCAAACAATTTTTTGGTTCCGCTATTTTTAGGCCGGGTTTTACCATGACCGGCCATGGTTTGCAGCTTTTCAGTAGTTGATTCCATAAAGCAAAGACATTAACAAAGAATTATTGGCACAAAAATACAACGAAAATCAACTTCCTTGACCAAGATAGTAAACCAAATTTACTATCTCATTTAAGTTTTACTAACCTCCAATTGGTCAGATAGTTTTTCCTGCATGGCTGACATATCGCCTTTCGGCATTTTCTGTCGGATAATAAGCCGCAGTGAATTGTTATAAGTCAGGTAGTTAAACATCCAGTTCAGAAAAATGGACAACCGGTTTTTTACACCCACAATTGACATTAGATGAACAAATAACCAAGTTATCCACGCAAAGAATCCCTGAAACTTCAAAAAAGGCAGATCAACTACCGCCAACCCACGACCAATGGTAGCCATTGTGCCGAGATCGCGGTAGACAAATTCGACTGGCTGTTCATTACGAACCCAGTGAAGCATGTTTTTTGCCAGATGATGCCCTTGCTGAATAGCGACCTGCGCCACCTGAGGATGACCGTTTGGCCACTTCTCTTCAGTCATCATAGCCACATCGCCAATGGCAAACACATCTGTAAAGCCCTGTACCTGACTATATCGGTTAACAAGTACGCGTCCACCCCGTCCAACCACTTCCGGTGGCAAGCCAGCCAGCGGATTGGCTTTAACACCAGCGGCCCAAATAAGATTATTGGTCCGTAGTGTGGAGCCATCGTTCATCGTCACAATGCGACCGTCAAAGTCCTTGACCCGGGTATTCAATCGAACGTGGACGCCTAATTTTTGCAAGTACATCAACGAATGCTCCTGCGATTGCACCGACATTGGTCCTAATAGCTCAGCCCCCGACTCAATGAGGTAAATATCCATCATCTTGAAATCCAGTTCGGGATAATCTTTGGGTAGTACGGTACGGCGCATTTCAGCCAGCGTGCCGCAGAGTTCAACGCCGGTTGGTCCACCGCCTACAACGACCACGTCCATTAGCCCTTCTCGCTCATCGAGTGTTTCAACACTCAGCGCATCCTCGAAGTTTTGGAGCATTCGATTTCGTAAGGCAATGGCCTCCGCTACCGATTTCATTGGTAACGCTTTTTCGATGATGTTTTGCTGATTGAAGAAATTTGTATCAGCCCCCGTCGCCATCACAAGATAATCGTACATAACCGGTCCCAGCTCCGTATCGACCGCTTTATCGGCCGGGCGAATACCGGTTACATTGGTAACCCGAATATGTACATTTTCGCAATTACCAAACACGGCCCTCAACGGAAATAAAATAGAATTAGCCTCCAGACCGGCCGTAGCTACCTGATAATAAAGAGGTTGAAATTCGTGATAGTTTTGTTTATTCAACAAAACCACCTGAAATTCTTTTCGTTGCGATAGGTAGCGGGCCAATTTGAGGCCACCAAAACCAGCACCAACAATGACCACGCGCTTGCGGTCTGTTTGAGGTATGTTTGGGTTCATTCAGATTAAAGTTTATACCGGAGCGTCGATAGCTGACCGGTACGATTTGCGTTTACGGTTGTGCGTTTTCTCCGAATAGAGTTCACCGAAAACTGAATACCGAACGCTGATGTTCATTAACTCATGACACTAAAGGGTGCGATGCTTGTAATACGCGCTCATAATGGGCTTCGTAGAGTGGCAAGATACGCGATAACTCGAATTCTTTGGCCCGTGCCAGTGCGTTTTCTTTAAAGGTTGGCAAATGCGCATCATCTAACACATAGAGAGCATTTTTGACCATATCGGCAACGTCGCCAACGGGGCTTAAAAAGCCCGTTACGCCCTGAATATTCAGTTCGGGTAATCCTCCGGCATTAGACGTAATAAGCGGCACTTCGCAGGCCAATGCTTCGAGAGCAGCCAAACCAAAACTTTCATTTTCTGACGGCATCACAAACAAATCGGCCACAGAAAGTACTTCTTCCACGGCATCTAATTTTCCCAGAAACCGCACCTGATCGTAGATGCCAAGGTCGCGCACAAGCCGCTCAATGCGGGCACGTTCAGGACCATCGCCCACAAGCAGGAGTTTGGCTGGCATTTGCTGTATAACATGATAAAACATCATTACAGCATCGTCGATGCGTTTTACCCGCCGAAAGTTTGACGTGTGCACAATCAGTTTTTCCCCATTGGGACAGATCGCTTTTTTGAAATGATCTTTCTGCTGGCGCTTGAAACGGCTCAGGTCGATAAAGTTGGGAATAACTTCAATTTCGCGGTGAACGTTGAAGTGTTTGTACGTATCCTGCCGCAAATTTTCCGATACTGATGTTACGCCATCAGACTCATTGATACTAAATGTAACAACCGGTTCGTACGATTCATCTTTACCAACCAGCGTAATATCGGTACCATGCAGCGTTGTTACAACGGGTACATTACGGCCCTGTGAACGCAAAATCATTTTGGCCATGTAAGCGGCCGATGCGTGCGGGATGGCGTAGTGAACATGCAGTAAATCAACGTTTTCGTTCGTAACAACGTTGACCATAGCGCTGGCCAATGCCGACTCATAGGGTGCGTATTGAAAGAGCGGATACGTGGGTATATTTACTTCGTGATAAAATACATTTTCGTTGAAAAAATCGAGCCGAGGTGGTTGCTGATATGTAATGAAATGTATTTGATGACCATTCTTGGCCAGACCTTTACCAAGTTCGGTGGCTACAACACCACTGCCTCCAAAGGTTGGATAGCACACAATGCCAATTTTCATGCGTGAGAGAACGAGTTTGTCTGTCAACAACAAACAAGAGCAAAAAGAATCCCTAACAATGAAGAAAGGAGCCAGAGAACGAAGGAAATCCTTTTTTATACCTGCTTTCCTCACCCACTCAGTTTTCTTCCTTTTCCTGCTCCTCTAAAAAGGTTAAATTTGTAAAAAAACAGTCATGGTTGCGCGACAGTCTATTCCTTTCTCGGCGTTCACATTCGGCTTTCTGCGGCTCATTCGGGTGCAGAACCTGCTGATTGTTGTATTGACGCAGTTTCTGGCGCGGCTGTTTCTGGTTGGCCCAAAGTCAGAGATTATACACTCGCTCACCGACCCAACCATCTGGATTCTTTCGCTGTCAACTGTTTGCATTGCAGCCGCCGGATATATAATTAACGACTATTTCGACGTCAAGATTGACCTGATCAACAAACCCGACCGGGTTGTTATTGGTCGTTACCTTAAGCGCCGGGTGGCAATGAGTGTGCATCAGGTACTCAACGTAATTGGCTGTTTACTTGGACTTTACTTAAGTCGGTGGGTTTTTTTGGTGGATGTCGTATCGGTGTCGTTGTTGTGGTTTTATTCGGCGCAGTTCAAGCGGCAACCGCTCATTGGTAATATTGTTATCTCGCTATTAACCGCATTATCGTTTATTGTGATGGCTGTTTATTACCGCCAGAATACCGAAATGCTTCTTATCTATGCCTTGTTTTCATTTGGCGTTACTTTGGTCCGTGAGATCATTAAAGATATGCAGGACATTCGGGGCGATGCTCGTTTCGGATGCCGAACATTGCCCATTGTTTGGGGCCTTCGCCGAACCAAATACTTGCTTTATATACTAATTGGGGTGTTTCTTATTAGCCTCTTTTTTATTGCCGACTCGCTCCACAACTTCCGGCTTACCTTTATTTTTGGGCTAATGCTCTTTCCAATAGCGTGGCTCACCTACCGACTTGTCCTGGCCGATACCCGGCGCGATTTTGGTTACCTCAGTACTCTCTGCAAACTTATTATGCTCATAGGGGTAGTGAGTATGATATGGGCTTAAGCTTTAGGCATTTTATCACATAAATAAGCCGTTCCCTCAAAGGCTTAGCGATTAGTTTATGGCCTGTATTACCTTTAGTGGCTATAAATCAACTTATGTTTGTTTACATGAAGACACTTCTTTTTTCACTGTTTCTGGCTGCGATTACTTTATCTAATAATCAGGCTCAAGACTGTATGGGCGTGACATTTAAGACGGGTATGAGTTTTGAATTGAGTCAGTTTAACGCAAAAGACAAAGCCATCGGCAAAATTGTTTACCAAGTCAAAGACGTTCACAAAGAAGGTGGATCGACCATAATGGATATATCGGCCCAGTTCGAGGATGAAAAAGGCAAACAACGCCCACCCTATAGCATTCATTACAGTTGTACCGGCAATGAACTAACGGCCGACATGTCGGGAATGATGCAAGCCATGCAAAGTGGCGGTATGAAAGACATGGAAATGAAGCTAAAAAGCAATAAGTTGATCTATCCCGGCAAGCTCAGTGTAGGTCAGAAATTGAGCGACGGCCAAATGGAAGTCGAGATGGGCAACAACGGCACGGCAATGATGAATATGTCGATGACAATGGCAAATCGACTGGTAGAAAGTAAAGCTCCCATTACTACGCCCGCCGGTACCTTCGATGCCTATAAAATTACGTCGGATATGAACATGGAAAACAAAGTGATGGGTATGCCCATCCGCAGTACCATGCACATCATTAGCTACCGGGCCGACAATCAGATATTCGACATCAAATCGGAGACGTACAATAAAAGTGGCAAGTTAATGGGCTACTCGCTTCTGACGAAATTAAATTGATTTACAAGGATTGCTACCCTCCAAATCATAATTCGGTTATAACGCAACTTTGTTGCATAAAAGTGAGTTAAGAGGAAATACGTTTGCCCAAAGCATCGTATTTTTGCGCCTGCTCATGAAAACAGATCTTCTCTCCCGCAAAGCTGATTATATCGGCATTACCGGATCGGTGTTGTGCATTATTCATTGCCTTGTTACACCTGTCTTACTGCTAACAAGTTCATTGTTTCAGAATTCAACGTTCCGGGTTGGTTATTTAAGTCTGGATTATGTGTTTATTGGGGTTAATATAATAGCCGTTTATTTCGCTACCCGGCATTATGCACCTGTGGCTATCAAACGAAGTCTCTGGGGATTTCTGGCCCTATTTACCGTTGCCCTACTACTGGAAGAAAAAGCGCCTGTTTTTGAATACATCGCTTACGTAGCGTCCGCAGGGCTGGTTATTACCCATTTAGTCAACATCCGGCAACACCGGTTAAGCCACACGCATTAAAAAACCAGATTAATTGGCGCTAAATGCCCGGTTGTTAATAAATGTATCGTCGGTTAGGGTGAGCAAAAAAGCGGTAACCTGCTTCTTCTCCATATCAGTCAATGCAATACCGAGTTTTCCATTTGCTTTTAGAACCGGGTCGAGCGAGGGGCTATCGGTAACTTCACTTGTGTAGTGCTTGAGTACCTGATCCAGCGTTGCGAAACGTCCGTCGTGCATGTATGGAAACGTCCGCTCAATGTTGCGCAGACTTGGCACTTTAAATTTCAAGCGGTCAGCTTCATTTAGCGTGATCGTATAGCGTCCCTGATCATTAATAGCGCCAACAGACAGGCCATTGTTTCGATAACTTTTATCGGTAAATAAATCTGTAGCATGACAGGTGGCACACTTCTGTTGAAACAGATTCAGACCGGCCAGCTCATCCGAATTTAAATCACCTCCAGACTCTTTTCTAACGTATTTATCATAGCGCGAATCGGCAGACACGAGCGTTAGTAGAAACTGCGAAATAGCTTTCAGAAATCGAGCCGTCGTAACGGTATCTGAGCCGAAAGCAGCCTTGAACATGGCCGGGTATTTGGGACTTTTTTGCACCCGGCTCAATGCATCAGAAAATTTCAAATCCATCTCGACAGCATTCTGTATTGGCGAAATGGGCAATTCATTCAGGCTGGTTACGCCCCCATCCCAAAAAAACTCCCGACCCCAGGCCAGATTTTGCAAACCGGGTACGTTGCGCGTTCCGAATTTGCCACCAATACCGTGGCTCAATGGGTGATCGGAATGGCCAAACCCGGCAAACTGTTGATGACAGAATCCACAACTAATGGTGCTATCACGCGAGAGCTGAGCATCATAGAACAAGGTTTTCCCAAGCGCCACTCCTTCAACCGTCAGCGGATTCTGGCTTAAATCATACACTATATCCGGAAAATTAGCGGGCTTTCGAAGCGTTACGGGCGTTGTTTGATACACAACTCCACCACCTGAATTGGGCGGAACAGGATCAGGTGTGGGGTCACTACCCTTATTGGATTGACAGGATATTGCCAACGCAAATAAAAATAGACTGACTATCAGCCCAATACGCTTAAGTAATATCGTATCCAGTGGTATCATTGGTTAGCCTGAATCCGGGCGTAACTAAACATTTGTGCGTAATTATCAGCGATGTTCGTTGAATATGGATCAAACATGACCGATGAATTTTGGGCAATACTCAGTTTCGTTGCGCCATTGAACAAAGCCAGCACATCGGCCGTAAGCTGCACAGACGGGGTAGCATCAGTCTGCACTTTCGCGATATCGGTTTTAAACGGAATCGTAATGGTTCGTAAATTATTGATCGTTTTCTTACCGTTGTAACCACCCCCAAAACCACCAATATGATAGAAAAACGCATTGCTTTGGGAAGCTGGTGCTACTGCCGATGTGCCTTCCATTTTCAGGAAAATATAGCCAGAGTTCCACTCCCAATACATACCATTGTTAAGGCCTGGATCAAGAACGCCTGTCCGCTTACTAATATCAGCCAGGCTGCGCACACTATCGACGCCAACCACGAAGGTGATACCGGTATAATTGCCCGTTGGAACATTGGCCAGTGTAATTGTCTGGGAAGCTGGTTTTTCTTCCTGAATCAGAAAATAGCTACTGTCTTGAGGGACAACATACTCACTACCATCATCTTTACGAAGCCGGATGTTGCTCACAAAATAATTGAGTTTCGTAACAGCAAACGATTCGCCAACGGCATTCTGATAGGCACCTGTATTTAGTTTCAGGTCTGAGGCTCCCGCTACATTATCGAATGCAATACGCATTCGGCCCGTTAGAATCGGGTTCAATGAGGTATCGGTGTCTTTTGTATCACATGAAAAAACGGCCAGCCCAACGGCTATAATGGCCAGTAACCCCACAGTAATGGTCCTTTTCATAGCGTATGCAGTGGCTAACCAGTAGTTCTACAACAGATAGCTACGCTAGTAGGTAACGAAAATGGGGCCAAAATCATACAAGATTCGGAATTAAATATCCGTTAGAAACGAAAGGCCGCCCATATGAGCGGCCTTTCGTTTTGGGTGATTTACAAGCTTTTCAAATAGGCTAAGCTCTTTGGCACCTGCTCTTCGGCCGCCATACTTTCATCTTCGATATAAAAATGATCAATAGATGATTTTCGAGCGGCTTTCAGGACAGCGGGCCAGTCGATTTGCCCTGTCCCTAAAACAACCGATTCTTTATTGGCCATTCCCCCTTTATCGCTATGAGCGACGCCTTTCTCCACATCTTTCAAATGGATAAGACGGAATCGTTTAGGGTATTTGGTTAAAAGTGCCGCCGGGTCCTGGCCTGGTAAATAGGTCCAGGTAACATCCATTTCATAGCCTACATAATCGGGGTTAGTTTTCGTCACCAAGTAGTCGAACAGTGTCCCATTTTCGTAGGGCTGAAACTCAAACCCGTGATTATGATAACAGAACATGAATCCCTTTTCGTGCGCTAGTTTCCCAAATCGATTGAACACCTCGGCAGCACTTTGCATCATCTCCAGCGTTGCGGCAGTCTTGTGCGGTATCGAACCGATTCGTATGTATTTTACACCTAGAATTTTAGCATTGTTCAGAATGGAATCAGGCTTTTGGTCAATGGCGTCATAACTCACTCCATAGCTACTGGCATGTAGTCCGCGCTGGTCGAGCAATGCCCGCAACTCAGGAGCTGTTTTACCGAACAGGCTCGAAAACTCAATGTCTGTAATGCCCCAGGCTTTGATTTTATCCAACGTGCCGGGAACGTCCTTACTAAAACTCTCGCGCATGGTGTACGACACAATGCCTGGCGTTTTTTGAACGAGTTTGCCAAACGGCTGTGCCTGCGTGACCGAGGTTACGGCCAAAAATAGAATCAAAAACAGAGTTGTACGCATCATGCTAAAGTAAACCATAAATGAATAAACCGGAACAGCGTGTGGAGCGTCAATATCGAAAACGCTACGTTACGCTACTTGATATTGTTATAAGGAATCAGCGTTAGGGTTTCTACTTTATTATCTGCCTGAGACAGGATTTTCTTATCAAAGCTACCAGCCACTCAGAAGATTAACCCATTAACCAGTAGCCTTTACGGCTTGGCATGGCGCATTTCCAACCCAACAGACATTCGGGGTTTGAAGCCGGTCCACGGTCCGTTAGCGTCTGATTCGGGTAGATCCAGATACTTCGCGTAGTCGAGCTTCTTGAGGTGAATCCCCAGAAAAGCTGTCACAAAATGCTGGTTGATGTTGTTGATCCGACGCTCATTCCAGGCTGGCTCGGCGTAATGCATGTATTCATCAGCCGATACACCGGACATTAGCGATGCTGGCGGGGGAGGATTGGGAGCTACATTATGACGGGCATTGAGGTAAGTAAACAGATAACGATCAGCATTGACAGCTCCGTCATAAATGGCTTTTATGCCCTTTTCGTAGCCCGATACGTCGTCTTTGCTGCCCGCAACAAACAATGTTGGTAAGGTCAACCCGGCCAGCCCGGCAGCATCCCAAATACCACGTTCCATACCCCAGGGAGCAAAGGCTACTACGGCTTTAATCCGGGAATCCAACGACGCTTTGTAGGTCGGTGAATCCATAGAACGGGGTTCAAGGGCTGTACTTCCCCCGGCAATCTGTCCAAATAGTTTCATAGCCTGAGGGCTATAACCGGCTCCTACGACGTTGAGTGCCCCATAACCACCCATTGAATAGCCAATCAATGCTGTATTATCGGCATTGAGCAAACCAGCCAGAAAATTCTTGCTGGTTTTGACACTTAGCCGGGCCATTTCATTCAGTATGAATAGATCATCGAGCGAACGGTTTAGCAACGTGCTGGGAAATCCGGCGGCATCGCTGTACGTTGATTCTGTGTGGTCGATTGCTACGACGACGTAGCCTTTCGAAGCCAGATTTTCGGTCAGGTAAGTAAGCAAAAGCCGCGATCCGAGGTAGCCGTGTGAAACGATAACCAATGGATAAGCGCCCCCACTAGGGTCTGGTTCGGCATCGCGACTGGCCCGCCCCATAAATGTGAAGGGAATAAGCGGTCGTTTGGGGTCGTTAAATCGGCCGAGCACTGATTCATACGTTACCGTGACCGGTTTGTTTGCCGGAATAGCTGCCGGATACCAGACCTCAACGGTCAACGGACGATCATATAGAGGGTGCTTACCATCTTTTGTGTGCAACACATCGACTTGCGCGGGGTGGATCAATTTCAGTGTTCGCACACCAACGCCATAGGTTCCGCGAGCCGCCAGATCGGGTGAATTGGGTAGTAGATCACCATTTACAAAGGTGTCTGCGGGTATTTGGGCGATAGTCGGCGATACCAGTCCGAGCACAAACAGCAGGACAAGTACGTACCAGTTAGACGTTACTTTCATGAATTAAAAGGAGTAGGAATTTATCTAAGAAAGACGATTGACAATGTTACTCATTCCGTAATGTTACTCATTCCGTGTGGAGACCTTGCGTTACTACGTGTAGAGCGGCTAGCAGGAAAATAATACAAACAACAGCTTTCATGACGGCAAAAATGGCTCATTCTTACCATCAAACAACCTGATAAATAAAACAATTTATATAACACGCTCACAAACAACTATTTATACAAGAGCAATCGAGTATGGTCGTTTTTATCTACAGGTTGCCTAATCCGTTAGTACCTGACCATACGCTAATTAAATGTGGCCTTCGTGATTTATCAAAAGAGGGTTACCCTAACAGTTAGTTAGGAACAAAACAATGATTCATTGATCAACAAAACGTTATGGATAGCATCAATCAACAGCAGCCCGAAGAGAATCACAAAGATCTGGCAGGTACCGAAGCCGGAAAGAAAATTAAAGAACTGGTTGGCAAAAGCAACACTTGTTATTTCTGCACGAAGATTACAACCGGCGAACCGCTAAAGACAAGGCCCATGTCGGTGCAGAAGGTAGAGGAAGATGGCTCGTTTTGGTTCTTAAGCGCCGACGACAGCCATAAAAATGCGGAAATACAGAGTGATAGTCAGGTTCAACTCTTGTTTCAGGGATCTGAACATTCCGATTTCCTGAGTGTGTATGGAGCCGCTTCCATATCAAAAGACAAGGAACTCATCAAAGAACTTTGGGAGCCAATTCTGAAAACATGGTTTACCGAAGGTATTGACGATCCGCGTATTACAGTAATAAAAGTGGACGCTCAACAAGGCTATTACTGGGATAATAAACACGGTAATGCGGTGGCGTTTGTTAAGATGGCTGCGGGTGCTCTCCTGGGCAAAACATTGGATGATTCTATTGAAGGTACATTAACAGTATAAAAATCTTTATGGCGCGAGTCGTTGATTCGCGCCATAAAGATTTTTGACAATGCTAAAACCCAATCGAAAACTAAAACCATTGTGATGTACTGACTGTAAATCAGCATTGATATATTCAGCGATACACTATTTTCCATTTCATAGTTGGGCGCGACGTAGCTCCGCCAGTCAAATATCACACGCCCCTCCCTGAACAATTGCTGGCATTTATTCCACAGATAGGCTTACGGTCATTCTATTGAGCGATAACTTTCGTACCGATTCGCGGAATCGTTGAGCCGTAAAAAAAGCAAAAGCCTTTAAGGACATTGGCAATACACCTTTCCCTACTCGCGCCGAATGGCTTCGACGGGGTCAAGTCTGGCGGCTCGCATGGCGGGATAAGTTCCGAAAACGACCCCTATTAGCATCGCAACCACCAGAATAATGATAAATGTATTCCAGGTATACGCCATCTGAAAAGGAACATCGGTGAGCGCTTTCACAATGGGGACAAACGCCATCGTACTTAATAGCCCCAGCGCTAGGCCAAGCAAGCTGCCGAAGGTTGAAATGGTGATGGATTCAGATAGAAACTGCCATAAAATATCCCGTCTTTTTGCGCCAAGGGCTTTGCGAATACCAATCTCGACCGTCCTTTCCGTCACTGAAATAAGCAGTACGTTCATAACACCAATGCCCCCAACCAGTACCGAAATGCCCACAATCATGCCCATAATCAGGCGAAAGAGCAGAAAACCTTTGGCTACCTGACTGACACGCTGCTCGTTGGTAATGATTGAAAAATCGGCCAGCTTGGTTTTCATATTGGCCGTTAACCAGTTCTCAATCTGCTTTTTCAGTACAGGAACTTCCTCTACATTCTCAGCCTCAATGACGCACATGGGCGGGTTAGCTTTTAGAGCACTATCTGAAAATAGGGTAACGGGCAGCATCAACTGCCCAACTTTGGCATCCTTATCGGCCGAAATCCCAATCACTGTCAGTACGTTCCCTTTATACACAATTTGCTGATTGATGGCCGTTTTCTCCGGCTTTTTGCCTACTAATTGCTTAGCTAACCGTTGATTAATAAAGGCCACATGACTGCTATTTTTCAGATCGGTTTCACTAAAAGCGGTGCCATACAGAAGTTGTATTTCTGGATGAAGGGGCAAGCTAGTTCCGGTAACAATCGTGCCGATGGACCGATTGTTTGCCTTTGTTTCGTCGGCCTGTCGGCTATAGAGATAACCCGTTGCCGGCTTTGTGAGGGCCGACCGCATTTTCAGAAAGGCATTGTAGTTTAAATAGTCATAATCCTGTTTCCGTACGCCCACTTCATTCACTGATTTATAGAGATTGGGTTGTATCAGAATGGCTTTTAATGAAGTAGTTTTCGTGATTTGCTCACGGGCATATTGCTCCATACCATCAATCAGCGACAGCATAGCCACCAACGCTGCCACCCCAATCACAATGCCTAGTATAGACAAAATGGTGTGGAAAAATCGGGTACGAATGTTTTGCAGGGCATTCGCAAAGGAAAGTAAGATTTTCTTGCCCATGACTGGTTTGATAATGGCGAGTACTGGTTAGCGGTAACGCAGAAGGTACAAAGTAAGACAGTTTGCCAACTGAGCGTAATGCTTATGTGATAAGCGGAAATGTAATTAAATCGTAATCAAGGCTTTTGCTTCTGGGCAGAGTATTTTTCCGGGTATTTTTAATCATGGAGCGATCTAACGGCAAATTCGACAAGTGATTTACTCATTCCAATTTTGTTTTACGAGGATTGACAATTTCTTAGGCGCTACCTCACAATAGGCCATTGTCAACGCATCCACGAGCGTTTCTTCCGGAACTTTAAGCAGGTTGATAAGTGTCCAACCCTGTTTTCCCCACTTATTGGGAACAGGATAAATAATTGACTTGTCGAATGCTGAAAAAACATCCTGGTCTATTTCGGATAGTTTAACGCAAACCCGGTTTTCCTTTCCATTGTAGGTCGCAAATATCTTCTTCCCTGCTTTGAACGAAGGCTTTACAAAATGGGCTTGTTCAGTCGTTTCGGGAAACGATAAAGCAATTCTTCTAATGGTTTCCAAGTCAATCATTGTTGTTTATTTTTATTACTACTAGAATATAAGATTTTATATTCTGGTAGCTTTACTCATAAGCCTTATTTGTTGTCGATAATACTATTTCTTGACGAATTTTGCACGAACTCCTATAGAATTACCTCAACATTAAACCAACCGTTAAAACTAAAATGAAACAGTTATTCATTGCTTTTACGCTGTTAATCAGTGCGGCTTCATTAACGTTGGCACAACAACCGACCTCTACAACCGCCACAGTTCCCGCAGCACCGCCAATGCGGTTAACAACGACAGCGTTCTCAGATGGCGGTATAATTCCGATCAAGTTTACTCAGGCGGCTCCGGGAGCCGCGCCCGGCGGGGGTACTTCGCCTGAGTTAAGCTGGACCAATGTGCCAGCAGGCACGCAGAGTTTTGTACTTCATATGCACGATGTTGATGTAAGTCGCAACAAAAGCACGGACGATAATCTGCATTGGCTAGTCTGGAATATTCCCCCTACCCTCACCAGTTTGCCCGAAGGAATTCCTGCCGGTGCACAATTAACTGATGGCAGTTACCAAATGAACGTATTTACGCCGTCCTATCGTGGTCCGGGTGCTGCGGCATCGGGTCCGCTGCATCATTACGTATTTGAAATTTATGCCTTGGATATAAAACTCGACGTAAAGCCTGGTGCCGAAGGTTCGGCCACTCGGTTGACTGTATTAAAAGCAGTTGACGGGCATGTATTAGGAAAGGCTGCGTATGTAGGTTTGTTCAAGCGCCCGCAATAAGTTAATTTATCATTGTAGCGATTGTTGCCAGTTTTATTTTGGGTCTGTGCGGTCGATGTTCCGGTCCGCTCAGACCTTTTTTGAAACCGCTGCTAAGCAAAGGCCGCACATGGTTGAATGATCGGATAAATCATACCTCCCTTTTTATCCAATTTAACGTAAAACAGTAGCTAATGCCTGGGAAATTTATGGAACAACTAATTAGAGTTGATTCCGTTTCCTGATTTCTAAAAAAATAGCCCTAAATTTCCTGTTCAACTACGCCCGGCCCAAGTACTATTCCTCTCAGCGGGCCGTCGGAAGAATACACGTCGAATTAATCATTTGTGAGCTATAGCCAACCTTTACTCCGAACCGTTAACGTCACGCGCTACGCTAAACCGTTGCGTGAAGGCGGCTCATTACCGGCGCTTGTCGAAGCTGATGACGATTTTTTATACGTACTAAAATTTCGGGGCGCCGGTCAGGGTACGAAAGCCCTCATTGCCGAATTGATTGCTGGAGAAATTGCCCGCGCGCTTGGCTTACGGGTGCCCGAACTCGTGTTCGCCAACCTTGATTCGGCTTTTGGGCGTACCGAACCAGATGAGGAAATTCAGGATTTACTGCGGGCCAGTGAAGGCCTTAACCTGGCGCTTCATTACCTATCCGGTTCCATCACATTCGATCCATTGGTTACTACCGTCGATGCCAAACTAGCTTCGCAGATTGTCTGGCTGGATTGCCTGGTAACGAATGTAGACCGCACCGCACGCAATACGAATATGCTCATCTGGCATAAAGAATTGTGGTTGATTGATCAAGGTGCAGCGCTCTATTTTCATCACTCCTGGGACAATTGGGAAGCGCAGAGTAAGCGCCCATTCGCGCAGATTAAAGACCACGTATTACTTCCCCAAGCCGCTGAACTTTACGCCGTTGATGCCGAGTTTCGTCAGATTCTTACGCCCAAACTTATCCAATCAATTGTTGCGCTGGTTCCCGACGAATGGCTGACAAAGGAGTCCATGTTGGAGTCGGCCGAGGAGCAACGACAGGTTTATATACAGTTTTTAGAAGCCAGATTGGCCTCGTCAGAAATTTTTGTCAACGCAGCAATCGATGCCCGAAATGCACTTGTTTGAATACGCCGTTATTCGGGTCATGCCGCGCGTCGAACGGGAGGAATTTCTCAATGTCGGCGTCATTATTTATTGTCGTGCGCAAGGTTTTCTGCAAACAGTATTTGAGTTAAATGAAGAACGACTTTGCGCTTTTTCGGGGCAAGTAGATCTGCAGGAATTGGCAGATCGGCTTCGCACATTCGAGCGAATTTGTGCAGGCCGAAAAGAGGGCGGAACAATTGGACAACTTTCGATAGCAGAACGGTTTCGCTGGCTTACCTCGACCCGTAGCACTGTCGTGCAAACTTCGCCCGTTCACCCCGGATTATGTATTGATGCTCAGGAAACACTCACACGGCTATTTGTTCAGTTGGTACAGTAGCATTTTGGGTGTCATTCTTGTCTGTCATCCCGACGAAGGAGGGATCTCAATATGAGTCTTAAGATCCCTCCTTCGTCGGGATGACAGACAAAAATTTGACTATATCTATGCATTCATTCACGAAACATCTCCTCAACATTTCAATAATCTGTTTCGTCACTACATTTGGCTATGGTCAGGCACAAACGGACGCCTTTCTGGCAAACCTATTTTCGTCTAATCAGAGTCCCATATTTCAGGAAGTCATCAGGCATCCTGAAACCTATCGACTACAAATTATTTATACGCAGATAAACCGGGATAAGAACAATAAACCTTCGTTCAAAAATTACTATTTCCGAGTTGATAGCACCGAATTTTTCAGTCCGGCTTCCACCGTAAAATTACCACTTGCCCTGCTTTCACTGGAGAAATTGAACGCGCTGAAAATTCCAAATGTGACGAAATTCACGGCGATGCAGTTTGATAGTGCCTATAGCGGCCAAACAAAAGAATGGAAAGACAATACGTCAGAAACTGGCTATCCCTCTATTGCCCAGTTCATTAGAAAAGCTTTTTTAGTGAGCGACAACGACGCCTATAGCCGTATGTATGAATTTCTAGGACAGAGAGAAATCAATCGGTCATTACATACGAAGGGATATGTAGACACGCGTATCACGCACCGGTTTGTACGGATGACTTCGGAAGAAAACCGTCATACAAACCCAATTCGTTTTATTCGCCAGGATGGCACGTTGATTTACGGGCAACCACCCGCTTATAATACAGATCCGTTTGATTTTACCCGAATGGCAAAGTTGGGCAAGGGATATTACACCGGAAAAGACAGCCTAGTGCACGAGCCATTTAACTTTACAGAGCGCAACAAAATGCCGCTCGAAACTTTCCAGCAAATTCTTCAATCGGTACTGTTTCCGCTCTCGGTTCCGGCTAAGCAGCGATTCAATTTGACGAAAGATGATTACGCATTTCTGTACCAATATCTGTCGCAATTTCCCGGCGAAACAAATTATCCAAAATACGATACAAAACAGTACTACGATAGCTACGTAAAATTCTTTTTCATGGACAGTTTACACCACCAATTGCCAAGCGGTGTACGGGTTTTCAACAAGGTTGGTTGGGCATATGGGTTTATGACAGATGCCTCTTACGTAGCGGATTTCAAAGACAAAATTGAATACATGTTGACCGCTACAGTTTATGTAAATAGCGACGGAATATTGAACGACGATAAATACGAATTTGAGAGCGTAGGAAACCCATTCATGTGCCAACTTGGCCAGACAATTTACCAGTATGAATTGAAACGCAAACGAACCTACCCACCCGATTTGAGCAAGTTTAAAATATACTACGAAAAACGCCTGAACGATAATCGACCCGTTATTAAGGATGTGGATAATTGACATCCCTAACCGCATTATTTATTATTAAGCACTTATAAAAAAAGTTGAAACAGTTTCTAGATCATTTTCTGCTTGATTGCTAATTACGAAAGAAATAGATTTCCTTCTCTAACTCTTACCCCTATGCTTCTCAAATCTTCTTTCCGCACACTTGTGTTTTTAGTGCTGACTGCCTCGTCGCTTCATGCGCAAACCGGCACCAAACAAAATCCCCCGCTTTTGGCGGCAGCAGCTCCCGAAACGGTAGGTTTTTATCCCGAACGACTCAACCGAATTGACGGTCTTATTCAATCGTACATTGATAAAAAAGCCTTTCCGGGCGTGGCCGCTATTGTGGTGCGTAATGGCAAAATTGTTTATTATAAAGCCTTCGGTTCCGCCGATCTGGAAACTAACAGACCATTGGCAAAAGATGCCATTTTTCGGATTGCCTCCATGACTAAAGCCATTACATCGCTGGCCGTAATGATGCTCCACGAAGAAGGCAAAATTATGCTCGATGATCCCATTAGCAAGTACATTCCTGAGTTCGCAAAACCGGTGGTACTCGACCAATTCAACACTAAAGACAGCACCTATACCACCATACCGGCAAAACGTGAAATTACCATTCGGCATTTGCTCAGCCACATGTCGGGGCTCAATTACAATGTCATTGCGAGCGATGACCGGATGCGGGCGATTTACACCAAAGCGGGTATTCCTGACGCGTTCACGATTCAGAATATTAAAATCGGCGATGTAGTTAAGAAACTGGCCAAACTCCCGCTCAATCACCAGCCCGGCGAAAAATGGACGTATGGCTTGAGTATTGATGTTCTGGGCTATTTGGTAGAAGTGGTTTCGGGCATGCCCCTCGATCAATTTTTCCAGAAACAAATTTTTGAGCCGCTGGGCATGAAAGACACGTATTTCTATTTACCAGACTCGAAAAAAGAGCGTTTGGTGGCTTTATATTCAGAGGATAAAAACAAAAAACTGGTCAAAACCGCCACACTGGGGAGCCTGCCAACGGATCCTGATTTTCCAATTGTTGGCGCAAAATCCTATTTCTCCGGCGGTGGCGGATTATCCAGTACGGCGTATGATTACGCCCTGTTTCTGCAAATGCTCCTCAATAATGGCGTTTATAACGGTAAGCGTTTCTTAAGCCGTAAAGGCGTTGACCTGTTTACCAGTACCAATCAGACCGGCACGCTATTCCCGGATGCCAATGGCTATTTCAGTTTGGGATTTTCTGTAACGAACGAAAAAGGGCATTCGCAAGACCTGAACAGTGTAGGCACATATTCGTGGGGTGGTGCCTTCAGTACCGATTACTTTGCTGATCCTAAAGAGAAAATTTGTGCCGTAATTATGAAACAAATGTGGGGAACAACCTATGGTAGCGAACTCGATAAAAAATTCAAACTGATGATTTATCAGGCGCTGGATGACTAGAATATAGTAAAAAAAACGGCTTTTTCTGAACCGAGCTTTTGTATCAGCTCAGTCCGGAAAAAGCCGGAAATTTCTAGAATTCAGCAGGTCAATCTTTAGATTGATCCAGACAAGAAAATATGTATTTACCGTTCTGGATAGGTCTCTACCTGACCCGATAATTCCAGAATAGCCTCCTGTAATTGATTTCGGCTCAGAAGAATATCCATTTCCAGCGGAAAATCAGGATACGTATGCCAGGATGGAGTCAGGTTGTGCCCTAACTGAATTTGTAAGCGATATTTATCGTCGGGTAGTGCTTTTGCGGCCATACTTAACCCTGGCTCCGAAAACGTTAGGGCAACGTGTGTCGTGGCTTTATTCCAGAGCGATCGCAAGCCACTGAGTAGTCGTTTAACTTCCCACGTATGTAATCGTGCCGATTGTGTATCAGCGTTTTGCCGCCAGAATGTCGAGAACCGGCACTGTAGTCGATTTCGGTCTCGCCAGGTTGTTGTCGCATTACCGTATCCCAGAATTGAGAATTCAAAGGAGTCGAGTGAGTCTGAAGAGGATACAAATTTCATAACATGTATAATTAGGTCGTTCACTATTCTCTACCTAACAAATATACTAAACTCCTTGTTGCAAATTTTTGGTCAAATTGATTTATTCACCCGAAACCGGGCTAACCTATCCAACGGGAAATTTCACCAACAAAGTAACTTCCTGCTCCGCTACCTTAGCGGCTTAGTCACTTTCCTTATCTTTGCGCCCGAAAGAATACACACACTAATCATTTCAGATAGATGGCAAACGTGCTCATTATTGGAGCCGGTGGAGTTGGTAGCGTTGTGGCACACAAATGCGCCATGAACAGCGATGTCTTCACAACAATTATGCTGGCCAGCCGCACAAAAGCAAAGTGCGACCGTATTGCAGCCGAAATTCAGGAAATGCATGGCATAACGGTTCAAACAGCTCAGGTAGATGCCGATGTAGTGGCCGAAATGGTCGCTCTGATTCGGTCATTTAAGCCGGTGCTGGTTATTAATGTGGCCCTCCCCTATCAGGACCTTCCTATTATGGATGCTTGCCTGGAAGCGGGGGTTCACTATATGGACACGGCTAACTACGAACCCAAAGACGTTGCCAAGTTTGAATATAGCTGGCAGTGGGCTTACAAAGAACGCTTCGAGCAAGCGGGTTTGATGGCACTATTAGGTTGCGGGTTCGATCCGGGTGCTACGCAGGTGTTTACGGCTTATGCCAACAAACATCACTTTGACCGGATGGATTATTTAGACATTGTAGACTGCAATGCAGGTAATCACGGCAAAGCGTTTGCGACGAATTTCAACCCGGAAATCAACATTCGGGAGATTACCCAGCCCGGTCGCTATTGGGATAATGGCGAGTGGATTGAGATTCCGGCAATGAGCATTCATAAACCGATTTCGTACCCCGCCATTGGTGAACGCGAATCGTACGTGCTTTATCATGAGGAGCTTGAATCGCTGGTAAAGAATTTCCCAACCCTGAAACGGGCGCGGTTCTGGATGACCTTCGGACAAGCGTATCTGACCCACCTGGAAGTTCTCCAGAACGTGGGCATGACACGTATCGACAAAGTGAAATTTCAGGGTATGGACGTTATACCCCTCGAATTTCTGAAAGCCGTTCTGCCCGCCCCCGATTCACTCGGTGAAAACTACACTGGCCAAACCAGCATTGGCTGCCAGATTAAGGGCATGAAAGATGGTGAAGAACGCACATATTTTATCTGGAACAACTGCGATCACGCCGAGACCTACCGCGAAGTGCGCGGGCAGGCCGTTAGTTATACAACAGGCGTTCCGGCTATGATTGGTGCGATGCTGCTACTGACCGGCGTTTGGATGAAACCCGGCGTCTGGAATTGTGAAGAGCTGGACCCGGATCCCTTTATTGAGCAGATGAACAAACAGGGTTTACCCGTACAGGAGCGTATAAATATTCCGCTGCCGCACGAATATCCGGTTGCTTAATTATAATTTGATAAAACGAGAATCCCACTGACGTAAGAAAGTGGGATTTTTCGTTATTTAGCCAAGCCACAAAGTACTAAACAAGAAATTCCTATTCCTATGAAATCAATCCTCCTAACTATCTTTCTGGCAGGGTCGCTTTCGGGTGTACATGCACAAACCCGCGATTCGACTAAAGTCCTGGCTGCTCCAAAAGCTAACCCCAACGACCGGCGAAACGGTTACGAAACCTATCAATCCACGAGCCAGATTGTTGGCGCCGGGCCTTATACGATGGTAAATACAATGGATCATCGGTATGAAGGGCTGCGCGGTACGCCTTATTTTTTGCCTGTCTGGGCCAAAGGTCAAGTTGAGATGGCGGCCGGACAGAACTATACAAATGTACCGCTCAAATTCAATGCGTATCAGCAACAACTGATCTTGCTTCGCACATGGGCTGGAAACGATTCCATTATTGTCAGTGCCGATCAGGTCAAGCGCTTCACATTGAACAACACGGATGGACAGACGTATCTGTTTGAACGATTGCCATCGACGATTGTAACAAGCGATCAAAGCCTCAAAAATGGATACTTTATGGTGCTGTATAAAGGGAAAACCGCTTTGCTTAAACGAATTTCCAAAACCTTTAAACAGGCTGACTACAAAAATCCTTACTCAAACGACGTGCGTTATGATGCGTTTAGGGACGCATTTTCCTATTACCTGCTCAAACCCGACCAGACACTAACCAAAATTAAACTCTCGGACAAATCACTCATCGACGCGCTTGGCGATCGAAAAGAGGAGTTAAAAACGTTCGTAAAGCAGGAAAATCTGTCGTTCAAGACAGACAATGACGCCATCCAGCTCGTAAAGAAATACGATAGTATGTAACCCGTTGTATGGAATTTGGCGGGTGTGAACATCCAGGTGATATAAACCAACTCACGCAACGCCATGCCGTTCACCAACATTTCCGAAACTGTCGGCTTAACTTACGAAGACATTATATTTCAAACCCGCAACCGGGCCTACGGCGCATTCGACCTCCGCAAACGATACAAACCGACGCTCAGCCGCGCTTTAGGACTGGGCGTCGGTTTGTTTTTAGGTACACTGGCGGCACCCACGATATACGCCCGATTCTGGCCCCATGAATCCGTGAACATCAATCAGTCGATGACCGAAGCGACGTTGACGAAACTTGCTGAACCACCCGCCGAACTGCCAATTTTTATACCACCCGTTGAGCAAGCCCCGGCAGTTAATACCGTACGAAATCTGCCGCCAACTACAGAGCAATTGCAGGATGCAACATCAGGTACCCAAACCGCCGAAGGTACAGGTGACATAGATATCATAGCGGCTCCCGAAGCAACCATTGCTACAGCAATAGAAAAAGCAGTTGAGGTTGACGCTAAAGCCGAAGCCCCGTTTACGATTGTCGAGCAACAACCCGAATACCCCGGCGGACTGGAAGCCTTGCGAACTTTTTTGGGCAAAAATCTAAACTACCCAAGATCAGCCGCGTCGGCCGGGGTTTCGGGGCGGGTGTATGTCAGTTTTGTGGTTAATACCGACGGTAGCCTGACCGATTTGCAGGTGCTGAAAGGCATTGGATTTGGCTGCGATGAAGAAGCCGTGCGCGTCATGCAAAAGATGCCGCACTGGCGACCCGGCAAACAATCGGGCCGGGCTGTTCGGGTAAAATATAATTTACCAATCTCGTTTACCCTGGAGTAAAGGCTGTAAAAACATTCAGCCCACGACTAAAGTCATGGGCTGAAATAACTTTACTTCACACAATTTTAGGATGTAGCCCGAACGAGTATCACACCACAAAAACGCCTTACCTTTGCAGCATGAATACGACTCTGCTGCAACAGCTCAACCATACCGGCGAAACTGATATTCCTTCACCCTGCTTCGTGTTGGAAGAAGCCAAACTTCGCCGAAATCTCGAACTCATTGATGCCGTACAACGTGCGGCTGGCGTAACGATTATTTTGGCGCTGAAAGGCTTTTCAATGTATAGTGCATTCCCCTTAGTGCGTGAGTATTTGAGCGGGGCAACAGCCAGTTCGCTCAATGAAATAAAACTCGTTAATGAATATATGGATGTGCAGGCTCACACATACATACCAGCCTATCAGGATGCCAGTTTCGATGAGGTCGTTAGTCGGAGTAGTCACCTGACGTTCAATTCGTGGAGCCAATGGGAACGATTTAAAGATCGGATAGCAGGCAAGCCCGTTTCCTGTGGCATTCGTGTTAATCCGCAATATTCGGAGGTGGCAACGGATATGTATAACCCCTGTGTGCCCGGCTCACGACTCGGAGCCACCCGCGACCAATTGCCCGATCAATTACCGGAAGGCCTGGATGGTATTCACTTCCACACGCTTTGCGAAAATGACTCGTTCACTCTGGAACGAACTCTCGACGCACTCGAAAGTCGGTTTGGCGATTTGTTGCATCAGGCGAAATGGGTCAATTTTGGCGGAGGTCATTTGATGACCCGCGAAGGGTATGATACCAATCACCTCATTAACTTATTGACCGCTTTCCGGCAGAAATATAATGTGGATGTAATTCTGGAACCAGGTTCGGCCATTGCTTGGCAAACGGGCGTTCTGGTATCGACCGTGCTCGACGTGTTTAATAGTCAAGGCATTGGTGTAGCTATTTTAGATACGTCCTTTGCCGCCCATATGCCCGATACGCTCGAAATGCCCTACAAACCCCGAATTATTGGCTCTTATCACGAACCCGTTGCCGGAAAACCAACCTATCGGCTGGGCGGTATGACCTGTCTTGCGGGTGACTTTATGGGCGATTATTCATTCGATACACCGCTCGCCGTTGGTGATAAAATTGTGTTCGATGATATGATCCACTACACGATGGTTAAAACCACCACCTTCAACGGCGTCAATTTACCGAGCATTGGTGTCTGGAAGGAAAATGAATCATTTCAACTACTAAAAACCTACGGTTACGAAAGTTTTAAAGACCGACTGTAGTACCGGACGAAACGCTCGGCGTTATAACAAAAAACCTGCACACGATATCGTGTGCAGGTTTTTGATAGACAGCTAAAGGTAACCACCAAAGGCAGTTACAGTAAAGTAAAGCTACGATGGTTTTCGAGAATGAAAACCAGTTCGTTTAACTTTTTAGGAATTCGCGGTGGTAGGCCGCCTTGTATAATTCTTCTTCGGGCAGACCTTTAAAATATTCGTAGGTAATACGAAGTCCTTCGGCCCGCGACACTTTTGGTTCCCAATCCAGAATAGCCTTTGCTTTCGTAATGTCGGGCTGGCGTTGCTTAGGGTCATCTACCGGTAAATCTCTGAGTACTAACTTCTGAGATGTTCCTGTAAGTTTGATGATTTCTTCGCCAAACTCCTTGATCGTAATTTCCGATGGATTACCAATGTTTACCGGATACGCGTAATCACTTAGTAAAAGGCGATATATACCTTCAACCAAATCATCGACATAGCAAAAAGCACGTGTCTGGCTACCGTCACCAAAAACGGTCAGGTCTTCTCCCCGTAATGCCTGGCCAATAAAAGCGGGCAATACGCGGCCGTCATTTAGTCGCATCCGGGGTCCGTAAGTATTGAAGATCCGAACGATACGCGTTTCCAAACCGTGATAGGTGTGGTAAGCCATTGTTATAGCTTCCTGAAACCGCTTGGCTTCGTCATACACACCACGCGGTCCAATAGGATTCACATTTCCCCAATATTCCTCCGGTTGTGGGTGAACAGTTGGATCGCCATAAATTTCGGATGTGGAGGCAATTAATACCCGTGCTCCTTTTACCCGCGCCAGACCAAGACAATTGTGAATACCCAATGAGCCAACTTTAAGTGTCTGAATCGGGATTTTCAGGTAATCAATCGGACTGGCGGGTGAGGCAAAATGCAGGATATAATCCAGTTCGCCCGCTACATGGATGAACTTGGAAACATCGTGATGATAAAACTCAAAATTTGGCAGATGGAATAGGTGCTCAATATTGCGAATATCGCCCGTAATGAGGTTATCCATCGCTATCACATGATACCCTTCTTTAATAAACCGGTCGCAAAGGTGCGAACCCAAAAATCCGGCTCCGCCGGTGATAAGTACACGTTTCATAAAATTATTGAAAAATAATTAAACACAACGATACCAAGAGCACAGTCTATTTCTGGCGTGTTCCTGGTATCGTTGTGTTTAAACTAGTTTATACTTTCTGTTCGACCGGAGCCAGAATCGGCTCACGACCTACGGAATAATATGTATAATTCTGCTCAACCATTTGATCGAGCTCATACACATTACGACCGTCGAAAATTACTTTATTTTTCAATAACAAATTCATTTTATCGAAATCAGGCGTGCGGAACAACGGCCACTCGGTAATGACAACGAGTGCATCGGCATCGTCGAGAGCGGCATATTGAGTATGTGCGTATGTAACAGCATTTCCAATCTGCTCGCGCACATTGTCCATCGCTTCGGGGTCGTAAACGGTCACTTTAGCGCCTGCCTCCAACAACAGTTTTATATTGTCTAAAGCTGGTGCTTCCCGAATATCATCTGTGTAAGGCTTGAACGCCAATCCCCAAATGGCAATGGTTTTTCCTTTCAGGTCACTCCCAAAGTGATTCAGAATTTGAGGTATGAGTTTCGTTTTCTGCTCGTAGTTCACTTCCATTACTGACTTCAGCACTTTGAAATCATAATCGTAATCCTGCGCGGTTCTGGCTAATGCCTGTACGTCTTTCGGGAAACAACTTCCGCCATAACCAATACCGGCAAACAGGAAACGTTTGCCGATTCGGCTATCGGTGCCAATACCCCGGCGGATATCATCAACGTTAGCACCCACCCGTTCGCACAGGTTAGCGATCTCGTTCATAAACGTAATTTTCGTGGCTAAAAATGCGTTGGCGGCATACTTGGTCATTTCTGCCGAGCGTTCGTCCATAAAAATAACTGGATTACCCTGCCGCACCAACGGTGCATAAAGCCGAGTCATCACGCCTTTTGCACGATCAGATTTTGTACCGATAACAACACGGTCGGGCTTCATAAAGTCTTCTACCGCTACACCTTCGCGCAGGAATTCGGGGTTCGATACCACATCGAAATCTACTTTAGCATTGTCGGCAATGTGAGCGTGTACTTTCTCAGCTGTACCAACAGGCACTGTACTTTTATCGACAATAACAGCATACTGACTTAGTATTGGCCCTAAGTCGCTAGCTACTTTCAGTATATACTTTAGATCGGCAGAACCATTCTCGCCCGGAGGAGTTGGCAAAGCCAGAAAAATAACTTCAGCCCCTTTAATGCCTTCTTCCAGACTTGTTGTAAACAACAATCGACCTTCCTCAACATTCCGATGAAACAGGGTCTCAAGACCCGGTTCATATATAGGAACAATACCATTGTTAAGTTTTTCAACTTTACGTACGTCAATATCAACGCACGTAACCTGATTGCCCGTCTCCGCAAAGCACGTACCCGTAACAAGTCCTACATATCCGGTTCCAACAACTGCTATTTTCATATCTATTTATTTAATAAAAATTTCACGATGATTATACAGACTCACGAGAATGCTTGATGTCACAAAAATAGGAGTTTTTCAATAGTCACCCTTACACAATGAATAATAGTGACTTATCGGTTAATAAGCTATGGTTCGTTGAGCTATTTGTATTTGTAACTTTTCCATCATATCTAGAAGATACCGATTTAACATAAGTGTATCTCTGTAGTTGCAAATATATAACAAATGAATAATAAATGACCTATTTATAGCTAATTTTAGCAAAGAAATACGGCTGCGGGGAAGCACCAAAAAAGGGTTGGAGTTACTCTATAATTTCCCTAAATTTCTCTCTGGTCGCTGTACTAAGTGACACCCCTTTATGACAAACGAAATTGTAGAAAATCAAGAATTAATTGCCCAATCAGTCAGAGATTTAAGCGAACGACTAATTCGGCCTAATATTCGACAATGGGATGATACTCAACAGTTTCCGGTCGAATTGTTTAAGCAACTAGGCGAACAGGGTTTAATGGGCATGTTGGTACCTGTTAAGTATGGCGGCTCAGGACTGGGTTATCAGGAATATGTTACGGCTATTGTTGAACTTTCTCGTGTAGATGGATCTATTGGTCTGTCTATGGCAGCGCATAATTCCCTCTGTACCAATCATATTCTTTTATTCGGCAACGATAACCAGAAAGAAAAATACCTGCCCCGGCTGGCCACGGGCGAATGGCTCGGTGCCTGGGGCTTAACTGAACCCAATACGGGCTCCGATGCAGGCAATATGCGCACAACAGCTATTCAGGATAATGAAGGCAACTGGATACTGAACGGTGCTAAAAACTTTATTACGCACGGGAAAAGCGGCAACATAGCGGTTGTGATTGCTCGCACTGGCGAGCCAAACTCAGCACATAATGCTACTGCTTTTGTGGTTGAGCGTGGAACTCCTGGGTTTTCAGGCGGACGCAAGGAAGATAAACTTGGTATGCGAGCGTCAGAAACGGCGGAGATGCTGTTTCAGGATTGCCGGATTCACGACAGCCAACGGCTTGGTGCTATTGGTGATGGTTTTGTGCAGTCGCTGAAAGTGCTTGATGGTGGTCGGATTTCAATTGCTGCCCTGAGCCTTGGCATTGCTTATGGTGCCTATGATGCAGCTCTGGCCTACGCGAAAGAACGCGAACAGTTTGGTCAACCTATTGCTACTTTTCAGGGAATCAGCTTTAAACTGGCCGATATGGCTACGGCTATTGAAGCGGCCAAACTTTTAACGTATCAGGCCGCGGCCCTAAAAGATGAAGGAAAACCCGTAACCAAAGAATCGGCAATGGCGAAGTTATTCGCGTCAGAAACAGCGGTAAGTGTAGCCAATGAAGCTGTCCAAATTTTTGGGGGTTATGGATATACAAAAGACTTTCCGGTTGAGAAATTTTATCGAGATGCTAAACTCTGCACAATTGGCGAGGGCACCAGTGAGATTCAAAAATTAGTTATCTCAAGACAGATTCTTAAATAAGACAGACCCATCAAATTGGTATTTTTGATGGGTCTGTTTACTCTTTATAAGTAAAGTTTATCACGTGAACCGATTCGACAACATGTCAGATCGGTTCACGTATTAAATTAGGCTGTACGTGAGCCTTTTATTAGAGCAGCAATACCCAAAATAACAACAGCGCCAACGAAGGCTGTCAGAATCTGGTCAATCAGTCCACCATCACGGCCAAAAATCCAGCCACCAACGAAGCCGCCAGCTATACCGAGTAAAATTTCGGCGAATAAAGAAAACGAAAATCGTTTAAAAACGAGGTCGGCCAGCCAGCCAGCTACCGCTCCTATCAGAATTGATACTAAGATTCCCATGGCGTTTATGTTGAGTAAAAGATGTATGATAAAAACAGATACATAACCGTATCGAGTAAACTATTGTTTAGCCTTTCAATCCAATAACGGCCAGCATTCGTCCCGTTTGCCCCTGTTCAGCCCGGTACGAAAAATAATTATCATTATTTAAAACGGTTGAGAAAGGGGAAATACCAATCTGAGCGAATGGAATACCAAAATTAGTTAATAAGCGCGCGTTAGCTGCCTTCAAGTCAATATAGCTTTTTCCTGAAGTAGAGGCAGCCCGACTGAACTCCGGCGCAAACTGTTCGGCCACTTCTGGCCCAACCTCAAAAGAACAGGTATCAATACACGTTCCCACATAAGCGTAACAATTGCCTGCCAACGTACCAAACTGCTGTTGCATAGCCAGCAATGTTTTAGAAACAAGCGCGCCAACGGTTCCGCGCCAACCGGCATGAATAGCCGCAACGGCCTGGTGTTTGGAATCGTAAATCAAAATTGGGACACAATCGGCAACGGTTACGCCAATAATCAAACCTGGCCTATCGGTAATGAGCGCGTCGTACCCATCAAACCGACCTGCTTCCGTTGCGTACAAAATATCGGTGCCGTGAACTTGATGCGACGATGCGAATTGATAAGTATCGGCCCTAATGGCCGTAAAGAACCGCTTACGATTCTCATCAACATTAACTGCATCGTCGGCAGTGTTGATGCCCAGATTAAGCGATGCAAATGGAACCGGACTGACGCCACCATGTCGGGTACTCTCGGCTGCGATAAGGGCAGGAAAATTGTCGAATATAACCGGGTTGTGGTAAAGAGACATTGAATAAGAGTTTTTGAGCGGGCATTTACAAGGGAGCTGAACAAAATTGCGACCTAAAGATCATCAATCCAAAAGACCGTTCGATCAACGAGCTAGCTTTCCTACCGCTCATCAAGTCGACAAACCATTCAAGTACTTTGTTATGCATAGTACCGGCCACCGCCCATATCTTTGTTTCACCAATCAGGAACAATCCTGCTAAACAGTAAACAACAATATAAAACATAAACACCATGAAAACGCTCATTAAATCACTCGCATTAGCCCTTACACTCGGCGTGGTTACTTCTGCTGCTTCTTTAGCTAACAATGCTGAAGGCAATCCAATTGGTCGCACATCAACTGCTGCATCTTATAAGACCGGTATTTATTCTACCGTAGCGGGCAAGCTGAACATCGGGCTCGATAAAGAAACCGGTGGCAGTGTAGACATTCGATTGAAAGATATAGATGGCAAAGTACTTTATGCACAACACCTTGGCAAGAACGAACACGGTTGCCGGGTTAGTCTGAACCTAAATGATCTGGAAGACGGAGTTTATAGTTTAGAAATCACGAACGGGGTTAATACAACCACACAAAATGTGACCGTTGCTACTAAACACCCTACTGCACCTACTCGCCTTGTTGCTATCAAATAGTTTTCCCACCATTCACATTTTACACAAAAACCGCCCCCGGCTCGATCGGGGGCGGTTTTTTATTCCCATTTGCTATACCATCAGCAAACATCGGCCAATGTTTTTTGTTGTATATTCCAGAAATTTTTGACTTTTAACTATTTGGGAATCTATTCACCAACGGGTAACTTACGGTTTCCTCGCATTTTGATTATGTCTAATTCCCAATCCTTAACCGTTCCCGTTGCTTGGTCTGCCGCCAGTTCAACTACTGATTTATGGACGACTCTGGCGCAAACCATGTTGCCACCTTACATAAACACTTGCCGATGGTTTGCGGGTAAGGCACGGCACCAAACAGGTTTTTCGGTGCAAACGGTGAATACCCTATCACTTGCTGATGGTGATGTAGCTTACTTACTGATTTTAGAAGTCACTTATGCCGATGGTATTCCGGAAAACTACCTTTTGCCACTGTCTTTCCTTACCGATCATGCAGCGCATACACTTTCGTTTCAGCTAGCTGATATTCCTGATAAAGGTCGAATTGGTGAAGCAACGCTAGGCAAACAGACCGGCCTTTTGATTGATGCTATTTATGACGAACGATTTCGGCAGGCATTATTTTCGGCTATCTGTCAGCGTCAAACACTACCACAAATCGACGGTAGTCTGGCCTTTTACCGGGGCAAAGGTCTGGAAGAAGGTGACGAATTTCTTTCTTCACAAGTGTTGCCTGTCGATTCAAGCAATTCAGCGATGACCTTCGGGGATAAGTACTTTCTAAAACTCTATCGTAAGCTTTTTCAGGAAACAAATCCGGAGGTAGATATGGTAGCGTTTCTTACCAACGAAAGCAATTTCCCTCATATTCCGGCTTTCGGAGGCAGTATTGTGTGGCAACGCACTGACACCCCCGATGTAACACTTGGCATGGTGCAACGGATGGTGGCGAACGATAAGGACTCGTGGATGCAAACCGGCGATCACCTGAATGATTTTCTGTATGCCGTACCGCAACGAATGTTTGCGATTCGGGAAGATGTATTTGAGAAAGTTGAACTTCTGGGTCGGCGAACGGGCGAGATGCATTGCGCTCTTTATAAACCTGGCCACCCCGGTGCAGCAACCGATACCGCTTTTGCTCCCGAACCATTTTCTGATGACTACCGCGAATTTTTGATAAAGCGGTTTCAGGATTTACTCGACCGACGATACGCCTTATTGATCGACAATTACACAAAACTCGATCCACAGGCGCAACGACTGGCCTGGGTATTTATGGAGGCTAAGGAAATGATTGAAACCTTCATTGACGACTTTCGTACCCGCCCAATCGACTCACTGCGCATTCGGATTCACGGCGATTATCACTTGGGTCAGGTGCTGGCCACGGAGAATGATTTTGTTGTGATTGATTTTGAGGGGGAACCAGAAAGCAGCATTGCCGAACGAAAAATAAAGCATTCACCGCTTAAAGATGTGGCGGGTATGATTCGGTCGTATCATTACGCAGTTTCGGCCAAGTTATTTAACTCCGTAGAAACCGACGATCTGGACCCGGAGCATTTACAACGCGTATCAGACCGCTGGTTTTACCTTATTCGTGACACGTTTTTAAATTCTTATCTGGACGTATTTGGAGCGCCACATCCGCTATTCAAAAACAATAGCGAAATTAATTACCTGCTCTTGATTTACCTGCTCGAAAAGGCGGTGTATGAACTCGGCTACGAAATTAGCTACCGACCATCTTGGGTAAAAATCCCACTAAAAGGCATTATTGACGTTGTGCGTGAGATCGAAAAAATTCGATTAAGCGATGGAAATAATACTCCCCATGTGGCAATGCTCCAAACGGGCTTATTGCAAACGCAACGTGTGGAGAGTTGATAGAAAGCCGCCAAAAATCGTTTTTCAGACCTCTCTATCCAATATAATAAACAACTCAAATCTGATCGCAGCGGAAAAAGTCGTCTAAAAATCAGGAAACAAAAAAGAATGGATCATGAGGCTGTTAACGCTATTTTGAAACAGGCACAGCCGATGAACCGACAAAGTGAGCAGATATTTCGTTCGGAACGGTAAGGAAATTTTCTAACTTTCCGCTCCTGAATACGTTCAACAACGTATCTATTAGTTCCAACCAATGGCAAAACGCAAAACTCCTACACCCCCGGCCGAAACCGAAAAAACGGTGACGCCTACTTTACCCCAACCAGCTACGAGCAACCCAGCCCTGTCAGATGAATCGTCCCAGCATATTGGCGATTATTCTCGCTTCACCGACTTTGACATTTACTTGTTTCGGGGCGGCAAACACCAAAAACTCTATGAGAAATTTGGTGCTCACGTAGTTGAGCATAATGGCGTTATAGGTACGTATTTTGCCGTTTGGGCACCTTCAGCTCGTTATGTTGCCGTAATCGGCGGGTTCAACGGATGGGACAAAGGCAGTCACGCTATGAAAGTCCGATGGGATTCGTCAGGCATCTGGGAAGTGTTTATTCCGAACATTGGCCGGGGCGAAACCTACAAATATTTTATTGTTAACGAAGGCGGCCGTGAGCTGGAAAAAGGTGACCCATATGCGCACTGGTGGGAAGTACCGCCCAAAACAGCTTCGATTGTTTGGGATACCTACCACGAGTGGCAGGACCAGGATTGGATGGCCAACCGCCACGCAAAAAACGCCCTGAATGCGCCTATTTCGGTTTACGAAATGCACATGTCCTCCTGGCGACGTGATCCGGGCAACCCGGATCGGGAATTGACGTACGTTGAAATCGCCGATGCGCTGGTGCCTTACATACAAGACATGGGTTTCACCCACGTTGAGTTTATGCCCGTGATGCAATACCCATATCAGCCATCGTGGGGCTACCAGATTACAGGATATTATGCGCCCAGCAGTCGTTTTGGTACGCCACAGGAATTTATGCAGCTTATCGAACGGTTGCACCAGGCGGGTATTGGTGTAATACTGGACTGGGTTCCCTCCCACTTTCCGGGCGACGCACACGGTCTGTATGAGTTCGATGGATCGCATTTGTACGAATATCCTGATCCGCGCAAGGGCTATCACCCCGATTGGAAAAGCTATATTTTCAACTACAGCCGCCCAGAAGTACGCTCATTTTTATTGAGTAATGCGCTGTTCTGGCTCGACAGATGCCATGCTGATGGACTACGTGTAGATGCCGTGGCATCTATGCTTTATCTGGATTACTCCCGCAATGCAGGCGAGTGGGAACCGAACATATTTGGTGGGCGGGAAAATCTGGAAGTGATCTCGCTTTTCAAGGAAATTAACGAAGCCATTTATAAAGAATACCCGGATACTCAGACTATTGCCGAGGAGTCAACGGCATTTCCGGGCGTATCCCGACCAGTTTATATGGGTGGGTTAGGCTTTGGTATGAAATGGATGATGGGCTGGATGAACGACACGCTTACTTATTTCAAACGTGACCCAGCCTTCCGCAAATTTCACCAGGATGAGCTGACATTCAGTACAGTTTACGCCTTTACGGAGAATTTCATGCTGCCCCTTTCGCACGATGAAGTTGTTTATGGCAAACATTCACTGGTGAGTAAAATGCCGGGTGATGAATGGCAGCGATTCGCCAATCTACGGCTTTTGCTCTCCTATATGTTTACCCATTCGGGCACCAAATTGCTGTTTATGGGTAGTGAATACGGACAAACATCGGAGTGGAAATTCGATAGCAGTTTAGACTGGCACCTGCTCGAATTTGCCCCGCATAAAGGCATGGCGGCTTGCGTAAAGGCACTGAATTCGCTTTACAAAACCGAACCGGCTATGTATGAGCGCAACTTCACAGCCGATGGATTTGAGTGGATGGATACCAGCGATCGCGAAAACACGGTAATCACCTACATCCGCAAAGGCAACAACCCTGACGATACGTTGTTAATCGTCCTGAATATGACACCCGTTCCACGCTCCGAGTACCGCATCGGCGTGCCATCAGCGGGTTCGTATAAAGAGGTGTTCAATAGCGATGCGATTGAGTTTTACGGAAGCGGCATTACCAATGCGGCACCAATTGCCAGTGAAGAAGAAATGTGGCACGGGCGGCCTCAATCGATCAGATTGAATGTCCCACCGTTGAGTGCCGTCGTCCTGAAAATGGTTTAGTGTAATGGCGTGAGGAAAATCAATGGGCTATGTGTAGGTAGATAACTAGCTACGATACATAGTTCATTTGCCCACCTCACGCCATTTCTTTATGTACTACAGTTATTTTACTTAGTTCACTATCGTTGGCCATACGAACAGCCTTGATTTAGTCGATGAAGCAAATAATCAGTGCGATACTAACTCTTTTTCCTCTTTTCGCATTCGCGCAATCGCCGGTATCGGCCCGTCTTAAAAGCGGTTATGATGTCGGTATGGCCTACACACAAAACAAGTACAATCCGTCTATTGCCTACTACCAACTACTCAATATTGGCGAACGTAAAATCGTCTCGTTAGGCTGGACAGCACGGCTGGGCGCGTTTTATGGCGATAATATCAGTTATTACACCGCTCCCGCTCGATTAACACGAGGCAAAACCGGATTCAATGCGCTTACAGGCCCACTAGTTACGGATAACATCGACACCGTTCGTTACGATTATGTAACCATGACTTCGCTCAATATCGGTTTTCGGGCGCAGGTCAATTTAGGTCGATTGGAGCTAGGGATAAGCGCCGACCTCTTGGGGCTAACCTTCGGTAAATCACGAATCGGCCGTTACAAATCATCGGATGGCCAGTTCAGACCTCCTTCAACAGTTGGAGCAGATTCAACCACGGCTTATTTTCAGGGAGCCAATACCTTTCAGAAGTCACGCCCAGGTATTGTGAACGTTCGATTACTTGGCGATAATGATATTGGCACGCTATCAACTGAAGTATATGCCCGGCTTTACATAAGCCAGCGCATTAGCGTTAAACTCGGTTACCAATTGCTTACGACCGAAATGACCGTTAGCAACCGCGATGTCATTGCCGATAACAATCGCTTCCGTAACCGGGTCGGCATGACATATCTGGCGCTCACGTTTCCAGTTATGCAGTGAATGAGTGAATGAATGATAGAGTGATTGAATACCATTCGGCGGCATCATTCACTCTATCATTCTATTATTAAACCTCCAGCGGTTTTAGATCGAAATAGGTTTCAAAAATAGAACTTCCGATTGAATTGGTGCGCGTCTGAAAATCATCAAGGTATTGATGCAAACCCGCTTTAAAAATATCAGCCGTTTCGGTGAATTCGATTTCTGTGCGTAGTTTGGAAAGAGACCGCTCAGCGGTATTACCAAATCCATTGGTGATGTTGTTGCCCGAAATTTCATAAAGAGACAACTCAGCCTGCCGGATGCAGTGCCCCACAGCACGCGGGAACATTTTATCTAATATTAAAAACTCCACAATGCTCGATGGCGTCAGCGACCGATACTGCTGGCGGTGCATATTATACGCACTCACTGACTTTAGCACAGCCGACCAAATCATCAAGTCGATGGTAGAGCCCACGGCGTCTATTTCCGGTAGAAGTGTAAAATACTTCACATCCAGAAAACGGGACGTTTTATCGGCTCGTTCCAGAAATCGCCCCAGTCGCCCAAAATGCCAGGCTTCATTGCGGGTGATAGTGGCGTCAATAATGCCGTAAAAAAGCTGTGTGCTATTTCGAATTTCCGTAAAAAAATTCTGCGTTTGAATTTCTCCCCATTGCTGTTTAGGCGCGGTATCGCGCACTGTCAGATAAAACTGATTCAGGTGCTCCCACATTTCCTTTGAGATAGCTTCGCGGATGGTACGGGCATTTTCTCGGGCATAGCTCAGGCACGCGACAATGGAGTTTGGATTGCGTTTATCGAAGGTCATAAACTGAATGACATTCTCACGCGTTGGTTCCTTATAATATTTTGTAAACAGGTCATGATCAGCCGTTGCAATGAGCAGGGGTTCCCACTGCTGATCTACATTGGGCGGCAAATCGAGGGCCAGATTGAAGTTCACACTCATGAAACGGGCATAATTTTCGGCCCGCTCAATGTATCGGTGCATCCAGTAAACAGAATTGGCAACGCGACTCAACATAACGTTATAAAGTTGGGATAAAACGGTGGATGACCAACAAAAATAAGGCTTTTTGGCTACTTACCAAGAAAATAGCGTTAACCAGGGCCTTCAGGCAAAATAATTAACTAAAGAGTAAAGGCCTGTTTCGTTCCGGTTAATACGGCAAAAAAGATGTAAACCGTATGTTTGCAGGGAAATAATCAGGTTAGAAAAACACATATAAACACTTCTACCCATAGAACGCTTAAACCAGTTCATTTCTGCAATATTATGACAGACAAACTATATTCACTACTTCTGTTTAGCCTGCTCGCTAGCACGGCCAGTTTTTCAATGACTAATCCACCAAACCCGGCCAAGGTGAGTTCCAAACTGTACGAAGTCAGAATTTACCATCCTACACCGGGTAAATACGCCGAAATCGTGGACCGATTTCGACAATACACAACGAAAATCTTTGAAAAACACGGCATGGAAAATATCGGATACTGGACGCCCACCGATACTGCCAATAAAGAATTAATTTACATCCTGGCTTATCCCAGCCGGGAAGCGCGTGATGCCTCCTGGAAAGCGTTTGGTAGCGATCCCGAATGGAAAGCGGTCGTTGCCAAAACAGAAGCCAACGGTAAATTGGTTGACCATGTCGATCAGATTTTCATGACCGAATCGGATATATCGCCCAAGATTAAAGTAGGTCAGAAATCACCCGAGCGAACCTTTGAGTTACGGACGTACACACCCGCGCCCGGCAAATTACCGAACCTGCTAACGCGCTTCCGCGACCACACAATAAAGTTATTTAGCAAACACGATATGACCCACATTGGCTATTGGGTTACGGAAGAAAAAGATCCGGCTGTTCAATCCAAACTGGTGTATATTCTGGCTCACCCCAGCGAAGCAGCGGGCAAACAGCATTTCGATGAATTTCGTAAAGATCCTAAATGGGTCGTGGCTAAAGAAGAATCCGAGAAAGGCGGCCCTCTAACGACCAAAGTGGAGTCGATTTATATGAAACCAACCGATTATTCGCCACTTAAATAACTTAACCAAACAACCCACTTTCACAATCGGTTTCTGACGTAAACAACCTACGTTATGAAACCGATTGATCGTTTTGTTACTAGCTTATTCGAGAAGCCGACAATGGCATCCCTGTCTCGACAAGATTTTCTCCAGTTAACGGGTCGCAGCTTGGCCGTTGGTGCCCTGGGTAGTACGCTTGCTTCGTGCGAAAAAAAACCAGAAGCAACTAACGCAGCTACACCAACGGCCAGTACTCCCAGCGGACCAGTGCCAAAGTTACCGGCAACCTCTCCTCCAGCCGAAGTACCCGCCGATTCAAGCAAGGCAATTGAACTGGAGCAAATTAAAGCTAAAACCGAACAGCAGGAAGGCCCTACCCCCACCCCACTAGCTGAAGACCAGCGTGTTGGCTACGCCCTTGTTGGCCTCGGTCATTTAACGCTCAACCAGATTTTACCGGCTTTTGGTGCTTGTACAAAATCGAAAGTAGTTGCCCTGGTGAGCGGTAGTCCCGAAAAAATGCAGAAGGTAGCCGCGCAGTATGGCGTTAAAAAGGGGAGTTGTTACAGCTACGCTGATTACGATAAACTGCGCGACAACAAAGAAGTACAGGCCATTTACATTGTGCTGCCCAATGGCATGCATGCCGAATACACCGTTCGGGGAGCGCAGGCGGGCAAACACATTCTGTGCGAAAAACCCATGGCCAATTCAGCCGCCGAATGCCAAGCGATGATTGACGCTTGTGAAAAAGCGGATCGTAAGCTCATGATTGCTTACCGGATTCAGTACGAGCCCCATAATAAGATGGTGCGCGAAATGGTCCAGAAAGAGCAGTTTGGTAAGGTTAAAAGTATTATAGCCAATAACGGTCAGAACTCCGATAACCCTAAACACTGGCGGTTCAATAAGGCGCTGGCCGGTGGGGGCTCACTACCCGATGTAGGCTTGTATTGCCTGAATACGATCCGGTTTGTGCTGGGCGAAGAACCAACTGAAGTTATGGGTTATGTGCATAGCACACCTAACGATCCACGTTTCAAGGAGGTAGAAGAACAGGTAAACTGGCTAATGAAGTTTCCGAGTGGAGTGCAGGCTAGTTGCGCTACCAGTTACGGCCACCACGACGATAAAAGCTATAAAGTACTGGCCGATACGGGTTGGATAAAGATGGACCCAGCTTTTCCGTACACGGGTTTACAACTGGAAACCAGTCAGGCGCAGGGTACAGAAAACCAGATCATTCAGCACAAAATTGCCGACAAAGACCATTTCGCCACCGAATTAGACCACTTTTCGGAATGTATAGCTGAGAATAAAACGCCCTTTACGCCCGGCGAAGAAGGGTTGCAGGACCAGAAAATTATGGAAGCCATTTACCAGTCGGCGCGCGAGGGGAAGCCAGTCAAACTACCGGCGGTAAATAAGAAAGACGCTTTCCGGGGTACGGAACCAAAGCAAGCTTAATTTTTGAATGGGATGCGTGATTCGCATCCCATTCAAAAATGATTACAATATGACGAACTCAACCCGCCGATTTTTCCGGCGGTTTTCTTCGCTATTATTGGGTGCTACAGGGTCGATTGGTCCCCGGCCAACGGCTTTCAAACGGGTTTTCATAATGCCTTTACCAACCAAATAATCAATGACCGCCTGGCATCTGTCGCGGGAGAGTTTCGTATTTAAATCGAAATCACCCTGATTATCGGTATGACCACGAATCTCAACTTGCACAGACGGATTTTCCAGTAATAATGTATACAGTTGGTCGAGTTCGGCGTAAGACTCGGGGCGTAGAACAGGGCTGCTTTGGTCGAAGTAAAGTGCCTTTAGCTGAATAGGTTTCCCTTTTTCAATTGGCCCGAATGGTTTAGCGGCTACGCTTGGTACGGCTGCCGCATTTGTAATAACTGGCTCATTAACAGCCGGTTTCACAATAGGTTTGGCCTCAGAAACCGCACTTGCGGCTAACGGTTTAGCAATAGGCTTCGTTTCGTCAGGTGGGTGTTTCGCCAGAATAAACCGTGCTTCATTCTGTAGACTATCCAACTTTATTAACTTCACAAAATTACCATACCCTTCGGCAACACTGCTCAAAAGATAGGTTCCTTTGCTGGGAAGGTCTATTTTAGACAATCCGGTAGTGGCATCAGGTGTAAGCGTAACGGATGTCGTACCAGTTGCCTTACTACTAAGGGTGAAACGGGCGTTCAGAATAATTTTGTCGGTTTGCCTGTCAACTGCCCAAATAGTCAGACCAATAGTTGTACGGGTTAATTCGGCATCAAATTCGTAGCGATTACCCTGCGGTGACAGGGCGATGGTCATGTTGCGTTTAACAGATGTATAACCGGCGGCACTAACCTCCATAAATAACTCATCGGGCGCACTAATCGTACGTTCAAGCTGGCCATTGAGCAAAGCAATACGCTCCGTTTTACCCGTAGTTCGCGACCTGATTGTTACGACAGCCGATGTAAGTGGCTTGCTAATATCTTCCGAAAAAGCTTTAACCGTTAAAACACTAGGCTTGGTTTTCCGAACGGAATCAGACTGAAAAAGCGGCAATACGAACTGCATTTTATCATCCCATATTCCCTTCGTAGTTGACCAGATACCAAGGTTACCAAGATTGAGTGCTGGCTCAAAAGGTAACCTATGCCATGCTGTCGCCAGTATTGCCAGTCCAATGTAGCGGAGCATGAGCCACCTATTCATTTGTGAAGGGTATACACTGTTTTGAGATCGTTATCCAAAAACCCGATACCTCACTTATCCTACTCACGTCAATTAATGGTGAGCCGTGGTCGAAACCGGCGGGTTAATCATAATATGTGCCCGGTGGGTTCCGGGGTCCATAATCCAGGGCATACCGGGGGCTTCGGGCTTTATGGGCAAGCCCGTACTTTCGGCGGTGGCGTAAGGAATATAAACGACATAACGCAGGTATCCATCTTTCACATCGCCGGTAGCAGCATCGTAATTTTCGTCTTTGGCGGTATACGAAAATAACGTGGACGGATGGGTTGGCATCATCAATTTTTTATCCTTCACCTCCTGTTCGCGCGTTGCCAAAATCTCGGCCGGTTTTTTACCTTCCTTTTTCAAAATTCTTCCCCGCTCCATAAATGGGTCCAGATCGCGGTGGTAGCACGACACGCTCAATCCTTTCTGGGCTGGATCATCGGCCAGACAGATTAATTCGTTCGTTCCTTTTCGCAACACGACAAACTCATTTTTAGGCGAATAGCCATATATAGTAGCCCCATCGCGCTTGTCGGCCGGAGCGGCCAGCACCGCCGTTTTAATCTGCATGTCGGGCGATGGAATGGCGGGTGTCTGCGCCAGCGTCGTAGCGATTATCCCGTGTAAGGCAATGAAAGCAATAGTGGTTTTCATAGGTTAATAGAAGGTTTAAATGTACTGGCGCGAGACCATAGCCTTGCGCCAGTAGTTCATCAGTAATGATAACGGCACTGAATAATATGCAGCCTTTCTGACTCTACTCGATACACTAAGCGGTGTTCGTCTGTAATCCGGCGTGACCAAAAACCAGCTAAATTTTCTTTCAATGGCTCAGGTTTGCCCTTTCCCTCAAATGGTGTTCGAAGACACTCTTTGACTAATTTATTAATTCGTCGGAGAACACCTTTGTCTGTTTGCTGCCAGTAAATATAATCCTCCCATGCTGCTTTGTCCCATGATAGAATCATACCTATTCCTCAATCAAATCGTGGCTTTCCACTTCTCCCCGATTTGCTCGCTCTATAGCATTAATCAATCGATCACGGTTTTTTTCTGAACTCAACAAATGCAGGGTTTCTTTTAAAGAATTATACTCTCTAAGAGATATAAGTACCACGTTTTTGTTTTCACTTCGGTTAATGATAACCATATCGCCATCATCACTCACCTGATCGAGCCTGGCCTTCATCGAACGCCGGAACTCAGTATAATTGACAACCTGCATAATTAGAAAACATTTAAGTACAACATTAGGTACTTATTTCACACAAAACAACTATTATATCTCTATTAATTCAAAAGCTCATTTATGATGCGAGGCTCCAGCCTCGCATCATCTTTTATTTATATCCTCGCGCCTGTAGACCGAATAACTCGGCGTAGCGGCCATCTTTTTCCAGAAGTTCGTCATGACTTCCAATTTCGAGTAAGGTGCCATTCTCTAAAACCAGAATCCGGTCGGCCATGCGGACGGTGCTGAATCGGTGCGAGATAATAACCGACGATTTTCCATCGGTCAGTTTGCCAAAGCGCTGAAACACTTCATATTCGGCACGGGCATCGAGAGCGGCCGTAGGTTCATCGAGAATGATAAGCTGGGCATCGCGCATGTAGGCCCGGCCCAGCGCGACTTTCTGCCACTCTCCGCCCGACAATTCGACGCCTTTTCCAAACGAACGGCCCAGTTGCTGATCGTAACCACCAGCTAGTTTGGCAATTACGGTATCGGCCAGACTCCGTTGTGCCGATGTTTCAATACGTGGCTGGTTGGTTCGCTC
>CAXVWN010000377.1:0-3172 GCA_964263725.1 Spirosoma sp.
TAAAGCGTTGATATTGCGTTCATGACATCACCCTTGCCTGTGTTTACCTATTATTCATTACTTGAGCCCCACTCAGTAGGCTAAAGGCTTGAGTTTAGATCGTCATCGTATGGCCCCTTCAGGGTCACATGTTTATAGCAAATTGGCATTCTACAAACATGTGACCCTGAAAGGGTCCATACGATGACAATTGAACTAAATTCTGCTTGGTTACTCAAGTCAAGATAAGAAATTACTTTATTTTTTCAAGTTGATTGTTTGTGCCTGTTTTTGCGCCTTGAGTGCCAATTCAGTAGCCAGGAAACAGTGTTCCTGGGTCATCGCCGTTTCAGTTCGGTTGATCACATCACTCACAAGTTGTTCGCCATAGGGCAGCGGATCTTTGCTACAATCCAGATAACGGGTTTCCTTTTGGTCCGTTATGAAAAGATGGTTTCCGCCCTCATGCCCGGCCGGATCAATATTTTTGCGAATCTCGATGAAGCCTTCCGTACCGAGGATTGTCAATCGACCATCGCCCCAGCTTTTCAAGCCGTCGGGCGAAAACCAATCGACCCGGATATAACCCATACCGCCGTCGCCACGAAGCATTACGTCGCCGAAATCTTCAAATTTAGGATATTGCGGGAAGTGAACATTGCCAACCTGCGCGGCAACGATATCAGCTTTCTTGGAACCGGTGAAAAACAAAAACTGGTCGAACTGATGCGAGCCAATGTCGCAGATAATTCCCCCAAACTCTTTCCGATCAAAGAACCACTCTGGTCTGACTTTTGGGGTCATGTGGTGAGGTCCCAACCCAATTGTCTGAATAACATTCCCAATTGCCCCGGCTTTGACCAATTCGCCCGCCTTGACAGTTGCCCGATTCTCGAATCGCTCGCTGTACATAATCGAATAAATACGCTTCGTTTCTTTCTGCACACGACGCACATCCGCCAGTTGTTCGAGCGTGGTAATGCCGGGTTTATCGGACATATAATCCTTACCGGCCTTCATTACCCGAATACCGAGGGGAGCGCGATCAACAGGGATACCTGAGCTAAGAACCAGTTGAATAGACTTGTCATCAAGGATTTCCTGATCACTTTTTATCTGTTTCGCCTGTGGATAACGTTTGGCGAAAGCAGCGGCTAAATCAGCTTCTTTGGCATAGAAAGAAACCAGTTCGCCCCCTCCTCTCGTCACGGCTTCCACCTGACTGTAGATATGCCCGTGATTCATACCGATCACCGAAAAGCGAATCCGGGATGCGCCTGCCGGTGCTCCGTCGCTTCCCAGCGAGACAGACCGCAGGATGGCGGGAGCACCCAACGTTGGTTCGGGCAGTGAGGGCAGTATAACTAATCCAGCCGCCGTAGCGATGGTTTCTTTGATAAAGTTGCGCCGATTGGCTTGTGGTGAGTTCATTTTTAAAGAGCGAAAGAGTGAGTGAACGAAAGAGCGAAGTGAAAAGCTGGCGCATCCGGTTTTCACCCCGGAAGCTCTGCGCTATTTCATTCTTTCGCTCTTTCACCTTTAGATTTCTTCGCCAGCTCCAGGGCTTGCGTTGTTGTGTAATATTTGGCAATCATATTGGGAACTTCCCAGGCGGGCAGCTTCCCGGCTTTCAGGTAATCGAGGTATTTCTGCGCCACCCGACCAAAGTGCGCTTCGTGGCCTTCTTTGTATTTATCGGGAATAATCACTTCCCAACCCGAAGCGATTTTCTTCACCTCTACGCCGGGAAATTCTTGCTGAATTGTGGGCAAAACAGTTTTCAATGAAGCTTCCATGTTTTTGTTTCCAGCCACGGCCTCAATATATAAGGTAGGCTTATACTGTTGCGCGGCCCCCTGACGAATAATCAAGTTGGCTTTGGTACCGCGCATCGTGGAGTAATGGGTGTCACCCGCTCCGTCCGGCGCTTTATAGGCCCAGGTCACGGATACTTTCGCATGAATGCCCCGCAGTTGATAATTGATTTCACCATTGCTGTACACCCGCAAAATGCTATCTTTCACCACGTCTTTTTTGAGGTAATCCGGAAATGCATTCTGCTTCGTGATGGCTTTGAACTGGCTCAACGTCATATCGGTGGTCCACCGGCGGGCCGATGTCAGGCTGATATCTTTTTGGTAATCAATAATTTGTTCAGGGAAACATTCCCACTGCACCAAATCGACTAAATGAGTGGTAACGTCTACGATGCCTTCGCCTTGCTGAGCCACATCCATAAACCACGACGGGCGCGTGAGAATACTCCCCGAAACATTCTTGTAGAAATGGTGAACGCTCTCCTTCGTAACCGCAGGATTAGCAGGCGTTCCTTTTTCCAGCGTACCGAACACGTCGGCTTGCTGCGAAAAAGCCCGTTGCAGTCTGGTAGAAATTTCGTACCGCTCGGTCATGATATCGTAGAGCAGTACTTTATTTTTCTCAGCCGCAGCAAACGATTCTTTCAGTTGATCAAAGTTTGACGCACTGATTACCATTGGCTTATCGACCAATACATTGAATCCTGCATTGATAGTTTTCTGAATATAATCGGTTTTCAGGCGATTATTCCCGGCCATCACCACGACGTTGCCTTTTTTCTCAGCAATCATTTTATCGAAAAAGTCGGCGCCTTTGTAGACTTCTTCTTTCCAGTGCGTTGGATCATCCGGGCGCGTGTTGTACCCCTGAATTTTGTCAAGATGTAGTTGCAGATCTGACGGTCCGTCGTTACGGCCCTCTGGCGCATAGACATGCACAACAGAGTCCATACCCTCATACATCGTTTTCTGTACCAGCGCGGCATGAAAATGGCCGGGATCCAAGGTAATCAGTCGAAAGGCAGACGCGTCTTTTTGGCCTTTCTCCGACGACTGGCAAGCGGCAATCAGGGTAGCCATAAGCAAGCTACTGGCAAGGGGTACAAACTTCATTTGAAATTATTTCAACTATTGAAATTGACTAAATGAGGGCTTTTTTTGTCATTCCGACGCAGGAGGAATCTTCGGAAAAGTCCATTTCTTTCTGCTATTACTAAAGGTTCCTTCTTCGTCGGAATGACAAAAAAAACTCCTTCGAAGCTGTTTTATTAATGGCTTTTAGCGGAGGCTACCATTTTTATTGCATAGGGTGCCCGCTGGGTACGAGACAGAAGTTTGTTGGCTTCGGGATCGTTTTTAAATTGCTCTTTTTTAGG
>CAXVWN010000378.1:0-6345 GCA_964263725.1 Spirosoma sp.
ATCTGAAAAACGGATTATTTAGTAGTAAAGAGTCACATTAGCCCGAAATATACCACACCTGGCAAAAACTTTAATCAACTCTGTTGCGAATGTGATCGCCAATGGTAAGTTTTGATAATTGAATTCCTCCCTTAATCATGCCCCCAGCTTTGTCTACTCCCCAAACGGGCTTTGCCGCCAGCCAGTCGTTGCCCGGCCAAGCGTGGTCCGGTCGCCTAATGTCTATGGATGCCTATCGAGGCTTTGTCATGATTTTGATGGCGGCCGAGATGCTGCAATTCGACCATTTGCACGAAGCCTTTCCCGATAGTGCGTTCTGGGCATTTCTGGCTCATCATCAGAGCCACGTTGCCTGGGCAGGTTGCTCGTTACATGACCTGATTCAGCCATCATTTTCATTTCTGGTCGGTGTCGCCTTGCCTTATTCAATGGCTAGTCGGGGAGGACAGCCGTTCGGGACTCAATTTGGTCGTGCCCTGCGCCGGTCATTAATTTTAATTCTGCTCGGCATCTTTCTTCGCTCAATCCACGCCACCCAAACTAATTTTACGTTTGAGGATACACTTACGCAAATCGGTCTGGGCTACCCAATCTTGTTTTTACTGGGCAATACCACGCTGCGGACCGGCTGGATTGCGCTGGCCGTTGTTCTGATTGGCTACTGGTTAGCCTTTGTGCTTTATCCCGCGCCGGGACTAAATTTTGATTACAGCGCCGTTGGCGTTCCGACCGGACCGCCGGACCGCAACTGGCCGGAGCATTATAACGGGTTGATGGCTCATTTCAACAAGAACAGTAATCTTGCCTGGGCATTTGATACGTGGTTTCTGAACCTGTTTCCACGCGCAAAACCGTTTCTGTTCAACGGCGGTGGCTATGCAACGCTCAGTTTTATTCCAACGCTTGGCACCATGTTACTAGGCTTGCAGGCTGGCCGGTGGCTGCGTTCAGGAATAACGCAACGCGAGGTTTTAAAGCGGTTTCTGCTGGCCGGTGCCATTGGATTAGCCGCTGGTGTTTTTCTGCACGTTGCGGGCATTTGCCCGATTGTGAAGCGCATCTGGACACCCGCCTGGGTATTGTTTAGCGGTGGCTGGTGTTTTTTATTACTGGCGCTCTTCTATAGCCTTATTGATGTTGCCAATAAGCGAACGTGGGCTTTTCCATTGATCGTCGTCGGGATGAATTCCATCGCCATTTACTGCCTGGTGCATCTTATTGACCGCTTTATTGTTACATCGCTCTATACCCATCTGGGCAGTGGCCTTTTCCTGCTACTTGGTCCTGCTTATGAATCCTTGCTGATTGGTATCGTTACCCTAGCCATTTTTTACCTTATTCTTTGGTGGATGTACCATCGAAAACTCTTTATCCGTATTTGATATATGCTCACAGCTAATATTCTGAATCTGTTCGATCAAACAATTTCGTATGGGACCATCGTCGTAGAGAACGGTCGTATTTCCAAAATTAATTTACTCGGTCCCGAACGTTCTGGCGAACCGTATGTGCTGCCGGGTTTCGTGGATGCCCACGTTCATATCGAAAGTTCGCTGTTAACGCCCCCGCAGTTTGCGCGTCTGGCGGTCGTTCACGGCACCGTGGCCACCGTATCCGACCCGCACGAAATCGGTAATGTTTTGGGCGTTGCCGGTGTCAATTATATGATTGCGGAAGCGCGTCGGGTGCCGTTTAAATTTATGTTCGGCGCTCCTTCCTGCGTGCCGGCCACTACGTTTGAGACTGCCGGGGCCGTAATTAGTGCGGAGGATGTCGGGCAATTGCTGGCTATGGAGGAGATTGGCTATTTGGCAGAGGTGATGAATTTTCCGGGTGTTTTGAATAAGGACCCCGATATGATGGCTAAAATCAGTCTGGCTACTTCGTTCAAGAAACCCGTCGATGGACACGCCCCCGGCTTAACCGGCGACGATGCCCAACGCTATATCGACGCGGGTATCAGCACCGATCACGAGTGTTTTACCTATGAAGAAGGACTGGACAAAGCCCGGCGTGGTATGAATATCCTGATTCGTGAAGGCAGTGCAGCTCGCAACTTTGAGTCGCTGATTCCACTATTGGCGGAGTTCCCATCGCAGATTATGTTCTGTTCCGACGATAAACATCCTGATACACTGGCCGAGGGCCATATTAATCAGTTAGTGGTTCGGGCCTTGGAAAAAGGGCATTTGCTCTGGAGTGTGCTGCGGGCAGCCTGCCTTAATCCTGTTCTTCACTATCGTTTACCCGTCGGGCTATTACGCGAGGGCGACCCTGCCGATTATATTGTGGTTAGTGATTTGCAGAAATTGCATGTACAGCAAACCGTTATCAACGGGGAAACTGTCGCTCAAAATGGTCAATCGAATATACCCGATATGCGGAGCGAACACGTCAATCAGTTTACCTGTTCGCCCAAGAAACCAGCCGACTTTCGGGTAAATGTTGATTCATCTGTAATAGCAGGAGATGTGTTGATTCGGGTTATTGAAGCCCTCGATGGTCAACTCATTACGAATGAACTGCATCTGGAACCCAAGATTGAGACTAATCAACTTGTGTCAGATGTGGAACACGACATACTAAAACTTGTTGTCGTTAATCGGTATCAGGATGCGCCCCCGGCCATAGCGTTCATTAAAAATTTCGGTCTGAAACATGGCGCTATTGCCTCATCCGTTGGTCACGATTCGCATAATATTACGGCGGTTGGCTGCGATGATGAGAGTATTTGCAAAGCGGTCAATCTGGTTATTGAGGCAAAAGGTGGCTTGTCGGCTGTGGCTGGCTTTGACTTGCGTGAACAGAATAACGAAATTATGAGCCGACGGGCGTTTCTGCATCTGACCACGACAAGCGATACGCAGTTGCTTCCGCTACCCGTTGCCGGTCTCATGACCGATGCGGACGGATATGAAGTCGCGGCTCAATATGCCGACCTCGATCAGTTCGCCAAACAGGAATTGGGTAGTATACTTTCTGCCCCCTTTATGACACTGTCCTTCATGGCTTTACTGGTCATTCCCAATCTTAAGTTGAGCGACAAAGGGCTATTCGATGGAAAAACATTTAAATTTTCCCCTCTTCAAATAGTGAAATAAGGTCAGAAAAAAATTTTATTTAAGAACTGTTTTAAATTCTATTTTTTATGGGTAGGTTTACACTCCTCAAGGCTATTCCTAACCTTTACCTCTCTGTATCATGGCTCGCTCACGCACACAAACCGGCCCCGACGATGAAACTTTATGGAATTTGTTTCGCGGTGGCGATGAAAACGCGTTTGCCCGATTGTATCAAAATTATGTTCAAACACTTTACCACTATTGCGCCCACTTCGCTACGGATCGCGCACTGATTAAAGATTGCATCCACGACCTGTTTGTCGAACTCTGGAAGCACCGTACCACCATTGGCTCAACCACCTCTGTGCGGTTTTACCTGATGGCATCCATCAAACGCAAGCTGGTTCGGCACCTGACAGCCGAGCAGAAATTAGTTAGCCAGGACGAAATGATTAACGGTCGGCGTGTGGGCGATACCCTCCCCGGCGCTGATCCTTCGCACGAAAACTTGCTAATTGCACATGAAGAAGATGCGTATGTGAACGACTGCCTACATCAGGCTCTCGACAAACTTCCCCGCCGTCAGCGCGAAGCCGTTCATCTGCGGTATTTTCAAAACATGAGTAACGAAGAAATCTCTGCACTCATGGAAATTAACATTCAATCGGTTTATAATTTGATCTTTGGGGCCATGAGCAACCTCAAACGTTATGTTACGCTCGAAAATGTGTCATTCTGACGCTGTCTATTCCTAAACTTTCCTCGGACCCGGTAGCTCTAACTGAGCTGCCGGGTTTTTTTGTGAATTAGGGGTCATTATGTTAAGGTCTGATGCGGGTTATTGTACGCTTATGTCAATGATTTCGGGTTTCAACCCGGTGATCAATGTAGTAACTTCGCTGAATGAATACAGACTCAACGCCCCTGCCAGAGCGGGTTCGTCCCCGCGCTCTTGATGAAGTAATTGGTCAACGTAAACTTATTGGCTCGTCGAAGTCCGGCGTTCCGGGCGCATTGCGCCGGGCCGTAGAGTCCGGACGGTTGCCCTCCATGATTTTGTGGGGGCCGCCGGGCGTCGGTAAAACCACGTTAGCATTGTTATTGGCTGAGGCCGTTCATCGACCGTTCATCGCCCTGAGCGCTATTAATTCGGGTGTAAAAGAAATTCGAGATGTGCTGAGTCGCCCAAGCGGGATGTTTCCGCCGGTGGTTTTTATTGATGAAATTCATCGCTTCAATAAAGGACAGCAGGATGCCTTGCTGGGAGCCGTAGAAAAAGGCCAGATTACACTCATTGGGGCTACAACAGAGAACCCATCATTTGAAGTAAACAGTGCATTACTATCCCGCTGTCAGGTTTATATTCTCGAAACTCTTAGCCGTGAAGAGTTGATTCAGGTTGTAGATCGGGCCATTGCGCAGGACGCTTTTTTACAGACGAAGAAAATTACGGTTGAGTCGTACGATGCACTACTCCGGCTATCGGGTGGCGACGGCCGCAAACTACTTAACTTGCTGGAACTGGTCGCTTCGGCGCACGTATCGGCTGATCCGCTGGTCATTACTGATGAGGGCGTAACGACCGTAGCACAGCAGAATATTGCCCGATACGATAAATCAGGTGAGCAGCATTATGATATAATTTCAGCCTTTATCAAGTCTCTGCGCGGTTCCGACCCTAACGCGGCTTTGTATTGGATGGCCCGCATGATTGTGGCCGGCGAAGACCCGATTTTTATTGCCCGGCGAATGCTGATTATGGCATCGGAAGATATTGGCAATGCCAATCCTACAGCTATGATTATGGCATCGGAAGCTGTGCAGGCGCTGCGGGCTATTGGCATGCCCGAAGGTCGGATTATATTGTCGCAAGTGGCGGTGTATCTGGCAACATCGCATAAAAGCAACGCGAGTTATGTAGCTATCGACGATGCCATTGCGCTGGCCGAACAAACGGCTCATCTGCCCGTGCCTTTGCATCTGCGCAATGCGCCCACAAAACTGATGAAACAGATTGGGTATGGAAAAGAGTATCAGTACGCCCATGCCCATGAAGGCAACTTTGCCCAGCAGAACTTTCTGCCCGACGATCTGAAAGGCCACAAACTTTACGAACCCGGCCATAACGCCCGCGAAGCCGAAATCCGCCGGAGTTTACAAAAGTGGTGGGGAGAGTGGTACGGGTATTGAGGGAGGTTACTTATATTCGCTTATGCTCTTACCATTTGCTGAGAAAGCACATATTGACGATCAAAAACTGACTGGCTATTGTTTATCTGAAACACACCTTACCGGAAAGCATAAAGCTCGTGTCTTTAAGTCTGCATTGGGATTGACAACGACAAATTATTTGTTGCTTAAGGATACAATTTTAACGGCGGTGTTATTGAACGAGACTCAATCTATGGGAGCGAATCAATAGGGTGATTTGTATATAGTGGACTTCAATATGACCCATCGAGACCAAAAGGCTACAATTAGAACAGCATGGATTGTTCTCTTCGCTGAAGCGTTCCCTCGCTTGGTTAGTTGTTATGTAAACGATTAAACTGAAAAATCATGGATTTCTTGAATTTATTAGACGTGGTTGTATTGACAATGGACTTGCCCGCTGAAAAACTCAAAAAAGGTAGCTTAGGAACCATTGTTGAGCTTTTTGGCAATGATTCCTTCCTTGTTGAATTTGCGAATTTAAATGGTGTGACCTATGCCCTCCCGGTATTGTCGGCTACTCAATTGATAAAAGTGTATCAGGAACCCATTGAAGCGTAATTAGTAGAATTGCTTCTGCAACGCCCGCGAAGCCGAAATTCGCCGAAGTTTACAGAGATGGTGGGGAGAGTGGTACGGGTATTAGTCATTGCGTTGACCCGACACCGTTAGTACGAATGGATAGTTAATACCTTAGTCGGACCGTTAAGTCATCTTGCCTAACTATTCATCTGACAGCGTGTTTAATAGGTAGTATTGGTAAATAACTTGTTGGTTATCAGTATTATCTATTCGCCTGGTTGCCCTATTGGGACGCACCACTTCCGCAGCGATCCGTCCAACCGGATGTTGGTCTCTTACTAGCCCTTCATGGCAACGCATTCTTCTGATTCCCCTCAACCTCTGGTTGAGTTAGTCGCTTATTTATTTGCCCGGCGTGAAGCCATTCTTAATCAGTGGCGTACAGTCTGCGAGCAGGACCCCACCCTAGGTAAAGCGTCGGCCTTGAGCCGTGAAGAGTTCAATAACCTACTGCCCATTATCCTGGATGTACTTGAACAACGCTTATTGA
>CAXVWN010000379.1:0-7139 GCA_964263725.1 Spirosoma sp.
AGCTGTTTTCCCGACGGGTATGTGGCTGGCGGGTAATGCCCGAACGGCCTTTCAACAACCCAACGCCGTTGTGCTGACGCAGAAACTGGCTGAGCGCTACTTTGCCGGATACGCTGGTCATCCCGAGCAGTTGCTGGGTAAAACACTGATACTCAACAAGGCTAGCCAGTTAGTGGTCGCGGGCGTTATTCGCAACCCGCCCCCCAATACGAACCTACTGTTCGATATGCTGGTGAATTACGCGTTTTTCAAGGCCAACAACCAGTACCAGGCGACCAACTGGTCGGGCAATTATGAGGGAACAACCTATGTCACCTTAGCCGCCAATGCCGATCCGAAGCGGGTTGAGGGTCAGTTGCAGCAGTTGCAAAAGAAATACATGAAACCGGAAGACATTCGCCGGATTAGTTACGTGCTCCAACCGCTCACCGACATTCATACCGAAACGCTGTACGGCAGTTCGCTGGGGAGTTATGTTGTGAGCCGGGATATGCTCTGGGGTTTGGTCAGTCTAGCCGTTTTTCTGATTTTGATTGCCTCGTTCAACTTCATTAACCTGACTACGGCTCAGGCCATTCGCCGGCGGAAAGAAGTGGGCGTTCGGAAGGTAATTGGGAGTACGCAGGCGCAGTTGTTCAGCCAGTTTATTGGCGAAACCCTGCTTGTGGCGCTCGTAGCCGGGCTATTATCTCTGGCGGCACTCGATGTGCTCCTCGGTTGGGCCAATCATTCGTTGACAGTCATTAACCTGAACCTCAGCGCCGATGCAACCATCTGGGCATTCAGCGCGGGCCTGATTTTAGTGGTAGCATTGCTGGCCGGGTTTTACCCCGCGATTGTCCTGTCGAGGTTCCAACCCATCACCGCCCTAAAAAATACCATCACGCAGCAGCGCAATCGGTTCTCGCTTCGGCAAGGCTTGATTGTCCTTCAATTTTGCATCACTTACGGGCTGCTGGTTAGCACGTTTATCGCTAGTCGGCAGATGAATCTATTCAGAAGCAAGGAGTTAGGCTTTACAAAAGATGCCGTCATTACCCTGGACGGACCGCGGAATCAGTTGGCGGGTAAGCTGGACGTCTTTCGCCAGCAGTTGCTACTGAATCCAGCGATCCGCGAGGTCAGTTTCTCGTCGGGCGCGCCAATTACCAACAATTTTTATGGCACCAAATTTCGCCTGAAATCGGAAGCCGTACAGATGAGCCGGCAGGCGGAACAGAAGTTTGTCGACCTGTCGTATCAATCCCTTTTTGATCTAAAACTGCTGACTGGCCGCTGGTTTTCCCAGTCGAATAAGCTGCCCGAAGGGGCGGGATTCAACGGCTTTGTAGTCAACGAGACCATGGTGCAACTGCTTGGTCTTACGCCCGAAACGGCAATCGGCAAAACCGTCGTCATCAGCGAAGGTGAAGCGCCAATCATCGGTGTTGTGAAGGATTTCCATAACCTGTCGTTGCAGCAGTCCATCACGCCCTGCGTACTGATTTACCAAAATACAGGCTTTGCCGAACAGATTCATGTACAGGTACAAACGCAGCAAAGCCGCCTGTTAAACCTGCCGCAAACGTTCGGCTTTATGGAAAAAACCTGGCAGCAACTTTTTCCCGAAGACGTATATCAATTCACATTTCTGAACGAGTCGCTGGCGAAGAATTATCTCATCGAGCAGCTGGTGTTCGACGCCTTCCAAATTTTTGCCGCTATTTCTATTTTCATCTCGTGCCTCGGTTTATTCGGGCTCATCACCTTCGCAGCGAATCAGCGTACGAAAGAAATCGGGGTACGAAAAGTCCTTGGTGCCTCCGTAATCAGTATTATCCAATTACTTTCTGCCGATTTCCTGAAGTTGGTCCTAATTGCCATTGTCGTCGCGACACCGATTGCCTGGTACACCATGCATGTGTGGCTTCAGGACTTTGCCTATAAAATCACAATCGAGTGGTGGGCCTTTGCGCTAGCGGGTGTACTGGCCGTTGGCATTGCGCTGTTAACGGTAAGTTTCCAAAGCATAAAAGCCGCCCTTATGAATCCGGTCAAATCGTTACGGTCCGAGTAGAGACGCAACCGCACCAGCGGCCCGGCCCTTACGTCTCTACAAAAAAACAACCATATGCTAACGAACTACATCAAAATCGCCTGGCGAAACATTGTTCGCAACAAAGCCTTTTCGGCTATTAACATTCTGGGATTAGCCCTTGGTATGGGCTGTAGTCTGCTGATTTTCCTGTGGATTCAGGACGAACTTGGCATGGATAGGTACCATACCAATGGCCCTCATTTGTACAACGTTATGCAACGGCAACTGTACGACGGTAAAGCTCAGGCGGGCCGTTTTACACCGGGCGTGCTACCCGATGAGTTAAAAAGGCAGTTTCCTGAAGTTATGTACGCGGCAGGCTATACCGGATGGGACGCCCAAATGACGTTTGCCGTTGGGGAAAAGATTAACAAAGAATCGGGACATTGGGCCGGGGCCGACTGGTTTAAGATGTTCAGTATTCCGCTGTTGGCGGGTACACCGACCACGGCGCTCAACTCGCCTACCGGTATGGCCATCTCCCGAAAAGTGGCGGAGTTCTATTTTGGCAATCCGGTAGCCGCACTCGGCAAGAGCATCCGTATTGACAATAAGAACGACTATCAGGTGACAGCCGTATTTGAGGATCTACCCCAAAATTCGTCGGATAACTACGATTTCCTGATTAACTGGCAGGATGCCCTAACCCGAAATCCCTGGATGAACGTGTGGGGAAACAACGGCCCGCACACACGCATCATGCTCCGGCCGGAGGTTAATGTGGCGAATCTGGATGCAAAACTCAAGCCGTTCTTGCGAAAGTATGACAAGAACATCGGCAAAAGTTTCGACGCGCAGCTTTTCCTGCAACCCTACCCCGACAGCTATCTGTATTCCAATTTCAAAAATGGCGTGCAGGACGGCGGACGTATCGAATACGTTAGACTATTTGGCGTGGTAGCGGTCTTTTTATTATTGATTGCCTGCATCAACTTCATGAATCTGGCCACAGCGCGATCGGTTAAACGGGCCAAAGAAGTGGGCGTTCGGAAGGTAGTTGGCGCTATGCGGAGTTTGTTGGTCGGGCAATTCATCGGCGAAGCGCTATTATTTACGATGCTGGCGTTGGTCGTTGCCGTAACGCTGGTTTTCTTCTTACTACCTGGCTTTAATGCCCTAACGGGCAAATACCTTGCGCTGCATTTTACCGATGCTTCTTTCTGGTTGTTATTGATCGGCACAACACTGGTTACCGGCCTGCTGGCGGGAAGTTATCCGGCCTTATTTTTGTCGTCGCTTGAGCCCATCCGAGTCTTAAAAGGATCGCTTAAATTTGGAGCGGGTGCTCGACTATTTCGGCAGGGATTGGTGGTGTTTCAGTTTGTGCTCTCGATGTTGCTCATTGTCGGCACCATCGTTGTGTATCGGCAGGTGAACTTTGTCCAGACAGAAAATTTGGGTTATGACCGCGAAAACCTGATCTACATACCCGTAGAAGGGGAACTTGCTACGCTGACAAAATTCAAAACCTTCAAAGATGAATTGCTGCGTATGCCGGGCATCCAAACGGTGTCGTCCATGAACGAAACTCCGTTCAGTATTGGCAACAGTACGGGCGGAGTTAGCTGGACGGGTAAAGATCCGAACGTCAATATCGAAGTTACGCAGACAGCTGTTGGGTATGATTTGTTGAAAACGTTGAAAGCCAAATTAGTAGCAGGCCGTGATTTTTCGACGGCATTCAGTACGGACACAAGCAATTACATCATCAATGAATCTCTGGTGGCCCGTACGGGCTATAAAGATCCCGTTGGTCAGCCCATAACCATGTGGGGTAAACCCGGAAAAATTATTGGCGTGATGGAAGATTTCCATTTCCAGTCACTTCACACGCCCATTGCTCCGCTTATTCTCCGCCTGAGTACGGAACCCAGTTCGCAGAATTTCCTGATTCGTACGCAACCCGGTCAGACGAAGCAAGCGGTAGCCAGTATTGAAGCTTTATGGAAACAGCAGAATCCGAAATTTCCGTTTTCGTACCACTTTGCCGACGACGAATACCAGAAACTCTACCAAAGCGAATCGGTGGTGGGCAGTCTGGCGAATTACTTCGCGTTTCTGGCCATCTTCATTTCATGCTTGGGACTGTTCGGGTTATCGGCCTTCACGGCGGAGCAACGGACCAAAGAAATTGGCGTCAGAAAAGTACTCGGCGCATCGGTAACCAACATTATTGGTCTACTCTCCACCGACTTTTTGAAATTAGTGCTGATTGCCATCGTCATTGCCTCACCGCTGGCCTGGTACGCTACGAATCAGTGGTTGCAGGGATTCGCCTACAAAATTGACCTGTCCTGGTGGGTATTCATCCTGGCGGGCCTGCTGGCAATTGGCATTGCCTTGTTAACGGTGAGTTTTCAAAGCGTGAAAGCCGCCCTTATGAATCCGGTCAAGAGTTTAAAAAGTGAATAGCGGCTAATTGAATTACTGTCCGCAAATGGTCGAACAATCCGTCCGTTTGCGGACAATACAATAAACAAGCCCAGCATTCTGCACTGTATATCAATAAGTTATTTATTTGGTATGGCATTTGGTCAGTTAATAGAAAGAAACAAAATAAGCTGACGGCGGCTTTTCTTTGTTCTGGTTTTCGCTTCTTAACCTTAACGCTCAACTGACCATGTTACGCAATCACATAAAAATTACGATTCGGACATTCTGGAAAAATAAGCTGTTTAGCGGTCTCAATGTTGTTGGGTTAGGCGTTGGCATGGCGGCTGTGTGGCTGATGGTGCTGTATGTAGCCGACGAGTTGAGTTTCGATCGTTTTCATGCCAAAGCTGACCGCATTGTTCGGGTAGTTCAGTATGCGCAATGGCCGGGCGGAAATCTCAAACTCGCGCCCACGTCGGCCCCGTTTGCGCCCGCGTTGAAAAACGATTATCCCGATGTTGAAAAAGCTGTTCGGATCAATACCGAAGGCGGTGGGCAGATTACGGTCAACGACAAAAAAATGGACGTAGACAACATATTCTTCGCCGATCCGACGGTGTTCGATGTGTTTACATTTCCGTTTCTGTACGGCGATCCGGCTACGGCCCTGACTAAACCGCAAACCATCGTACTGACCAAAACCGTTGCCGAAAACTTGTTCGGAGATGCCAGCAAAGCGGTTGGAAAAGTCGTTGAGTTCAGCAATCATTTTCCGAATACTGTAACGGGTGTTATTGAAGACGTACCAACCAATTCGCATTTGCAATTCGGGGCCTTGCGTTCTTTCCCGGACAATTACACAAACGGCTGGCAGAATTCCGAACTCTACACGTATTTACTGCTCACCGAAGGCAGCGATTACAAAACGCTGGAGGCCAAACTGCCCGGCTTTTTTCAAAAATATCTGAAAAAAGAAATGGGTGATATTGACTACCGACTGGAACTTCAGCCGATTACCTCTATTCATCTTCACTCGCAGCTAGATTACGAAATCAGTCCAAACGGCAACGCTCGAACAGTGTCCATTTTTTCGGTGGTGGCCGCCCTGATTTTACTAATTGCCTGCATCAACTACGTGAATTTATACACTGCCCGCTCCCTCAAACGAACCCGCGAAGTGGGCGTTCGGAAAGCGATCGGTTCGTACCGGCAGCAATTAATCGGGCAGTTTTTGACCGAGTCGATGCTGATGACGTTACTGGCGGGCTTGGTGAGTGCCGGGCTGGTCGTGATGGCTTTACCGTATTTTAACCAGATGGCCGATAAGACGCTGGCGCTCGGTAGCTTGCTCAATACGTTGCTAATCGTTGCGATTTTCTCCCTGTTTATTGGGGCGATAAGTGGTCTTTATCCGGCCTTGATGATGTCGGGCTTCCGGCCCGTAGCGGCACTGCGTGGTCAACTCGGCAATCAGTCGGGAAGCATCCTGTTCAAGCAGTCGCTGGTGGTGTTTCAATTTGTGGCCACGGTTGCCCTGATTGCCTGTTCCACCATTGTGTATCGGCAAATGAAGTTCGTAATGCACACCGATTTAGGTTTTAACAAAGAGCAGGTACTCACATTTCATATCAACGATGAAGGCGTTCGCCAGCGCGTAGAATCGCTCAAGGAAGCGCTGTTACACAGTCCATTGGTCGAGGGGGCGTCGGCCGCCAGCAACCCGATTGGCAACAATAATATTGGCGGCAACGGGATGTTTTTTGAGCAAAATGGCGTCCTGTCGTCCAGTACGCAGATGGTCCAGAAATTCTCGGTCGATGCGGACTATCTCAAGACGATGGAAATTAAACTGCTGGCTGGCCGAAACTTCTCCGATTCGTTCAAAAGCGACGCATCAGGTGCCGTACTGGTCAACGAAACGCTGGTAAAGCAACTCGGCTGGAAAGAACCCATTGGCCAGCGGGTCAAGTACTATATTGATGACCAAAAACATACCGCCGAAGCCCGTGTAGTGGGTGTTATTAAAGACTTTCACACCTATTCACTCCAGCACAAAATCGAGCCATTAGTGTTGCAGATGCCTGCTGCTCAGGACAAAGACAATATGTATGTTCGGATTCAGCCTGCCAAAGTAACCGAAGCACTGGCCTATATCCAGTCGGTATATCACACTTTCGATCCAGCCAGTACGCTTAATTTCCATTTTCTGGATGAAAATTTTTCGCAGCAGTATAAAGCGGAACAGAAGCAGGGCGACGTTTTACTGACGTTCACAATTCTGGCTGTGCTGATTGCCTGTCTGGGTTTGTTTGGGCTGGCCGCTTTTGCCGCCGAGCAACGCACCAAAGAGATCGGCGTTCGCAAAGTATTGGGTGCTTCCGTCGCCAGTATTGTGCTGCTACTCTCCAAAGACTTTTTGAAACTGGTCCTGATCGCCATCGTAATTGCGTCTCCCCTTGCCTGGTATGCCATGAATACGTGGTTGCAAAGCTTCGCTTATAAAGTTGACATTACGTGGTGGGTATTCGCGCTGGCGGGTTTGCTAGCCCTCGTTATTGCTTTACTGACAGTGAGCCTACAAAGTGTAAAAGCCGCGCTAACGAATCCAGTTACCTCCCTGCGATCGGAATGACGTGTGAAATGAATAATGTAAAATGAATAATGCACAATGGATAATGGACCGCAAGGG
>CAXVWN010000380.1:0-3470 GCA_964263725.1 Spirosoma sp.
GGAAGACAATAATTAGAATTACCCGCCTGCTTTTTTTGCTTTATAGCCTTTTCCTAATAGCCACGCCAGTACTTTGTCGCGGTGGTCTCCCTGAATAAGAATTTCGTTGTCTTTGCTTGAGCCGCCTGCCCCACAGGCGGCTTTTAGCTGCTTGCTCAAATCAGTTAAATCAGTGCTGGTGCCAATGAAATCACGTATGGTAGTTACAACTTTATTACCGCCCATTTTAACCAGCCAGATTTTGAGATTCTGCTGGGCTGGTAGCAATGTTTCAGCTTCCGGCTCTTCGCTGGACTGGTATTGGAAATCCGGATCGGTGGAATACAGTATACCCGTTCGATTCTTCTTACTCATAACGTATTATTTACGGGTAAAAATAAAAACTTTCAGCGGGTACGCCACCATGCCGTGCGCCACCACTTTTTGACTCTATACCCTTGCCACAGCCAAAAGCCGGATAAGATCACAGCTGGCAAAATAACGAATTTAACCGCAAACGCTGGTTCGGGAAGTGAAGCAACCGGGCCATAGATGTAGCCAAGAATAGGAATACTAGCTAGAATATGAAACCAACGAATAATTTTACGTTCGGTAGCGGCTTTCATAACAGTAGCGTCTTAAAGCTCGATCAATTGCCGAACAGCATCGCCATATGTGCTGCCGGAGGTTAGTTTTGTGCCTTTTTTATCGTTCATCGCCAGCATAAATTTGCCGTCGAAGTGGCGATGAACTTCGGCAATTTTGTGCCGGTTAACCATCACCGACCGGCTAATGCGCACAAACGTATCGGGCAATTTCTCATTGAGCGTCGTTAGGGTATAGGTCGTCAGAAATTTCTGCCCGTCCAGCGTCGCCAGAAACACGTATTTGTCTTCAGCTTCAAAATACGCAATGTCCGAGAGGGGCACCAGCTTGATTTTTTCGCCGGTTTTCACCGAAATCGAATAGATTTCTTTTTTCGGCTGCATCTGCGCCAATAATCGCATAACGCTCTCCGACATCGGGTTACTGGCGGGTTGGACCATATCCGTTCGTTCGACCAGCATCCTGATTTTTTGTATGGTGCGGGTCAGGCGATCGGCTTCTATAGGTTTCAGCAAATAGTCAATAGAATTTTCTTCGAAGGCGCGGATGGCATACTGATCGAAAGCGGTTGCAAATACAACCATTGGCATGGTTGTCAGGCGAGACAGCATCTCGAAACCGTTCAATAACGGCATTTCAATATCTAAAAAAATCAGATCGGGCTGTAGACTTTCAATAAGCGTTAGCCCTTCTGCGCCGTTACTTGCCTCGCCAATAATCTCAATGCTGTCCCGATGTTTGTCTAACAGACGACGCAAGCGACTGGTTGCCAGCGTCTCGTCGTCAATCAATATTGTCTTTAGTGGAATTGTCATTGCTCGTTTGGGAAGTTGTTTAAACTTTCGAATTTACCCTCCTACTGGGGCGTTTTTGTCATGCTGACGAAGACTACTCGATTTTACGGCTACAATAAAAGTTTAAACAGCTTCTACGTTAAGCGTGGGGGGGTACAACCTCGTGAGCACCCCGAATTTTAGTCATTAAAATAGAGATCAGCACTTGTTTGAGCGGCCAGTTCTGGAGTTCAACGCGAGCAGCATCGCCATAGAGCAACTTGAGCTTGTCCTGAATACTTCGTAGTCCATAGCCAGCGCCCATATCGTCGGGGAAAGCTGGGCCATTATCGTGAACACAGAGGTTTAACTCCCCATTTTTTTCGTAAATACGAACGTCGATTCGGCCCAGATCGGCGCGTTTGGCAATGCCGTGTTTGATGGCATTTTCAACAATGGGTTGCAGCAGGAATTGAGGCAGACGCAACTCATTCAGCGCCGGTTCGGAAACTTCAACCGTGAAGGTAAGTCGATTACTAAACCGCACTTGTTCCACTTGTAGATAGGTCCGAACCATCTCCAGTTCTTCGGCTAAGGTGGCAAACAATTCACCATCACGCCCCGTCGAATACCGAAAAAGCTTGGAGAGCAAGAGCGTCATTTCTTCGGCTTTGTCGGGGTCTTCATGGACTAAGCTGGCAATGCTGTTCAGGGCGTTATACAGAAAGTGCGGGTTGATTTTAGCTTGCAACGCATCCAGTTCTGCGCGTGTTTTTAGCTTCTCCATATTGAGCAACTGGAACTCCTGTTCAGAAAGCTTTCTGGTCAACTGTCGCCCTTGTTGAAGAACATATAGAAATACATTGGCAATCAGCAGGTCGCCAAATACATAAATATACCAGGATGCTGTTTTCTCAATTCCACCCGGTCGTTTCGCCAACTCCACAATAAAAGGCTTACCTATGAAGGTATAAATGCCTGAGTTGATAAAAAGAAAACTGACTGTAACCGCAATACTGATAAATAGGTGCCGTTGCCAAATAGACCGAAACTGGCGGCTAAGCCAACCCGACAAGGCCCACGTCAATAAAAAGACAGCGACCCCATCCGTAACATTTTCCACAATCAGGAAACGGTATAAACCCGCCATAATCGGGTCTGTAGCCATCCAGATCAGGTGTGTAAAATAGATGATGGCATTACATCCGTATATTAGCAACGCACCGAGCAGTGCCCCAATGAGCGTACCCCAGCCGGGTTTTTGCAGAATGGTGGTTAGGGTTATGGCTTCGGGTTGGGTTTCGGTAGGGGGACGGTATTTGCTACGGCCGGAGAAGTTGAACTTGGCGCCTTCAACATTGGCTCCGCTCAAGTCGACATCTTCTAAAGCGCAAAAATTCAGGTTTGCTTCGTACAAATTAGCGTCGGCAAATACGGCGCCTTCGAGGTTTGAAAAGCTCAGGTCGGCCTGCCGGAGAATGGCCCCGCGAAAATTAGCCTTCTCAAGATTTGAAAAGCGGAAATCAGCTTGTGTCAGATCGAGGCCGCTGAAATCAAAATTAGCCAAGTCAGACCCCATCATATTGAGCCGTCGACCGTTTTTGCCAATTGTGCCGATGAGTTGTTCGCGAGTCATAGGAGATTGTGCATTATTTTGCCATGCTTCCGGTCCGGCGCACTGGCGGCCCGGCACTCCGGCTTCGTAATCGTGGTAACTAATTTATTTAGGGCATTTTGCTGCTAGCGGCTCAATTTGCTTCTGGCCCCATGTGGGCGATAGTTCACTGGTTAGTTTAAAAGTAGCAAATTTTTCAACGGCCTGTTTCGGCAACGGATAAGCTGTACCGGCACCACCACCAAAAACATATGTATAAAAATTAAACATGTCGCTTTCGTGCCCTTTCCGATCAGTCACGCGGTCCCTAAGTATTGTCTGTGCCTGAACCTGGGTGGTAAGGGTAGTAAGAAGAAAGTAAGTAAATTTCATGACAGCCCGGCGTTCCGGCAGTTCGGTTGCTGATTGGATAGGTCAAAACTATCGTGCTCAATGACCGACCTATTATTTTTTCCGACGAATACCCGTAAGGATGGTATGAAATGGACAAGGAGAGG
>CAXVWN010000381.1:0-11809 GCA_964263725.1 Spirosoma sp.
CAATAGCTTCGTTTTTAACACCGGCATCCAGAAGGCACTGACGGGCCGAAGCGGCTATTTTGTCAACGTCTCCCTGAATGGCGGTTTCAAAAAAATCCCGTTTGATAGCAATAGAAAAGTCCTCCTCAATAAAATTAAGTACGGTTTTATACGATTCCTGAGCACTAAGGGCAATTTTTGCGCCTTCGGCAGCGGCCAGAAGCGTATGGCCGGTTTCGTCTTCAAGCACCGTTAGAAGCCGACGATACCGCGTTTTATCATGCGATTGATGGAGCAACTGCCGAACTTGCATAATCACTTTGGGCGTGTACAAAAAGTTAACTTTACTCCATTCGGCCAGATCGTGGAATGGTTTTAAGGGAACTTCCAGTTGTTTTTCCCCGTACCGGCTCCGATAGCCCAATTCCGGCAGGATAGCCGCCAGACTTAATTCTTTATCAAAATCATTACCCCCTACCCGGATGCCCGTATTGGCTAAAATATCCTGGGACCGATCCGGCTTATGAATGTATTTATTGGACAGTTTAATCACCGTAAAATCGGATGTTCCGCCACCCAGATCGGCGACAATAGCCAGCTTTTCACCGCTTAATCGGGCTTCGTGGGCAAAAGCAGCCGCAATCGGTTCAAACTGAAATTCGATGTGTTTGAAGCCAATCCGTTGGGCAATGGCGGTCAATTCGGTCTGTGCACGAGCATCGGCCTCCGGATCATTATCGACAAAATGAACGGGCCGCCCCATAACCACACGATCAATTTCCTGACCGGCAACCAAATCCGCTTTCTCCTTTATATGCCCTAAAAAGGACGTGATAATGGTCGAAAAATTCATGGATGCACCGTTAACCAGGGTTCCCTGCTTCATAAGGGGCGTTCCCAAAACCCGCTTTAAACTCCGCATGAACCGGCCTTGCTCCCGATTAAAGAATAAAGTAACGGCCGCCCGTCCATAATAAGCGTTGTTATCGACTCGCTGGAAGAAAATAGCACTGGGGATAGTTACCTGCGCCTGTTCAACGGGCACCAGGCTGATTTCACCCTCATTGGCAATGGCTATACTTGAATTTGATGTACCAAAATCGATTCCGCAGGAAATTGTTGTCATCCTTGTTTGTCTCAACTTGCATCGTACAAGGAATTAGATTGCACGATTTTATGGCTAAAAGGGCGCAAATGTACATTTTAAAAAATGATTCTGGCACGTGTACTAATGAGACACGTTTTTTTTTGACAGGATGACAGGATTACTTTAAACTGATTTAATCCTGTTTAATCCTGTCATCCTGTCAAAAAAACTCGTCTCAAATCCGGCATCATCACCTTTCATGCACTTAGCAGCCAGGAAGCCCCTCGCAGGTATTCCGCAATGAGCAGTCCGCAGTAGGTACCAACGGCATTGCCCAGCGCACCCGCCAATATACCCGGCAAATGCAAATCGGGCCGGTTCAGACTTTTAGTCAGGGCTAAACACGAAGCGGAACCACCCAGACACGCTTGAGACGCTACACTGATCACGGCCCAATCCTGACGAAGCAACGCCCCAATGCCAAACTGAATCAGGGCATGAACCGCTACCAGTACACTGACGAACAGAAGCATTGTCAGGGCTAGCTGCCCGTCTTTCAGCAGAGCCGCGATATCGCAATACGCCCCAATAACGGCCAGAAACAGGTAAATGCAGAATATACTCACCACCCGGACACCCCGCAGTTTCTGAACCGGAGGCCACTGGGCCAGCCCTAACGCAAACGTGGTTAAGGTCAGAATTTTGGGGATGGCGGGGATGAAAATTGCAAGTTGCCCCGCGACAAACAAACTTAGCACGCCAAGGCCAATCAATAACGCTAAATCGGTTGGATTCATGGTTTCAACGTCGCTGATCCGGGCATTCGCTTCGGACTCAAATTGCTCCTTTTCGGCGGCTGTTCCGTCATACGCCAATTGCCGGGGAAAATACTTGTTGAGCAATGGCGGTAACAGCAGCGTGACGCCCATCCAGAGCGCCGTAACGATATTGTCGGTGGCAATGGCTGCGGCATAAATATTTCCGGCTTTATTGACCCCGTAATGTAGCGCAATGGCATTGAGATTGCTGCTGCCCCCGGTATACGTACCGGCAAACATACCGCCCAGCGCATAGTATAACGGCCCAAAGCCTTTAGGACCCGCTACGACCCACATGCCCGCCACAACGCCAAGCAGCGTACCCGCGGCACCAATAAAAAAGTTAATAACCATAGGCGCACCCGCTTTTCGAAGGCTACGCAGGTTGACCGTCAAGAGCAGGTAGAAAATAGAAATGGGCGCCAGATAGGTAAAAATGCCATCGTAAAGCGGAGGTGCGTTTGTTGAGGTTGGAATCAGCCCCACGTTTGCCGTTACGGCCGTTAACAAAATGACGGTGAGCGACGTACCAAGCTGACGAAAAATGGGTAGTTTGGTCAATTGATCAGCAACGAGGATATTACCCATAAATATGGCTAAAATAGCCAGAGGGTCTTGAATCAGGGACATACAGAGGAGGTTGAAAAACGGAATATACAGAAAAAATGACGAGCTTACTGCCAACCGATTGGTCAGATCAACTCAAAAAAATACTGTATGTCATTTCTCAACCGATTAATTTATACGCTCATCAATCGCTTAGTTGCTTTCTGTTGGCTGGCGCTGACACTCCCACTTTTCATCACCCATGTAACGCTGGCACAAACGCCCCCCGATGCCGATATCTTCCTGGTTGATCTATCCGTAAAAAATCAGCTCGTCCAGGTAGGTAAACCGATGAATATCACCCAACGTAAGGGTTACGACAACCAACCCTCGTTCACGCCGGATGGCCTGGGCCTTTTCTATACGTCCATGCGCGAAGACGGACAGACCGATATCTACCGCTACGCTATTCAGTCAAAAACAACCGCGCAACTAACCCAAACACCCGAAGGCGAGTACTCGCCCACGGTTACCCCCGATCAGGCTTATTTTTCCGTCATTCGGGTAGAGAACGATAAAACGCAGCGCCTGTGGAAATTCCCCATTTCCGGCACCGGCGAACCAACCCTGGTCCTGGAAAATGTAAAGCCTGTGGGATATCATTGCTGGCTCTCTGCCGACTGGCTGGCGCTGTTCATCCTGGGAACGCCGAATTCGCTCCGGCTAGCCCGCGTCAGCACGGGCGATACCACCCAAATTGACGTGAGTGTTGGGCGGTGTCTCCTTAAAATTCCGGGTAAAAACGCGTTGAGTTTTGTCCATAAACGCACACCCACCGATTGGGAAATTAAGCAACTCGACCTGCAAACGAACCAAATCACCCGTATTGCCCGAACACTGGCCGGTAGTGAAGATTTTGTCTGGACGCCAGCTGGCACGTTGCTGATGTGTCAGGGAACGGCCTTGTATCAACTCAATCCGACACGTTCTCAGGAGTGGACTCAACTGGCCGACTTTAGTTCGTTTGGCATTAAGCAGTTGTCCAGAATGGCGATTCGTCCGGATGGCAAAAAATTAGCGTTGGTTGGCCAGTAATGGACAGATATACATACCGTAACCGGTGTGTACCAATAGCTGTTTTTGTTGCCGGATAATACATATAGTTGACAATGGTCAATAATTTGAGTCTCTTTCGCTTATGGTAGGCCGTAGTGGTTTAGTGACTAACAAAAAACGCTGGCGCTAAAAGTGCCAGCGTTTCGCCTAACCTAGATAAGCTTGCAGCCAATTGCAATTAACCGGCAAGCTCATTGTTTAGACAACGATTCAGCCAGTCCGTTACAAAATGGGCTGGCTGTTTTGTTAACAAAGAGCGCTGACCTCAACAAAATCAGCCTATTACCGTACCGGCGCGCCACACCACTAATACACACCAATCGACGGCTAAAAAACAAATCAGCGTTTTCAATCTACCCTCACCCGTTTTATGTATGCAAGGCGGAAAGCCCAAAATCAGCATTAGACTTGTGCATATGGTGATAATGGCATGTTTCTTGATAGATAACCTAATGTTACTGGTTTTACCTATACAAATCGTTATGCCTCCACAAAAGCCGATTATTGATGGCCGTTGGCTAAAAACAGCCCTGGATGCCCAACGCGTGGGCGTTCACGCAACAGCCCGTGCCTTAGGCCATATCCATCACAAGTATTACCGCCACATCAACAATCACTCGTATCTAAATGCGCAGTCGATGGTTGAACTCCTCCTGCTTTACCCAACCATGAATGCCCGCTATATATTAACTGGTGAGGGTTCGCCTGTGACAAAGTAGTGGTTTTTAACGTGACGTCGGGATAACTGATCGGCACGCTCTTCAGTAAATTGCACAATCATTGTTAGGTGGGGTCTAGTTTGGACTAAAAACCGTTAACCTATAAGCCAGGCACCTTCTTGATCAATCCCTTCGGTTTGTAGCGAAGCCGCTTGCCCGCCACTAACCGGATATATTCGACATCGGTCTGGACCAACGCGCCACTGAACGCCCGATTAGCCAATGTTGCCGAAGCATAGATGCCGCCATAATACCGGGATGAATTATACCCTATTGTCAACGACGTTAACCCTTGCCAGCCCAGCCTGATATGACTCACGGGGGAGTGCGCAAGCCGTGTATTTTGCTCCAATAAAACAGACAGACCAGGCCGCACACTCACATTGACAAAGTAGTGGGTGCCAAAGACAAATGTTTGTATATAACCCGCATCTACACCCAATGCCAGCGAACGAAACCGATGGGAGGCCGATTCGTCAGGAAAGTCGCCCTGAAGCGGTACCGGTACGAAGGACGAGTCGGCACGAATGAGTTGATAGGTCAGGAAACTACCAACAACCCAGGAACCTGCGGCTTTTCGCTGCCCCTCCCGTTGTAATAAACTGGCGGGAATCGAGACCTGCAAGGGATTGAACAAATATTGGACATGACTCACCACCATTTGGCTGATTAAATCATTCCGGTAGGGATACATGGGGTGATGGGACAGCCAGTCAGGTTCCACTACATCAGGATTACCCACATAGAACCCTCGGTAAAACTGGTACTGGCCGGACACCCAAAGCCTGCGGTTGTTAAAGTTGAGGCTGATACCAAATGGTTTTGTCTTGCCTTTAAGGACCGGATTATACCCCAGAAAGGGCAACTTAACGGTTAGTTCGGTTCCTGCCCACTTGTAGTCAAACCCAACCCCCAATGCCCAGGCCAGGTTGGGCTTGTACAGCAACGATTGAGATGGGCCAACCAGACGCAACGCATAATCCTGCCGGTCGCTGACGAGAAAAAAATGCAGACGCCCGTAATAGGTAGTGATGTACGACTGGTCGACACGGGGTATTTTGATGTGTAGCAGCGTATCCAGTGGAATGCCCAGCAATTTGAGTCCCTGACCGCAACTCTCCGGCGGGGCACTTACCACCAGCACTGTAGTCACCGCCCATGTGCCAATGAATCGGACGTAGCCCGCCTGTAGAATGGCTCTAACGCTGGCAGATAGATGGTAGCGGATGGGCATATAAATTTCTCAGATAAACAGGCAACGGTATATATATGCCATTCCCTCAATATGTCGCTTCTTTTTAACTTTTCTTTTTGCAAGTAGTTAGTCTAATCGTTACCTAGACTTAACAACATCACAAAAACTCAAAGGTATGAAAAAGGTCATCTTAATGGGGGCAATGTTACTAGCCGTAGCAACCTTCAGCGCTCAGGCGCAAACAACAAATTCGGGTAGTGGCACGGGAAATGCCACCAATGGTTCGTCATCCCAAAATGGATCAACCTCCACCAGTGGCAGCAATGGATCAACGATGGGATCAACGTCCACAAATGGATCTGGGTCAATGAATAGTGGCAAATCAGGCAGACGCTCCTCCATGCGATCTGGTTCTGGCACGGGTACGACAACGGATGGATCGACAAATGGCAGCGTAACCAACGACGGAGCCAGTGGTCAGAGCGGCAGCCCAACAACCAATCAGTCGGGAATGACCGATCAGGGATCGTCCCAAAGTAACAAACGGGCTACCCGAAAAGCGAAAAGCAGCAGCAGTCAGAATAGCAACTCGTCATCGTCGAGCGCTACTCCTCCCCGCCAATAAAGAGTAAGCGATAAAGAGTAAACGAATGCGATCCACACCAGGTATCGGGCAAATCGTCCCGGTCCTGGTGTGGATCGCTTCGTGTATAAACCCAATGGATTTTGGCCAAACGGAATCACGCACGCCTACTGCCAACGGCTGATAAACTGGCCGAAGACGTCTTTGTATTGATCGCTGACCGGTATCACTGCCGACCCGATCTGTACCGAGTTTCGGGTGACGGCGCTGATATTGTTCAGGGCGACGATAAACGACCGATGCACCCGCATAAACTGGTTGGCGGGCAATTTCTCCTCGAGCGTTTTCAGACTCGTTAACGACAATAAGGGCTTGTCGGGATCACTCTGGCGATAGACTTTTACGTAATCTTTCAGCCCCTCAATGTACAAAATGTCGGTGTAGGCAATGCGTACCAACTGGTATTCGACTTTCAAAAACAGGTAATCGTCAATGACTTCGCCGGGGGCGGCCGTTGCCAGCGGAAGCGGGGAAACGACGGCAGGCTCAACCCGTTGCACCAACTCGAAATAATGACGAGCCTTACTGGACGCCCGTAGAAATTCTTCGTAGTTGAAGGGTTTCAGTAAATAATCCAGCGCATCGACCCGAAACCCATCGAGGGCAAATTGATCAAAAGCCGTTGTAAAGATGATTCGCGTGGTGTGCGTGCCCCGGTTGCTCCGTTCCAGCACCCGGGCCAGCTCAAGCCCGGTCAGATCAGGCATCTGGATGTCTAAGAAAATAAGATCGACCGGTCCGGACATCAATCCCTGTAAGGCTTCGACGGCGCTGCTATATCGACCGACCAATTGCAGAAACGGTGTTTTTTCGATAAAGGCACACACCAGTCCCAGCGCCAGGGGCTCGTCATCTACCGCAATGCAGGTCAGGGTCATGATAGGGTTAAGGTTAGGTGCACATGGTATTCCCCGGCGTCTTTATCCTGATTGATCCGGAGTGAATACTGATCAGGATACAGCAGATCGAGCCGACGACGGGTATTAGTCAGCCCAATGCCGTTGCCCGCTTCGAGCGACGGGGCTTTGTCGATAAACAACGTATTCCGCACATCCAGCAGGAGCTGGTTCTGCTGCTGCCGGATGGCAATATGAATCCGGCTCGAATGCAACGAACTAACACCATGTTTAAAGGCATTTTCCACAAAGGGCAACAGGATCATCGGCGCAATGGGCCGGTCGTGCAGCGGATCGGGCGAATCGAGCGTAACGGTCACTTTATCGGTCAGGCGGAGTTGCATGAGCTGGATATAATCACTGACGAACGCGACCTCTTTACTGAGCAGCGTCGTGCCCGGCTGGGTTTCGTACAGTACGTAACGCATCATTCTGGAGAGCCGGTGCAGGGCTTCGCGAGCCGTCTCTACGTCGATCAGGGTTAAGGCATAAATATTGTTGAGCGTATTGAAAAAGAAGTGTGGATTGATCTGTGCTTTCAGAAATGATAGCTCCGAGGTCGTCTTCGCCTGCTCCAGCGCCGTTCGGAAATTAGCATCGGCCTGCCATTTCTGCAACATGGCAATGCTGGTACTAATCGCCAGCACGAGCAGAATTGAAAACAGATTCGGTTGAATCCAGCCGTACAGTCTGGGCTGGCCTTTTCCATCCGGATGAAACGCACGATGTACCAGAACGGGCAAATTAAACCAGAGTTCAATACCCCACAGCATGAGCATAATAACCAGGATGGCACCAACCAGCGCCATCAGATAACGGCCCGTCTGATTCCCTAATAATAGTCGGGGTACCAGTACGTGTAAATTCAGGTAAAACGTACCGACCATCAGGCCGAAAAAGATAATCTGCCGGATGTAAAATAATCGGGGAAACTGAATCTCGGAACTAAACGAGGGCGAGAAAAAAAGCAGATAACCCAGCAACCCCCAGCCCAGTACATGAATGAGCACGGGAACGTAGCGACGGGATAAAAGAGTAGCGGCCATACTTGTCGGGAAAGCTACAAGTTTACGGCAAATTCCAACCGGGTCTTCAGGCAATCGCTCAGGACCACGAATTTACCGATAGTCAGGCATTTCCAGTCGACAGATCGCCCGGCGTCATCGTCAACACCCGTCAACCGGGTTCATCGGTTAAAACCGGGTCTCTATCTATGTTTATTACCTGTCGGTCTATTGTGTTTTTAGGATTAATCAACCAGTTGTTGTTTTGGGCTATTAATGCGAAATGCCACTGACTATGACTAAGCAATTTCTACTTTTCCTGTTTACTCTTGCCCTCTGGAGCGGTCTGACCCAATCCAGGACAACATACGCTCAATTTGGCCCTCCGGGTGGTGGCGGTGGACCGGGCGGCCCCGGGGGTTTTGGCGGGCAAGATACCCGAAAGAAAAAAGAATTTACCGGTGTAACGGACGATCTTCCCAAAGGAAATGGTAAAATAACGGGACTTCTGGTTGATTCGACGTCCGGCAAGCCCGTTGAGTTTGCCACGATTGCCCTGATTAGTGTTAAAACAAATAAGCCCATCGACGGCACGACGTCGGATGCGAAAGGTAATTTCGTGATGGCCAAACTGGCTCCGGGCGATTATCGGCTCCAATACTCGTTTATAGGCTATAAAAACAAAGACTCCCAGCCGTTCACCATCGCGAAAGGGACCGACCTGAATATGGGTTCGGTGAAACTGCCGGCCGATATTCGCACGCTGAGTGAAGTAAACGTGGTCGGGCAGGCTGCCCTGATTGAAGAAAAAGTGGACCGGCTGGTTTTCAACGCTGATAAAGACATGACGTCTAAAGGCGGTGATGCCAGCGATGTACTGAAACGCGTACCGATGTTATCGGTTGATCTGGACGGGAACGTCAGCCTTCGGGGTAGCCAGAATATCCGGGTATTGATCAACAATAAACCGTCAACGATTGTCGCCAGCAGTGTTGCCGACGCTCTTAAGCAAATTCCCGCCGATATGATCAAAACGGTGGAAGTGATCACCTCACCATCCGCCAAGTATGACGCCGAAGGAGCCGCCGGGATTATCAACATTGTCACCAAAAAGATTACGCTGCACGGCCTGACGCTAAACGTCGATGCCGGAGCGGGCCTACGGGCCTCCAACCTGGGCCTGAACGGTTCGTATCGGCAGGGCAAATTAGGCATTAGTCTGGGCGGTTTCGGGCGGGCTATGTACAACCATGCGTCCTCAACCTTAGACCAGACGACGCGGGTTGGCACACAATCACTACGTACGACCCAGGCGGCTACGGCGTTCGATAAACCCGTTTTTGGTCAGTATACGCTGGGTTTCGATTATGATCTGGCTAAAAATCAGTCATTAACGGCCAACATCCGGTACGGCACCCGAAATTTCGTTCAGCAGCAGCAGCAGTTAACCAGCACGTTCTCGGCGGATTCGCTCCTGAGCATGACCAACCGCGATGTGAACCGGAAAGACCTGTCCAATTCAGTCGATATGAATCTGGACTACGTCCGTACGTTCAAGCCGCAACAGGAGTTCAGCATTTCGACCCAGTACAGCCGCACGGGGTTAACTAACAATTTCTACGCCGACATTCTGGGGCAAACGGGTGAGTTGACCGCTCGCCAGCAGAATCTCAACAACAATAAGAATCAGGAAATGACCATCCAGACGGACTACCAGACACCGATCAAAAAGAATCAGTTGCTGGAGTTTGGCGGTAAAGCCATTATGCGTCAGGTAGACAGTCGGTATCAATACCTGATCGGTAGCAGAACGGGTGAGCTGGCCCTGGATCCCACCAATCCGGCGGGATCGCTTACGTATAACCAGAACATCGGCGCGGGCTACATTTCGTACACCTACGTAACCCCCAGCAAATTCACGTTCAAGGTGGGAACGCGCTACGAACACACGGGCATATCGGCAAACCAGTCGACGGAGCAAACCCAACCCGTAAAATTGGCGATTCCCAACTACAGTAACCTGGTGCCGAGCATTAACGTATCGAAGAGCCTGAAAGGAAGTACGCTTAAAGCGGCCTACAACCGCCGGATTCAACGGCCGGGTCTGCAACAGTTGAACCCCAACGTGAATAAAGCGAACCCGCAGAATATCAGTGTCGGTAACCCCAACCTGAGCCCCGAACTAACCGACAACATGGAGTTGAGTATCAGTTCGACGGTCAAGAAAACGTACATTAACGCAGCCGTTTTCGGGCGGTTAACCAATAACGCCATCTCGCAAATCCGAATACCGTCGGATTCCATAGCGGGTAGCATCACCACGACGTTTCAGAATATTGGGGTGCAGCGTACTGTCGGGGCAAACGTATTCTTCAATACCAACCTGACGGCAAAATGGAGTATTAACGGCGGCCTGGACGGGTACTACATGTACATGCAGGGATTGACCCAGGGCGTAGATGGAAAGTCGGTACTGATCAATAATTCGGGGGTAAGCATTGGGGGCCGATTGATGAGTTCGTTGCAAATGGATAAAGGCTGGAGTGCGCAGGTGTTCAGCTTTTTCCGGGGACCAAATCCGCAATTGCAGGGGACAATGGGCAGTTTCTACATGTATTCGCTGGGTGTTCGGAAAGACATTGCCAACAAGCGGGGCAGTATCGGTCTGGCGGCTGAAAACTTCGCCGGGAATGGCATAACAATGCGGACCACCCTGAATTCGCCGGTACTTTCGCAAGTGAACGTCAACCATCTTTATAATGCCAACCTGAAAGTAACGTTTACGTACCGCATCGGTAAAATGAGCTTTGAAGAACCTCGTCGGAAGGCCCGTTCGGTCAGCAATGACGATGTAAAAGATGGTGGCGGTGGCGACGGTGGCGGCCAGCCACAACAGGCGGCTCCAGCCGGTGGACGACCAAAATAAATTTTAAGTTATAATGAACAATGGATAATGCACAATGAGGAAATTGCTGACATTATCCATTTCAAAAGAAATAAGGCGTAACGCTCCTGTCTGGCGGGTCTGATTTCTCTGGTTTGTGTTCGTGCCAACCGGAGAAATCAGACCCGTTTGTCATGTTTAAACACCTGATAAATGATTGATGTTAACGTAAAGAACGCAACCGAACTTTCCAGAAAACTACCGATATGATATGATCAGGCATACTGTTGTTTTTAAACTGAAAGATCAAAAAGATTCGGCTGGCGAATACGACTTTCTCACCGCGTTAACGAAATTATCGGCGATCCCCGGCGTGCAGAAATTTGAATGCCTGAAGCAAATCAGCAAGAAGAACAATTTCGACTTTGGTCTGTCAATGGAGTTCGCTACGGCTGAGCTGTATGAACAGTATACCAACCATCCCGATCATGTTCATTTTGTACAACGGTATTGGCTAACCCAGGTGGCTGAGTTTCTGGAAATAGACTACGAACCGTTTACGTAATCGTGATCAGTAAATGGACAATCGGGGCGGCCCGTGCAGTAAAATTCAGAACTATGTAATAATGAATTCATTATTACATAGTTCTGAATTTTACCCTGAACAGACTAATTTTGAGCCACTAAACCTACCTACTATAATGAACTCATTTCGTTTTGATTCACGGCTTGTCAGGCCGTTCGTTTGTCTGGTCTTATCCATGACCGCAGCATTCGCCCAACCGTCGCCCGAACGTGTTCTGGTTTTCTCAAAGACGGCCACCTTTCGCCACAAATCCATTCCTGCCGGACAACAGGCCCTGTTGAAACTGGGTCAGGAAAATGGCTTTATGGTCGACACGACGGAGAACGCGGCCAACTT
>CAXVWN010000382.1:0-15724 GCA_964263725.1 Spirosoma sp.
CAATGTGACTACCGTTAGTAAGTGGCTGGTTCTGCGAATATTCATTTCTTGATTTGCGAAAAGCATTAAGCTGAATAAGGAATCTAGCCTACACTGACTACTCACTGAAATGAAAAAAAGTGCGCCAAATTACTCTTCACAAAAAATAGAAAAAGCCTGTTTGTGGCATCGTGCTTTGTTATAAAGCACGATGCCACAAACAGGCTCGATAGGAAGGTTAAATAATCGATCAAATTTAAGCTGGCTTACGTACGACCCCTTCAGGGTCACATATTTATAGAATCGTCATAGTTGCTATAAATATGTGACCCTGAAGGGGTCATACAGTGCTCAAAATGATTCAATTCAAATTTGCTCAAGTACGTTTGCCGAATTCATCAGAGCGTCTTTCCGGCTCTGATAGCGCACGATCAAAAGCGTGACAAGTAGCACTGGCAAACCCAGAACCACCAAAATCAACCATTGTAGTTCGTGAAGTGGTGCGGTTAGGCCAGCAGCTTTAAAAACCTGGTATTTAAGCAGGTCTTTTTGTAAGCTATTCATATGCGCTACGTCGAACGTTTTAGTAAGATGAATGTCCCGTCCATTTTCGTTTCCGTCAACCTGAATCGAGAGCGTTTTTTCGTCGTCCGATATTCGCGTTCGCAGGTTGGAGGCTTGGGCCATAGCCGTCAGGCCGAGGCTTAAGAGTAGTGTAATCAGAATGAGTTTCATAATTGGGATTGTTTTTTGCTGAGAGCGTGGAAAACCAGGCTCCTGTCTCCCGGCCATTCACTATTCACTTCGTAAACTCTTTACCGGGTTCATCAATGCCGCTTTTATACTATGAAAGCTCACCGTTGCCAGCGCGATCAGGATGGCGGCAATGCCAACCAACACGAAAATCCATCCGCTTATTTCGATTCGATAGAAATAATTATCCAGCCACTTTTGCATGAAGAACCAGGCTAAAGGCGTTGCAATAGCTATGGCCAGAATAACCATTTTGACGAAGTCCTGGGAAAGAATATAAACGATGCTGGGGATGCTGGCACCCAGCACTTTCCGAACGCCGATCTCTTTGGTGCGCTGCTCAATTACCATCAGGGCAACGGCAAACAGACCCAGGCACGAAAGCAAAATGGCGATACCGGAAGCAAGGCTGAAAACCTTCGAAAAACGTTCTTCTTCCTTGTACCAGCTATCGGTATTTTCATCTACAAATGAACCCTTAAACTCCGATTGTGGCGCTACGTCTTTCCATAAAGCTGTCAGTTTATCCATTGAGCTGGACAGACTTTGTGGAGCCACCCGAATAAAAATGTAATTAATGTTCTCATTATGAGAAAGATGCATTGTAATTGGTTTTTTCTCATTTGTTGTGGAGTACAAATGGAAATCGGGGACCACGCCAATAATCTGGTAGTTGGCACCAGCGGTATCGGTTTGGAAAAACTTGCCAACCGGATCTTTTTCACCAATCATCTTGGCCATGCTTTCCGTAATAACCACCCGGTTCAGCGAATCGGATGGATAGGCCGGGTTGAATTCGCGGCCAGCCAATAGTTTGATATTGAGGGTTTTGAGATAATCATAATCAATATGAACCCAATCGGTTGATACTTCTTTCTCTTTGTAGGTAAATCCCATAACCGATCTCGACGTACTTCTGTCCTTGCCAAGCCCGAGGTTTACACCGCTCCCCGTAATCGCAACAACGGTGGGGTCGTTTGCTAACGTGTTGCGCATTCGTCTAAGCGCTTGTCGGCCATCCACTTTATTCCCAACTGGAATACTAATTACCTGTTCTTTCTGAAACCCCAGTGGCTGACTTCGCATGTGATCGACTTGCTGAACGGCAATGATTGTACAACAAATCAATAGGCTCGATAGCGTAAACTGCGTAACAATAAGTGAGTTACGCAATAGTCCAGGTCGCTTTAATGTGATTTTTCCCTTCAATACCTCTACCGCATTGAATTTCGACATTTGCCAGGCCGGATAGCCACCAGCTATTAGCGTAACCAGCACAAATATGCTGAGTATGAGGGCAATCTTATCGGGTTGTAAGATATAATCAAGCGTAAGTTTACCCTGAAACGCAGCATTAAAGGCGGGCAAAAGCAGATATGCGAGAACCATTCCAACAACAAAACCAACGAAGCATATCATAGCCGCTTCGCCCCAAATCTGGACAAAGAGCTGATTTTTCAATGCTCCTAAAGACTTGCGAACGCCTACTTCTTTGGCGCGGGTGAATGAGCGGGCAACGCTCAGGTTGATGAAGTTTATACAAGCAATGAGCAGGATAAAAAAGGCTATGCCCAATAACGCGTACACAACAGTAATAGAGGAACCTTTGCCCCCGGAAATTTCTGTACCGAAATGGACGTTCGACAGTTTTTGCAATCGCACGGCAAACAAGTCACCACGCTCATCAGGCTTAGCGCCTTTCTTTTTTAGACTCTCTAGGTTTTCCTGAAAGTACTTAGTCGCAAAGGATTTTAAGCGGGTTTCAAACGTCGCCTGATCGACATTAGGTGCTAATTTCAGATAAACATTATGCGACATGGCGTCCCATTTATCCTTATCGGACTGATAGTTAACGGAATTTGCGATCTGAATAAAGGCATCGTATTTAATGGATGAATTATCCGGAAAATCGCCCAATACACCCGTTACGATAAAGTCTTTTTTGTTGGCATCAAGCCCCAACTGAACTTGTTTTCCTATTGGGTCTTCGTTCCCAAAGACGGCCTTCGCCATATTCTGGCTGATGACGATGCTCCTCCGATCGTTGAGCGCCGTTGCCCGGTTCCCTTTAATCATTGGGAAGGAAAATATCTTCAGAAAGTCAGGGTCGGTCAACATGACATTCTTATCAAGCGATTTTCCTTTATACGTCACCACATCGCTCCCGTTCATTAGTCTCGTTGCGGCTTCAACTTCCGGGTATTCGGCTTTTATGGCGGGAGTCAATGGAAAGGGCATTCCACCTGACCGGCTTGCTTTTTCAGGGTCATTCGAGAAAAGATACGTCTGGAAAATGCGGTCGCCGTCCTGATGAAAGGAATCATACGACAGTTGAAAATAAGCCGTCAGAAATAAAAAGACACTGACGAAAAACGCGACCGAAAGGCCAATAACATTGATGGCTGCATATCCTTTGCTTTTCCAAAGGTTACGGAAGGCGATTTTTAAATAATTACGTAGCATAGATGGATTCAGTAGAAAGGGTTGAGGGTAATCACCGTAACCGGCCCGCCGGATTGGTTGGGTCGTCTGTTTATGGATAGATCCCGCTGGTTTGATCGTGGTGGTTGTGCCGTTGATGAAGGTGGCGGCTCGTCGTTTAAGAAAATAAGGTTTTACGAACTTGATAACTTCCAGTATGTAAAGCTGACGCGCTTTTTGCTCACCAACATCTTCTACCTGATCGGCAAACTGCTCGTGCAAATCGCCCAAAAGCTCTTCGAGTAAGTACGGCGGGCAGAACCATCCAAGCAAGCGGTCGGCCCAGGGTGGGGGAATAGGGGAGTAGTTCGCCATGATTTACGACAGTGAAGGAGATGGAATAGACTCCCAAAGTTGGTTGCGCACCGCCCGCATATCGCCAAGGGTTTGCGTTCCCAGTGCGGTAATCGTAAATAATCGCTTTCGGCGGCCCCCTCGGGCGGTTGTTGCGCCCCCCAGTTCAGAAACTACAAAGCCCTTCTCCTCCAAACGATACAACGCAATATGAACGCCACTCAGGCTAATGGTTCTATTCGTGCGTTGCTTCAACTCAGCCGCTACGGTCACGCCATACGCCTGACGTTCCAGCACCGCTACGGTAAGTAAAACCAGTTCCTCAAATTCGCCCAAGTATGCCCTGCTCATAATGGCCCGTTGCTTGCCTGTTGCATTATCTTATTATTTGCTAAACAAATGCCTTGCCAAACTGATAAAGTGGCTATTCTGATCAATCGGGGCCTGTCTCATGGATTGCTTAAAACGGAAACTGTCCAGAAACGGACAGCGTAAGTACGTTTCTGGACAGCTAAAAGGAAAAAGTAACGAAGGCGGGTAATGCTATTTCTAGAGCCGTGAAAGTAGTATATATTAACTGGCGTACTTTGCCTGACCTATTATATAACGGGTCAGGCAAAGTACGCTGATGCTATTTCTTCCATTCTGCTAAAAACTCATCAAACGCTTTTTTCAACGCTTGTAACGCGTCTGCTAGTCCGCTGGTATCGTTCACTTTAAGTTTGCCCTCGGCAGAGCGGGCAATATCGGCCATGCGCGTAACACCAATCGTTCCGGCACTACCTTTCAAGGTGTGCAGGTGACTTTTTACGGTTGGTATGTCGCCGAGATCGTAAGCCGACAAAGCACCATTAACTAAATCGGAAGCTTCGGTTTCGAACTCTTCCATAATGCTGTCAACTAATTCCTGACCGCCAATATCACGGAGCTGACCAACAATTTCTTCGTCGATAATAGGGATTTTGACGTCAGAAATTTCTACGGCAGGCTTAAGCAATTGGGGCGTAACCGTATCCTGCCTGGCACGGTTGGCGTCGGTCAATTCCTTCACTTTTGCAATCAGGCTTTGGGCCCGGATGGGTTTCGCAATGTAATCGTCTAGGCCCTGGCTAATAAAACGTTCGCGGTCTTCGCGCATCGAATAGGCGGTCATTGCCACAATAATGGGCAGCTTATTGCCAAACTGTTTACGCAGGTTACGCGTGGTTTCGACACCATCCATATCGGGCATCTGAATGTCCATAAAGATCACATCGAACCCAATACCGCCCTCCTGTGCCATGTCCTGCGCCCGTTGCTCTACGGCTCTGATGGCTGCCGGACCACTGTCGGCGGTGGTTACTACGCAACCCGATTTTCGCAGAATCTCGCTGGCAACCTTGCGGTTCACGGCATTATCATCCACCAGCAACACATTCGGGTGATAGGTGCTGAAGAAGTTAGCGAGGGCAATTTCGGCCACCTCTGTTGTTTGCTGCGTGGGGCTGATGCTGGTCTCTTTTAGCTCGATGGTGAACCAGAATGTACTGCCCATACCTACCGTCGATTCGACGCCAATCTCACCTTTCATCAGGGTCGCCAGTTCTTTTGAGATGGCTAGTCCCAGCCCTGTGCCGCCAAACGATTTTCGCGACGACGTATCAACCTGGCTAAACGAGTTGAACAGCAGGTTGATATTTTGGGGCGAAATGCCAATGCCCGAATCTTTCACGGCCACGCGAATTCGGTTAAATTTCCCGTGTTTACTAATCAGCGAGGCTTCGATTCGTATGGGGCCGTTTTCGGTAAATTTGATGGCGTTTGAGGTCAGATTCGACAATACTTGCAGCAGTCGGGTCTGGTCGGCTATCACGAACGTTGGCAAATCAGAGCCAAGATGATACGTCAGATCGTTGTTTTTAGAGTTCGCCTGTTGGCCGAAGAGTGCGATAAGTTTCTCGAAAATTTCCTTGAATGCCACGGGTGCCTCATGCAGCATCATCTTCCCGGCTTCAATTTTCGAGAGATCCAGAATATCATTCAGGATGTTCAACAGCGTTTCCGACGAGCGTTTAACGGTTCTGACGTAGCTGCGCTGCTCCTCATCCAACTGGGTATCATTGAGCAGGTCAATCATGCCAATGACGCCATTCATGGGGGTTCTAATTTCGTGGCTCATATTGGCCAGAAACTGTTCTTTCACCTTCAATGAGCGTTCGGCTTCATCTTTTGCTTTCACTAACTCAACCGATTGTTTCTTCAGTTCGGTAATGTCACGGGCCAGCACCGCTACCACAGAATCGCTTCCTGGTCCGTCGTTTAGCATCAGCATGTTAAACATAAACTGGCGCTCGCTACCATCTTTCCGGCGCATGCTGGCCTCAAAATTTCGAAGACTACGATTCCGGCCAAGTTTAAACATGGCGTGGCGAATATCATTCTCGTTAACGAAATACTGAGTTATACCCTGCCCCAGAACCTCATCGGGCGTGTAGCCCATGCGCTTAACTATCGACGGGCTAATCATTGTAATACGCCCCTTACGATCTACACGGGCGTATATGTCCTGCAAATTCTCGAAAATGCCCCGGAATTTTTCTTCACTCTGGCGCGTGGCAATTTCGGCTCGTTTTCGGTTCGTTATATCTCGCGCAATACCCGACACTTCATCAATAACGCCACCCGCCAGCAGAATTGGGTTAAGATGAAATTCGAGGTAGGTTTCGCCTTTCTGGGTATCAAAAATTAATTCAAAATTCTGCGCAAATCCCCGAAAAGCCTGTCGGTATCGGTCTTCCAGCCGTTTACGGTTTTCGTCTCCAATCATTCGCCAGCCGAGGTCGGGCGCATTAATCTGAACCGCCGGGACTTCATTCGACTGATTTTCGATTAGTCGGGCGTAGTTTTTGTTAAATGACGTCAGTTGAAGCGCCTTATTGACCGACCAGATCAAGTATGTGCTACTATCAAAAATGGCATTCAGCCGGGCGTTCTGCTTATCCAAGCGGGCTTCAGACTGTTTACGGGCAATGGCCAGCGCCACTTGTCCCGAAATAAATTCCAGTAATTCCAGATCGCGGGGGCCGTAGGTTTGGGCATCATCGTACGATTTTACACCAATAATCCCCGTAATTTCATCGCCAATGCGAAGCGGAGCCGTTAGCATTACTTGCGGCTGAAGTTGACCATATAAGTCAACGTTTTGGTAATCAGCTAATTGACGAATATCTTTCTCGTACAGAAACAAAGGTTTATTGGCCAGAATCGTGTATTCGATTAAGCCATTTCCCAGTTTTCGTTTTGTGAACCGCATGTTGCCACCGAAATACTCATCGACGTAGTACGGAAACGACAAATAGGTTTTGCTGGAATCGTAAAGGGCAATGAAAAAATTACGGGCTTCAATAATATTACCTAACTCTTCGTGAATTTTTTGGTAAAACTCGCCAAGATTGGGTGTGCTTATGGTCCAGTTGGCGATACTGTAATAGAGTTTCTGCGATTTTTCGGCCCGAATTTTGCCCGTTGAATCATGCAGAATACAGCGAAAAGCCGTTGGCCGACCGTTGTCGAACCGGCAGTTAACACTCCCCGACAAGAATATCGTTTTTCCGGCTTTTGTCCGAAAAACGGTTTCAACATAAGGAAGCTTGTCGCCATCCTGAATACGCTTGAGTACGCCAAGGGTACTTCCAGCGTAATCGGGATGCAGCACGTCGCGCAGATTTAGGGCCGAAATTTCTTCGGAACTATAACCGAGTGCTTCTCGCCAGGCCCGATTAACGAAAATAAATTTACCGTCGAGGGTAAGCAGTTGAATCAGATCGGAGGTGTTATCCACCAAATCCTGCAACTGCGCGTTGGTATTCGACAAGGCTGACGCAACGCGTCGTTTGTTCGTTACATCTTCGCCAATGATCGTAAATGACGCAACATGATCGGTAGTGCCGTTGATAATGAACGAATTAACCTGTACACTACGCAATGCTCCGCTACGGGCCAGCAAAGTGATTTCTTTTTGCTCAGGAAAGCTGCCTTTAATTAATGCCTCGTCAAACTCGGCTTCGAGCCGATCGCGGTCGGCGGGCAGAATAAAGACATCGAAAAAGTTTTTACCGATAATGTGCTCTGGTTGCCAGGCGGTTACGCGGTAAGTATACGGGTTGGCATAGCTAAGGGTCCCATCGCGTTCAATGGTAAGACCAACCAGATTCAGTTGGTCAACGGTTTGGCGAACATCAAACCCGGGCAGCGGATCAGTTGCCGCCAGATCGTTTCGTTCTAGCCGTTGGATTTCGGCTACTAATTCATCTTTGGTTTTGGCAGACCAGCGCATGGGTAAGTTGGTGAGTTAATATATCGTCGGACTCTTTAAATTTACAAAAAATGTTGGTATTCGACTAGTGTCGAAATGAATGCAAGAAATGGCTTTCGTCCATAAGACTCTCTTTCGTTCCCTAAGTATTGCTTACTTTGCTACGTCTCATCTGACTAATTATGTTAAAACGATCTATATATCTATTAGTATTGCTGGCTACAATGGCCTGTGAGCCCTTCGATCTGACGAGAAAAAACTTTCCGGTATGTGCTAAACCCTCCGCCGGTGTCGGCTATACGGCTGGACAGTTGGACGTTACTTTTTTCCTCGACAACCCACAGGGCGACATTGGCGTCGTTGGCTGGGACCCCGGCGATGGTAAAGGAAAAAATCGCGTTGGTACCCGGGTAACGTACAACTATGACAAAGCCGGTACATACACCGTTACGCTCGTGCTCGCCAACTCGTGCGATGATCAATTTACAACCACCCGGCAAATTACCGTCAGCAACTAATTCACTATGCGCTTACTTCTTACTTTTTTCCTTTGTCTAGCTGCAATCTTATCGGGTCAGGCACAGGAGCGCGTTCGCAACGTTCGGATGCGGGTTGCCGACTCATCGCAACTCGAAATTCGGTATGATCTGGTTAATGCCCGGCCGGGCGATTCAGTTTATTTTGAGGTACGCAGCCGGTTACGCGGTGTTTTGCGTATTTCACCCGAATTTGTTCGGGGCGATATAGGTAGTCGTCTTACCACTGGAACTGATCGGCGTATTATCTGGAATGCACTGGCAAATGGGTATTCACTCAATGAAGAAATCCAGGCAAAGGTGCTTGTTAAAACCGGACTGCCTGAATCATCTGGCCCGCCCACACCAACGGAGCCAGCAGTTGTGAAGAAACCGACCGTTACGACGCCAATTGCAACGGTGCCAAAACCGGAAGTTGTTTCTCCGAAACCCACCCAACGTGAATCTGTAGCGGTTACAGAGCCAAAGCCAACAGCCAGCGAACCGGCAGTTGGCCAAAAGCCGTCATCACAACCAAAGACAGCCAAGCCTGGACGATCTTCGGTGTTTACTGTCGATTCTACTTCGCCCAAACCCGTTGTCTCAACACCCGCCCCTCGCCCGACAACTCCACGAACGGAGCCCGTGATTCAACCAACGGAAGCCACACTGGCAACGGTGCCTGCTGATACCGTAAGACGCCGAAAAATGCGCTACGCCGGACCGGCGTGGGCGTTATTATCAGCCGTGGCACCGGGCATTGGTAATATTTTTGTGCAAATGCCGAAGCCCAAAGTAGGCTTACGACCGTTATTGACAGTAGGGTGCTACGGTTTACTTGTTTATGGATTTATGGAGCGAAAGAAATCGCAGGATGACTACGCTATTTATGAACAGCAGAAAAATATGACGGCTGGCGAGCCTTATTATAAAACGGCAAACGACCACCATCAACACTATTTTCTAGCCACGCGGGGCGCGCTTGTTGTAGTTGCGGCCGATGTGATTCTGACATTTATCCGGGGAGTGCGCAATAGCCAACTCCAGAAAGAAGCTCGTCGATATCAAAGCATTATGCTAAGACCGGGTATTCAGGCCGGACAACCAACGGCTGTTGTACGGTATTCATTTTAAGGTGAATTTGCACCAACAAACCCGTAGGTTTTTTAAAACCATGTGGTTTAACTACTAACACGTATGCGCTTACTTCTGACAATTAGCTTTATCACACTACTGTTGGCAAACAGTTTTGCGCAGCCGACAGGGCGACGCCCGAAAGTTGCTATTCAGTCGGCCTCCAGCGAATGGCAAATGGTAACGCTTAAACCAACGGCCCGATTGCAGACAAATCAACCGGCTAGCGTTCCGGTAAGCCCGGCGCGCCAGGCTGTAACCCCGCCAACGGAGCGGCCTGTAGCTATAATGAGTCCTCCGGTTGAGACGTCTTCTCCTACTCGAGCAGCTCCCTTGACAGCGGGAACGGCTGATTTTCGGCCTGCCTTTACGGGCGACTTCGCCACCAATCGTAACGGCTGGCAGGCGGGTAACAAAGGCGATTATTATTATCAGATTGGCTTAGGCCGCTACAACATTCGTAAGCGCAATACAAACACGCAGCAAGTGGCGTTCAGTGCCGTTGAACTCCCTGCTGATATCAACCTGAATGCGGCTAGTATATTTACCATAAAAGTAGATGTATTGGCCGATTCAGGACAGGTTCCGGCAGGTGGGTTGCTGTTTGGCGTGAAAGACTCGCTCAATTTCTGCTCCTTCACGATGAATGGGAGAGGTGAAGTCTCAATTATGCGCGTGGTTAATGGGAAAACATTTAGTGATTACATGCCCGGCGATTTCTTTTCTCCGGGGGTGTCGATCGAGAAAAACCGGAATCGGTTGAGCATACAACGCAGAGACGATGTCTTGCATTTTTATATTAATGCGCAGGAAATTCGCAGTAGCCCCTACTCATTTAAAATGCTCTCTGGAAATGGTATTGGTTTGACATCTTCCGCTTATTGGACATCCTTTCAGAAACTTAGCGTCACGCTGGGGCCGTAAATAGATGGATTCGTAGTCTCAAACGATTTGGTGGGTATGCCTGTATTTACTTCCTAATCTGCTCACCGGAGCGGTTGATGGTCATGAGCTGGCCGTTAAGAAATACGGCTGCGGTGTTGCCCCGAAAGGGCGTTACGGCTTCAAATTCTGGGCGAATAACCCACTGGTCGGCTTCGTTTATATATCCCCAACGGCCGTTGCTACGAGCGCGACGCCACCCATGATCATCGGTTCCAAGTTCTACTTTATCGTACGGTTTATCGCCGAAAGCTTCTTCATATTTTCCCTGACGGGCGTCTGCTGGCGTAGCTGGCTTCGTTTTTGGTTCTGACCATGCCGTGTTTTCTTCTACTGACTTCTTCACCGGCGAGTCGGCTTTTTTTGGTTTTTCGGATAGGACAACTTTCGGTTCGCTGACGGTTTCGGCAGGTTTAGCTTTTGCTTCGACTGGCTTCTTTTCTGCCCTGGGTTTTTTCAGGCTCACGTTCCTTTTTCTGCTCGGGCGTTCTCCCGTCGACGAACCTGTTGTCTGTTCTGTTTTGCGTTTGGGTTTGGGGGAACTCTCGGTAGAGTTGTTACTTTTTATAAACCAGTAAATTACCGCTAACAACGCCAGCGCGAACAAAACGCCATAAATACCGCTTCGATCTGGCCGAATAACTTCGACGTGTACAGTACTTAGTGGGTTGTTATTCGCATCGAAAAGAGTATAATCGGTTGTTTTTAAAGGCTTTACCCAACCCCGATTCGCGGGCGATAATCCCTCTCCCAAATCATCAATCGTTATAGCCAACAGATTTTCAACCTCCCAGGCTAGGGTGACGGGTTGCCCTTTGCTTACGCGGGCGGGTGTCGCCGTAAATGAACGCACAATGGGTGGAGGTTCTGGTGGGCCTGTTGGAACACTGGGCCGCTCAACCGTAATTATTGGGGGCGGAACAGAAACCGGCGGTTCAAAAGCTGGAACCGTAATTTTTGCTGGTTCGGTAGTTGTAACGACGGGCTTAGGCGGTTCTGGCTCGCTCTTAAGTAAGTCATCAACAGAAACCGCAGGCTTCTCGACCGGTTCAACTATCGCGCGGGGAACAGGCGCAACGGCTGGTTCAGTTTGCGGTGGTTTCGATGCGACCGCCAACTGTTTCAGTACGGATGGCACCCATTGATTCCTGACAAAATCAGGCGATAGTTTCAGGGAAGTAGCGGCATTCACAATCTGATGTAAATCCTGCTCAATTAGCTGACTGCGCGAGGGCTGGGCCAGTCGGGCAATACGGGCCTGTATATTCTGAAATAGCAGATTGTTATTGGCAACTTCCTGACTTATTTCGTTCGCCCGTTTTAGCGCATCGGCTAGTGATAGTCCTGCCTGTTGTGCATCCTGAAGATAGCCGTTTGTCCGCCAGATGTCAGGGCCATTGAGAACAATGGCTTCGCGCAGTCGGTCGGTCAGTTCGGTTTCTGTCATAGGGTGTAAAGTTCGTAATATGGTGTGTATGCTCAAACCTGAGCAGCGGCTTATCTAGTAACCAAACAGCTAAACACCGAATTTTAGTCGAACGTCACCATATTACGTTTATAATCCACTGAAATTTTTCCGAACTGCGATAAAGCCGACTGCCCCAGTAACAAGGGCGCTTTTGCATTGGCAATCACGTTGGCATGTACATTCTCAAGCACCCGGTCGCCAATCTGTACGGACTTGAGCCGGACAACTGCCCCCGGTGAAATAGCACCGGTTGCATCCTGAAACCGCGATTGCCCCACAAGATCGTCTTCCGTAATGGTGCCCTGCTTCATCATAAATTCGGCTTCGGTCGATGAGATCGAAATCAGGCTGGCACCTGTATCCAGAATGAAATTCATTCGTCTGCCATTGACTGTGACGGGTATTTTATACACGCCATTTTCCTTTTTCATGGCCACCTCTGTGGGACCAATGCCCATTTTAGTCAGGGTTGGTTTCGTAGCTAACTGAGCAGTATCTGCCGCTGGTTGTGTAGTGCTATTGCGCTTGTTTCGGTGCGTCTGATGACTACCCGAACGCGAACAGCCGGAACAACCGGATAGATGAAGCAGACCGCCAAAAAGAAATAGAATTAAGATTAATCGGGCCATTGTTCTGCTTTTAGACCAAATAAGATAGCGCTTGAAAATAAGACATATAGATCACTCTATTCATACCGAATCAACGCTTTAGTCTTCACGCGCCAGCCTCCGTTTTCGAGAACTGCTTCGCCATCCCGGCGCATGGTGATGCGGGTATGGGCAGGTACATAACTGTTCTCGCTTTCGCAGGCGGGTTCAATCATGTAATTTCGATAGGTTAGAAAACGCGCCAGCCGTCCCGGTTCGGCTTCAAAGCGGAACGACGCTATTGATGGGGAATTGCCATCATTAATACTGAACCGGTAAGCGGATTCGGGCGAAAGTGCCGCCGTTTTCTGCTGATTATCAAACAAGCCCGTTGGATCTGGTGGTGGGAAGTAAAATACCTCCGATCGGGACGGTGGTGGGCTGGGCACTTGAACAGGAACAGGCTGAACGGGAGCGGCTTGCACGTTAACCGGCGCCGGTTTTTCCGGTGCAATAGGTGGTTCAACAGCGCGTGCAACGGGTACGGATTGTGGAGTTGTACCGGCCGTTTTTTGTTGCTTCAATTGCCGGATGGCCAGTAACGGATTGTCGGTGCTTAACTCCGCCAGAATAGCGTCATACGCAGTGGCTTTCTGCCGATAATCGACTCGTACGGAATTGACATTTTCGGCAGAACCCGGTTTGGCACGTTGGGCTGTTTCCAACGAATTGCGTAGCTGGTTGTTTTCGTCCAGCAATACTTTTAACTCGGCTAACGCTGCCCGATAGAAAATCAAATAAATGGCCCCGGCACCGAGTACTAATCCAACAAGTGCGCTTGCTATCATCATCCAGAGTGGATTTGCTTCGACCTCTTTTGACCGAGGTTCTGATTGACTTGATTGAAGAGCTTCCGGCTCTGTGCCCGTCTCCGCGTCTGTTCCCAAAGCTGCCGGGGTAGTAACAGCCGTTGAAGACGGTTCCGGTTCAGCAGGCGGAATTATCGCGTCAATTTTGGCTAATATCTGCGTTTGAACAGCTGGGTTGAGCGGTTTTCCGTAGTTTTTGTCGGCTTTATACTTTGCATAAAATAGAGCCAGCTGTTTCCGAATGGCCGCGTTAGCCTCTTCGGGCGACATTGCCGAAAATGAAACCGTGTTTTTTAGTTCACTCAATTCCTGCATTTTCATTCCAACGGCATCATACCCACCCACCGTTTGGATAATAGTTGTTGGATCGCAACCGTCTCCGCAACTGGCCAGCCTGTTATAAATCTGGGCAGCTTTAAGATTATTAGGCAGAAGTTGCAAACTGCCAAACACCGCCTTTGCTACATCTTTGGTCAGCGTGTCAACAGCCTGCTGATTCGTATTTTGGGCAACAGTTAACGATGCCGACGCAAGCAGGACGATAATTAATCGAACTGTAAGTTGTATCAAGTTCATTGTCGTACCGGGCTTCTAGCCCGATTGTAATAAGATAGGGGACACAACAAAAGAGTATACCGCCGGGCTAAAACCCGGCGATATACAGGTTACGCTAATGCGTTGGCTAGTTTATTTATAGCCCCAATGAGTGGGTAGAAAAACAGCGTTTCTTCAATTGGTGCGCCGAGAGAATCGGTCATTCCGCTGTATTCTGCTGCTACGTCGCCTTCTTTCCGCTGAATACCGTCCATTAGTGACGTGTCCAGATGTGTTCTCAATTCCTGCTGCGCTACCACCAACGACCGAGCTGATACGTTCAGATTTCTAGCGAAACTAAACTGTTGGTTAATGGCGAAGAAGAAATCAATGAACTCATTGGTTTCTTTCAGGAGCGATTCGACAACCTCCGGTTTCCGCAAATCAGCGTAGGTTAGGGTTGGAAATTCGTCGTTAAACGTCGCTGGATACACATAGCTGATCGCTTCCGTATCGACAGGTCGACTGTTGGCTGGTTGCATCAGGGCGCCTTTGCAGGTGACTTCCTTTGGTCCTTTGCGTTCATAAAACAACGTTAAGCCGCTGGTATCGTAAGTTTGCTCATACACTTTCTCGAAAATTGCCCGCGCCAGCTTACCCAGCATCTGATCGTCAGAACTGATAATCGTTAACAGTTTTGAACCCGTTCCGCTGAAGGTAATGGCACCCGGCAGACCAATGCCCCGGTGCTTCATCAGGCGGGCAATGTGGTAGAGCAGCGCCGTGTAGAACAGCACAAACACAACTTTAAGATCTTCGTCTTTTGCCAGCATTCCGTTGAACGACAGCATGCTTTTGGCTTTCACATCGTTGCTTTTCTCGATCGAGAACCAGAAGGCCATAATGTCTTCCGAGCGGTTCGTGTCCAGCATACGCCGATTGTTATCGCTCAGATTACCAAGGCTTTGACTTTCTAGCAACGTTTGAATACGATCGGCATATTTGCGAACAAAACCATTATGACTGGCAGCTCCGTACTCGCTGAAGGCGTCACCGTAAATGGCATTGCCCGCAAACCGAAACGAGGTTAACAACTTAGGTTCGTTGCGCTCGTACACAACCACGTCGGAGGTTCCACCGCCAATATCGACATTGATAACGGGCCGCGCCGACGCGCTCAATGTAGGGTTTTGCTTGTAATAGTAAAATGGGGCAACAGACTCTGATACTTCGCGCAGCCTGCCTGCCGCACCGCCAATATATCGGTCATAAAGCGTTTGCCAATCGGCGCGTAGCTGACTCACGCGACCGGGCGTCATACTGGCCGGGAAGAACCAGTAAACGGTTGTTTGGGTCAGATTGCCGCCTTCGGTCAGCACTTTATTTTTGATCAGCATTAGCAATTCTTCCAGAAAAGCCTCCACGCGCCGTTCGGTCTGATCACTGTTTTTAGCCCATTTCAGGTTGGTCGTAATACGATTGGAACCCGCCGGTTGCCGCTCGACATAAAATGGAATATTGAAATCAGCGAGGGCCTGTGTTTGCTGATTAAAACTCAGGTTCATCGGTTCAGCAATGGCCGTGCGCGTCGGAAAATTATCGGGCCGACCGGGACCAATCGTTGGCGGTACAAACTCCAGATCGTACAGTAAAAACAACTCGAATAAGGCCGGATTGTATTGTGCCGGAGCCACTAACGTAGCCACCTGTGGCGTTAGCTCAGCCACATCGAACGGGCGGGGCGACCCTCCATCCACTTTGTATTCGACGTGGGTGTTGGTCGTCCCGAAATCGACCGAAAACTCAAACTGTTTACTGCCTCCGCTATATTCCTGCCAACGTGGAATGAGTACGCCGTTCATCTCCCGACCATC
>CAXVWN010000383.1:0-9905 GCA_964263725.1 Spirosoma sp.
TTCTGTTAGACAAACCCAAAGAGGCCGAAAAGCCAGCTACGGCGACGCTGCGTGGGCGTGTAATGACCCAAAGTGACAGGAAGCCCATTGCGAGTGCAAAAGTCATTTCGGTGAATGAGTGCGATGGTACATCGCAGGAAACAATGTCTGATGCTGATGGTAATTATGAATTTACGGTAAAAACGGGTTGCTCTTATGCGCTCGAAGCCCTAAAAGATAATATGGGAACAACTGGTGCTCATGTCGATAAAGAAGGCGTTGGATTAACCGATCTGTTCATGTTCAAGAAAGGCGACGTAATTAAAATTGATAATATTTATTACGATCTTAATAAGGCGACTATTCGCCCCGATGCGGCTGCTGAATTGAATAAAGTGGTGACGTTGTTAAGCAAGTACCCAACCATGACAATTGAAATGCGGTCGCATACAGATAGTCGGGCAACGGCCGCTTATAATAAAACCTTGTCAGGCAATCGGGCTAAATCGGCAGTGGCTTATCTGAAATCGAAAGGTATTGCCACCAAACGATTGGTAGCGAAAGGGTACGGGGAAGGTGAGTTATTGAACAAATGCAAAGATGGTGTGAACTGCCCTGAAGAGGAACATCAACAAAACCGCCGGACGGAAATCAAAATCCTGAAACTGGATTAACTGTATTTCCATTCCCGTTTCCGATCAAAATCGTTGGCGTACAGTCCATCGTTCACATAACGGAACGCATTAAGTAAAAACGCCAAACATCTCGCTACTAAATTCGGGATGTTTGGCGTTTTAGGTTTTTCGCCCAAACCCTTGCAACTTGGCTTTCTATTTCAACGTTCGTATGCGTTTTGTTTCCTATCATTCCTTTGTTTTCTTGCTGATCGGCAGTTTATTTCTGCTGACAGGCCAACGTGCTCAGGCGCAAAAAGAAGTACTTTATTCGCAATACCTGCTGAACCCGCTGAGCATCAACCCGGCTTATGCCGGTAGTCGGGAATCGTTTAATTTATCGGCCTTTTTACGACGCAAATGGATTAGTGTTCGTTATGCACCTATAACACAGAGCGTCTCGGCCGATGGAGCCGTTGCCAACGGTCGTATTGGATTGGGGTTTCAGGCGTTGAACGACCGCATGGGCTTGTTTGCTACCACCGGTGTTTATGGCAGTGTAGCCTACCGCTTCAATTTGCCCGCCCTGGCTAAGTTAGCGATTGGCGTTCAGGGCGGTGTCAACGTTCTGCCGATTTATGATGTTACAACAGCGGGAAGCGTAAACCGGGCAATTGGTAGCTTCGGCGTAGGTGTCTATTACCAATCAGACCGCTTTTTTGCTGGTGTGTCCGCTCCCGAATTGGGCGGACAAGTATCCGATGCAACAGGCCGTTTTTTATACAAAAGTGTTCGGCCCATAATGTTTCAGGCGGGTGTACCCTTTGAAGCAGGCGAGGGCACTGTATTGATTCCCTCCATACTTGTATCGAAAATAGCCGATCGGCCACTAGGTGTTGATATAAACCTCCGGGCGTGGTTTAATGAGCAAGTAGGCCTTGGCTTATCATATCGGCAAAACAGCCCTGGATACGTTCAAACCAACTATTTGCAGGCATTTGTCGAATATCAGCTAACGAAAGCCATTCGGCTAGGTTATGTTTTTAATTCGCAAACGCCCGAAAGTCCCAATGCCTTACAGTATGACCAAAAAAGTGTTCACGAAATAATGCTTCGCTTTTCTCCAAATGTATTAAAGTTTACGTATTAATTTGATGATGCTTATCTTCCTGAATGTACAATAAAATTTATCGGTAACTTAGTACCTCATAAACGTAACTTAATACCCACTTGAAATCCTACGACGAGGTTTCCGGGGCTGGTATGTTGCACTATCTGTCGGCCAACAGTCGTATGCCCAGCCAAGCCATTATTCAGAACCTGTATATTCCCAGTGACCTCGACCGCGAGTTTCCGCTGGCTCCGCATTTTGTCCAGACATTCGGTAGCTATCCGAACTATCTTCATTTTAACGATGATTTTAAGCCCTCCGCTCAGGAACTGTTAAGCAGCCGGGGATTCTTACTCATTAACCATTCGACTCGGGTGAATGATGAGGGTTGGCAAACCGTTGAGCGAATTTACCAGCACGATGCCGGGCTGATTTTAAAAGCCGAATTTGTGGGCGATCGTTTCTTTCGGCTCTATGGCTATTACCGCGACGAAGCATCGGCCAAAACACTGCTGGATGGTTTTCAGGAACATAAATATGTGCATGAAGATAATCAGACGCACATTTATTTGATTCAGAGTGGTTTAGGTGGATTACATACCGAACAAGTCGATATCCTGCCCCCTGATATTGATCTTGACTTACATTACAATGACGATTTCCTGGCTGTTCATGAACGGCTGGTTGGTTTACTGGAACAACCCAGAAGTAAAGGGCTAATTCTCTTGCATGGCGAACCGGGAACGGGCAAAACTACTTATATCAAACACCTTAGTTCGATGGTCAAAAAGGACATGCTCATTTTGCCGCCTTACATGACCAATTACCTGACCTCGCCTGAAATTATTCCGTTTTTACTGGATAATAAAGAGTCGATACTTATCATTGAAGATGCCGAGCGGATTCTGCAATCGCGCGAAGCGGGGGGCGATACCAATAGTGTCTCGAACATCCTGAACCTTACCGACGGGCTGCTGGCCGATTGCATGCATATTCAGGTTATAGCCACTTTTAATGCCAGTAAACATCTGCTAGACAAAGCCTTACTCCGAAAAGGTCGCCTGATGGTTGACTATGCTTTTGGGAAATTAACGCCAAATAAAGCAAACAGCTTACTCACTCATCTTGGTACAGATTACCATACTGATCAGCCAATGACCCTGGCCGACATCTTCAATTTAGACGATCAAACCGTGTCGGGCGAACGGCAGGAGATCAGGGTGGGGTTTTGATTATTATATACCATAAAATTAATTACTTTTTTATATTTGGCCGTCTTATTATGATAAACTACTGCCAATATACAAAATAGTGAACTATGGAGATTTATGCATATAAATGGGTTCAGATAATGAACCCTCAAGGTAGTGTAACGAAATCTTCTTTTCGTCTTTTCTTAGCCCTTTTGCTGACTTTGTCCTACAGCGTTGCATTAGCCCAGACACCCACGCCGTTCGATTGTTCAAATGGACTTGGTTATATTTTAACTAACCCTACCACAAATGCCAATGGTAATGTAACCAGTTTTTACTCGTTCAACTTGTCTGACGGTACATCTACATTAGTTAAAGCTGGCGTGTTGCCCGAACCAAATCGGTTTTTGAACGGCTTCGGCTATAATTTGGTCGATAACTATTTGTATGGATACCGCTACAATACCAATCAGATTGCCCGTTTGGGCAGTAATGGGGAAGTTCAACTCCTTACGGTTTCTGGTCTGAGTACATCTGGTAGTTACGCTACAGGTGATGTAAGCGCGAACGGAATTTTATATCTGTATGGGTCTGGAAGCGTTGTTGCCGTTGATCTTAACCCTGCCTCTGCTAATTACCTGGTGGCCCAAACGCGCCTTACTGGAACCGCTGCCGCTGCGTTGAATGGATTAAATGACTGGACGTTTAGTCCGATAGACGGAAAAATATATGGAGTGACTACCGCAAAAAACCTGGTTAGCTATGATCCCGCTACCAATGTAGTTACATCAATAGGTCCCGTTACAGGATTGGCAAGCCAGACAGGGTCGTTTGGCACCGCGTTTATGGATAGTTATGGAAACATGTACATTGGCAATAATACCAGTGGGAGCATTTACAAAATTGCTACGCCCAATTCTCCCTCTTCACCAATTGTTGCCACCTTGCTTTCAACTAGCCTTGCCGGCAAAAGCCCTGGTGATGGCGCACGTTGCCCAAATCAGGTAATTCTACCATCGGCTAATAACGATCAGGCATGCGGCTTGTCTACATCGACACCAATTTCGTTGTCTGTGGCTGCTAATGATGGCGCAGGCACTTTCCCACTAAATCCCACTTCTGTGCGCCTGGTTGACCCGGTAAGCGGCTCTGCAGTAACGTCGGTCACCATTTCAGGGCAGGGTTCTTATTCCGTGAACACCACAACAGGTGTAGTGACATTTACACCCGTAAATGGATTTACAACATCATCTGTTAAATATACAATTAAAGATAATCAGGGAGGGCAGTCGGGCCAGGCGACTATATCAGTACTCCTATGCTCTCTGCCGGTTACACTGTCAACGTTTACGGCCAAAGCAGAAGGGCAAGCCATTGCTTTAAATTGGAAGACCTCAGCGGAAACCAATTTTGATCACTTTGAGCTGGAACGAACTGTTGATCCGCGAGATCATTTCGATCATTTGGCAACAATAGCGCCAAAGGCTGATGCTCTGGGGAGTGAGTATACCTATCAGGATATAACGATACTGCCCAATTATGATTACTATTATCGACTCAAAATGGTTGATCTGGACGGTACTGCTGCATACTCAAGAGTTGTATCGGCCCGGCAGAATCTGGAAGAGACTCTACTGATATTTCCAAATCCTACCCGGTCAACCCTAACCTTTATAAGCGCTGAGTCGATCACATCGTTTCGCCTGATTAACCCATCCGGAAAAACAGTAATTGCCCAATCAGCGCTCAATAATAATCAAATTGATCTATCCATATTAGGACTCCCGGTTGGTACTTATCTGTTACAGACTACTACTAAAAGCGGTACTGTTAAAAGCAGACAAGTAATTGTAGAATAAGGTGAGGTGGAAAGCAATTCACCCCAATCGACTTGCTTTCCACTTACTTCTCTGGGTTGTCACCTGCGCACTCTCGCCATTACTTTTTGGTTTGTTGTTCTCCAATAAATAAGCCGCCAGCACAGCCGCCAGTGTACTTTCTGTAGTATCTGGCTCTGGCGTTAATTTATCGGGTGTAAAATAATTGCTTACAAAACCTGTGTCGAACTGGCCAGAGCGGAAAGCGTCATGCTCCATCACAAACCGGCAGAAAGGCAATGTCGTTTGTACGCCCGAAATCTGGTATTCGTCGATGGCCCGAATCATTTTCTGAATGGCTTCTTCGCGGGTGTCGCCGTAGGTGATTAGTTTGGCGATCATCGGATCGTAATAAATTGGAATCGCCATACCCTGTTCGAACCCATCGTCTACCCGAACGCCATTGCCCTGCGGTCTTACGTAGGTGTCAAGCGTACCCACGTCGGGTAGGAAATTATTGGCTGGATCTTCGGCATAAACGCGTACTTCCATCGCGTGGCCTTTAATCGTTAACTCTTCCTGCTTGATGCTCAATTGTTTGCCTTCGGCAATGTAAATCATCTGCTTCACCAGATCCACGCCCGTAATCTGTTCCGTAACCGGGTGCTCAACCTGAAGCCGGGTGTTCATCTCCAGAAAATAAAAGTCGAGGTTGTCATTCACGATGAATTCAACCGTACCGGCACCGTAGTAGCCACAGGCGCGAGCCACATCAACGGCTGCGCGGCCCATTGCATCGCGGATTTCGGGCGTCAATATGGACGACGGCGCTTCTTCAACTACTTTCTGATGCCGTCGCTGGATCGAACATTCGCGTTCAAATAAGTGGATGATATTGCCGTGCTGATCGCCCAGTACCTGAATCTCAACGTGCCGGGGCGACGTAACATATTTCTCAATAAACACCGATCCATCGCCAAACGCTGACACCGCTTCGCTCACGGCACGATCCATCTGTTCATCAAAATCGGCTTCGCCTTCCACCACGCGCATGCCCTTGCCGCCCCCGCCCGCACTCGCTTTAATGAGGATCGGGTAGCCAATTTTTTTAGAGATAATCTTGGCTTCAGCCCGGTCGGTAATCGCTGAGGGCGTACCCGGAACCATCGGGATATTATAATTGGCCACGGCGGCTTTTGCGGCTAATTTGCTGCCCATAACCTCAATGCTTTCGGGTGAAGGGCCAACAAAAATTAAACCTGCTTCGCGCACCATTCGGGCAAAATTGGCATTCTCAGAAAGGAAGCCGTAGCCCGGGTGGATGGCATCTACATTCAGCCGTTTACAAACGTCAATAATTACGTCGGCTCGTAAATAGGATTCAGATGAGGGCGCCGGGCCAACGCAGACTGCCTCGTCGGCATAGCGAACGTGGAGGGCATTACGGTCGGCTTCGGAGTAGATGGCTACCGTTTGAATGCCCATTTCGCGGGCGGTCCGCATAATCCGCAATGCGATTTCGCCCCGGTTAGCAACGAGGAGTTTGTTGATTGTTGGCATAATAGTTTACTCCGGGCGCCACTGTTGCGGCTGAATATGAACGGGTTTAGATTAGCTTTATGATGAAGTGGGCTAGGGCTCCACTTTACGGCTGGCTAAAATAAAGCATTTGTCATAAAACAATTATAAAATTGAATTTTACGGGCTCTAATTTGTCCTACCGAAAGTTAACCGTATTTTTGCACTTACTGTGTAAAAAACGAGGGTTTGCCCTGATAAACAATAGCAATAAGTGGATTTATTTGAGAAACTACGTAACAACTTAGGTCCCATCGGTTCGCCAGCGCGGGAGTTCAACGGCCATCATTATTTCGCATTTCCTAAGCTTGAAGGCGAACTTGGTCCACACATGCAGTTTCGGGGCCAGAATGTCCTGAACTGGAGCTTGAACAATTATCTTGGCCTAGCTAACCATCCTGAGGTTAGGAAAGTAGATGCCGAAGCATCGGCGCAGTGGGGATTAGCTTATCCAATGGGCGCCCGGATGATGTCGGGCAACACCGACCTCCACGAACAGTTTGAGAAAGAATTGGCCGAGTTTGTTAGTAAAGAAGACTCATTCCTGCTGAACTATGGCTATCAGGGCGTTATGTCGGCCATTGAAGCCGTAGTTGACCATCGCGACGTAATCGTTTATGATGCCGAGTGTCATGCCTGTTTAATTGATGGTATCCGTCTGCACAAAGCCAAGATGGGCGAGTACTATAAATTCAACCATAATGACATGGCCAGCCTGGAGAAGAATCTTCAGCGGGCTACCAAAAAAGCTGCCGAGAAAGGCGGAAGCATTTTGGTTATTACCGAAGGTGTTTTTGGTATGTCAGGCAAAGTGGGAAGTCTGGATAAGATCGTTGCTCTCAAAGAAAAATACGAATTCCGGTTACTGGTCGATGATGCACACGGCTTTGGCACAATGGGCGATACTGGCGCGGGTGTTGGCGAAATGCTCGGTTGTCAGGATGGGATCGATCTCTACTTCTCGACCTTTGCCAAGTCGATGGCCGCCATCGGTGCATTTATTGCCGCCGACCACGATATTATTATGTACCTCAAGTACAACATGCGGTCGCAAACCTACGCCAAAGCACTACCGATGCCTTATGTGGTAGGTGGTCTGAAGCGGCTGGATATGATCCGGAATTCGTCAGAGTTTCGGGATAAGCTCTGGAAAAATGTTCATGCACTCCAGAATGGCTTGAAAGAACGCGGTTTTAACATTGGTGACACACAGTCGCCGGTAACGCCCGTACTTTTACAAAATGTACAGGGTGGTATTCCGGAAATAACGGGTCTGATTCGCGACTTGCGCGAGAACCTCGGAATCTTCTGTTCAATTGTTGTTTACCCGGTTGTGCCTAAGGAGATTGTTATGTTGCGTATCATTCCAACGGCCGCCCATACGCTCGAAGATGTGCAGGTTACGCTCGAAGCATTTTCGACAGTAGCCGAAAAGTTGAAAAATGGTCATTATCGCCAAAATACAACCGAAATTGCCTCAGAAACCATTGAAGTATCTGCAGAAGCAGCCGCTGAGTAGGGTTTTTGCCAAAAAGTTGCATTTTTTGCCTATTTTTTTGTCTTCCCTATTGCGCTGTATGCGAGAATGACTAAATTTCAGCCGAAAACCGCGTTTTTAGCGGAATTTGGGCATTTTTCACACTTAAACCCATACATATCGCTATGGCACGCTTTGATGAAGTAAAGAATTTGGTTATGTCGCTGGAAGGCGATTTCGAGAAATTCTACGAAAAAAATAACCAGGCTGCTGGAACTCGCGTTCGAAAAGGCATGCAAGATTTGAAGACGCTGGCACAAAATATCCGTTCGGAAGTTCAAAATGCAAAGAACAGTGATGGTGCTGCGTAAGTAACCGGTCTCTGAGACCAAAAAACAAAACTCCCTCGCCAATGCATTTGCAAGGCGAGGGAGTTTTGTTTTATAGAGAGTTTTATAATCTGTTATACAAAAGCCATGTGGAGTATAAGCCCGCACCGGCGGACTGGCAATCGGTTGCGACTCTACATGATCTTCTCTTTGTGCATCAATGTAGCAATACCTTTTGTGGTCACCTTGCCCGTCTGAACATCCCGAATTTCGCCTAGGATTTGAGCGGTGTGCTTTGCTGAGTCAATCGACTGAACAGTAAATGTGGCTTCGTAATTGGTATCGACAAACATTGGTCGCAGAAACTCCAATGTTTGGCCCAGATAAACCGAACCATATCCAGGAAACTCGGTACCCAATGTTTTTGTAAATACACTGGCCCCTAACATACCATGAATGATTGGGCGCTTGAAAGGAGTCTGTGCTGCAAAATCGGCGTCGAGGTGAAGTGGATTATTATCACCCGTAACGCGGGCAAAATCGACTACATCGGCCTGTGAGAACCGAAATGAGTAACGATGAACGGCGTTCAGGCCAAATTCCATAATACGTAAATGAATAATTAGTAATGAATAATGAATATGGACAACTTTGGACAAAGGTCGTCATAGACTTATTAATCTCATCATTTTACGTTTTACATTATTTCTTCATTACGTATTGCCCCGTACCTTCGTAGTAAATTATGCTGAGAAAATTATTTTCGCTCGATACGGCAGCAGCGAAGCGCGTATTTGGATTAGACATTATGCGGGCGGCTGCCATCCTGATTGTGGTGGATGCTCATGCAACCATTGCCTTAAAAGAGTACTATAGCGGAGCATTCTGGCATCACCTGCTGCCCGACGGTGTTGAATTGTTCTTTGTCTTGAGCGGTTTTCTGATAGGTGGTATTCTGATTAGGTCGTACGAGAAAAAAGAGACGTTTGATCATCAACTGCTCTTGAATTTCTGGACGCGCCGGTGGTTTCGCACCTTACCTAACTATTATCTTGTGTTGGGTGGTTTAATTACATTTGCTCTGCTTCAGGCGTTACGAAGTGGTTTGCACCACAAATTGCCCGATGGAAGTACACTGGTCAAGTACTTCTTTTTCCTACAGAATTTCGCCAGTTATATTCCCGATTTCTTTCCCGAGACATGGAGTCTGGCTATTGAAGAATGGTCGTACATAACCTTGCCATTGGTGCTGTGGATAATGCACAGTTTGCTGTCGAACAGATGGTCACGGCAACGTATCGTGCTATCATCTATTCTATTCGTTATTATCGGCACAAACCTGTATCGCTTGATTTTAGCTATTCAAATCCCAATTTCGGCAGGAGAATTGGGGTACCGGGGCATTGTGGTAACTCGTTTAGATGCTATTTCGTATGGTGTGCTGGCTGCCTATATAAAGAATTATTTCCCGGCTAAATGGCGAGATGATTCTCTGCGTCGTCGATTATTGATCGTGGGGTTATCGCTGACATTATTGGCCGCATTTACATCATCTATTGTTATTATAAAATACTATTACGAACTGGGTCTCTTTCCAGCTTATACGTTTTATAAGCGTACCTTTTATTTTCCCGCTATCGGCTTGAGTATGGCGCTTTTGATGCCGTATATGGATGGCTGGCGAACGGCCACCGGATTTTGGGCCAAATTCGGGGTCGCTCGTATTATTACCCACGTTAGCCTGATTTCTTATTCGATGTATCTGCTCAATCTGACGCCTATCATGCTGACATTTATTGAGCGGATA
>CAXVWN010000384.1:0-8533 GCA_964263725.1 Spirosoma sp.
TTTATTTTTCAGAAAATGATGAACATGTTGTTTCAGTCCATTTTTCATTTTTTGTTTAGCCGTTTCTTTTGACTCCTCTTCAATTAAGCCGTCAAACAATTTCGACCGCGTTATCAAATAAGGAAGCGTAAGTCCCTGAACCAGAAGCGTAAGCAAGATCACGACAAACGTAATAAACAGAATGAGGTTCCTTTGTGGGAAAGCGATTCCATTATCTAGCGTGATGGGTATAGCTAAAGCCGAAGCCAATGACACGACTCCACGCATCCCCGTCCAACCCAGAAGCAGGGGCATCAACCAACGGCTTCTATTGGATCTGGCTGGAGGAATTACACCAGGCCGGAAGATATACGTAGCCAGCAAGGCCGCATACGAACTAACCATTCTGGCAGCCACTACTACCCCTGTTGCCAATACCCCATAGCCAATGGCGGTACCTAACGGAATGCCGTTGGCGTGCAGCCCTTCCACAATTTCGGGAAGTTCCAGGCCGATGATCAGAAAGACAATACCATTCAGGATGAACACAAAACTTTCCCAGACACTAAAGCTTTGAATACGACTGGCACTGTTTAGAAAAAAAAGCCGCCTTGCCGACATATACAACCCTCCGCTTACTACCGCCAGCACTCCCGAGCAATGAACCTGCTCGGCCACCCAGTACATGAAATAGGGCTCAATAAGCGTCAGGGCTATGTTGGATTGTACATCAAGAGGAAGGCGTTTATGAGCCTGAACAAAAATCCAGGCCAGCAGCAAGCCAACACCCGTACCGCCTAGTACCATCCATATAAAACTTAGCGTCGCTTCCTGCCAGATAAATTGGCCTGTACCAACAGCAACCAGGGCGAAGCGGAAAATGATCAGCGATGACGCATCGTTGAGCAGGCTTTCGCCTTCCAGAATAGCCGACGTAGCTTTGGGGATTTTTACGAATTTTGTAATAGCTCCCGTACTTACCGCATCGGGGGGTGATATGATGCCTCCCAATAAAAACCCTAAGGCAATGGTAAATCCTGGAATGAGATGATTGGCTACTACGGCTACAGACAATGCGGTAAAAAACACAACCAGAAAGGCGAAACTACCAATGATCCGCCACCATTTTTTCATCTCCTTGAACGAGATCGTCCAGGAAGCCTCAAATAAGAGTGGTGGCAGAACAATAAAAAAGATAAGGTCGGGGTTGATACGTACCCTTGGCAATCCCGGAACAAAACTGACTAGCAGTCCGGCAACAACCAGTAGAATCGGATACGCAATTTTCAGTTGGTTAGCCCACATGTTCAACAACACGATGGCTGCTATCATGGCGAGCAGAAAAGGTAAAAGGGTGTGCATTAAACCAGGGATTAAAAATTCTTATATTTCTGAAAAATTAGTTACTCATTTGATTACGATACGTATCAGACGTTCGCTTCGCAAGATTGTATCAGAAATGAATTAATAGCGGTCCGCCGTCGCGATTCAATCTGTCGTATACGGTACGATACTAACGAAAAAAATAGGATAGAGCCGTATCAAACTGAATGGCCATTAATAGCACCAAAAGTAAATGGCCCTTTCTATAAACTGCGTTGTTTGAATCCCAGGCCAGCTGAGGAAAAAATCTGTCCTTCGTCGGTGATCAGGATGTAGTTGTATTGCGGGTACTTCTTGATCAGTTTCAGCCCGGCCTCTTTGCCCAATACCATCAGCGACGTACTGAACCCGTTGGCCGTTTCGGCACTGGGACCGAAGACCGTCACGCTGCTCACACCGGTGGCCGGGTAGCCCGTGCTGGGGTTGATAATGTGAGCGTACCGCTTGCCGTTGAACACCACAAATTTTTCGTAACTCCCTGATGTCACGACGGCACTCTGCCGAAGCGGCACCACTGCAAAAACCGTGTCTTTATGCAGCGGATTGGTAATCCCGATTGCCCAGTCACGTCCATCCGGTTGTTTGCCCCAGGAACTCATATCGCCGGACCCGTTGACAATCCCGGCTTTAATTCCTTTGGCCAGCATCATGTCGCGGCAGCGATCGGTGGCATACCCCTCTCCTAGCGCACCGAATCCGATCTTCATTCCTTTTCGCGTCAGGAAAATGGTGGAACGCTCCCGATCCAGCACAATATACTGATAACCAACCTTTTCCAACGATTTCTTAATAGCCTCAGGACTGGGCATTTCCGTCATCGAACCGTCGAATTTCCAGATTCGGTCCATCGCAGCAAAGCTAATATCGAATGCCCCGCTTGTAATTTTGGAGAAATGAAGCGCCCGTTCCGTCAGGGCAAATACTTCGGGGTCAACCCGAACCGGCCCAATACCGGCATTTTTGTTGACCTGTGAGATTTGTGAATCAGCCCTCCAGTCTGAGATTAAATTCTCAATCCGCGTCACCTCGGCAATCACCGTGTCGATATTGCGTTCTGCCGATAGAGAATCGGTAGCAACAATGGTAATATCGAACCGGCTCCCCATCAATTTGACGGCTCTTTTGCGCAGAACCTGCGAAGTGGCACTAAATCCCGATAAAATCAGAACTAGAAATATGGCTTGTTTCATGCCGTAAAAATAGGCTTGAATAGATCAGGCCTTCGATATAAACGTACAATTCTGTCCGTTTTACATTATTCATTCTCCATTGTACATTATTCATTAACCTCTTAATTACCACCATAGTCACTGGTATGGTCGCGCCAGACCGAGTGCGGATGAACCGTGCCGGGAAAATCACGACTGGGTTGCGCTGAATACTCGATCCAGACGCTTGGCCCGTCCAGCCGTACATAATCGTTGGGCTGACTCATGGTGCCACTACCCGAATAAGCGATGTATGTATTGGCTAACTCAGCAGTATACCTGGCCAATATCGTAGCGGCAGTAACCGGGTCCAGATCGTTGACGTATAGCTTGATGGCATTGAGCACCAACGTTTGCCTGGCGGTACTTAACTCACTCACTTTGAGACCTAGTTTCGTCGTTGGAAACTGTCCATCTCTGTCAGGCCCAAGCAAAACATCATTGAACGTAGTAGCGAGTTTGGCTTTCATCTGCTCGTTAGCACTCAAACTCCCCAGCACATTGGCGAACGCCTGTCGCTCCTGTTCAACCGGCTGGTAGGTTCGACCGTTGGCCGTAACGGCGGCCATTGGCTCTACTCCTCGGAATGAGGGGGTTACACCCGTAATTTTACCCCCTTTGTAGGTATTGGCAAAAGCGTAATGGTGCCCGCCAAACTGCAATTCCCAAAGCCCGGTCGTGCTGGGCGTACCCAGAAAGGCCATGTAATAATTGCCGGATGAGAATGTGCCCGTCTTTCCGGTGGTCGTTCCAAAGTAATCATCGGCAGCCAAATTACCTTCCAGCTCATCGAAACCTTCGTTGGTTACGTTCTGAGTCATTGCATTGGCCATCAGTGCTTTGGCCGCTTTGAGTTGGGCAGCACTGAGCGAACCCAGTCTAATGCCAACCCGCCTGGGCCGGGCAGAAAATTCCGGAAAATTTGACCATTTAACAGCGTCGGATTTCGCGTAAGGTAGTTGCAGTGTCGTTACCTGGCTGGCCGCGAGAGTCGCCTTGAAGGCTTCGGCTAAACAGACAACCCGTTCCATTCCCTTAGCCGATGAACAGTCGGAAGGCACACGCGATGCCGAGAGGCTAGCCGCAGGATTTACCGAAGTTGTATCCGCTTGATGTTGAACAACCAGCATGGCGGGAAGTAAGGACAACCCGATACCATAAAAAAATAAGGAATGCTTCATGTGTTCTCCTTCATTATAACATACTGATGATCAGAGCTTAATATTGTCGAAATGTCAAAAATACTACTTCTCAATAATTTTCATAAAGCTTAAACAGGCTCTATTAAGTTGGATAGTGCGGGCATGAGTGGCGGTAAAAATAGTGGTCTGTATGACCATCCAGGTAAAGATGTTCTAAAAGTATCCGATTGAGTTAGATATATATCCATTTCCAGAGCAACAATAAAATCATCCTATACGTACTGATAAGTAGTTTTACTATTTTCTTATATAGATGCGCAAGCCTTTTTCTTCTATCATCGTTGCTTTCGTGGTTAGCTTTTTGGCGATTATTTCGTGCCAGAAAACTACTACTGATGTAACGCCAAGTTCGGCGACAGTATCAGCCCTTTCTTGCAGTTCAGCTACGTTTTCAGCTGCGGCAATTAGTGGCACGGCCTATACGGCCACCGCTACGGTACCCTATACGGGTGGCAATGGAGGCTCGTATGTTGCCGGTAGTACCATTGCCTCAACGGGCATCACTGGTCTAAATGCAATTTTACAAGCGGGTACATTGTCCAGTGGAACCGGAAACCTGACATACGCCATCAGTGGTACGCCGTCGGGTGCCGGTACCGCCACTTTCGCACTCAGCGCTGGTGGGCAGAGTTGCAGCCTGGCGCTAACCGTTAGCGCAACCGGCTCGGGCACAGCCGTAACTACCAATTGCTCATCGGCAACGGGGCTGGCGCAGGTCGTATGTCTGGCCGAAGCCTTCAAGGCCACGCTTTCGTCTACGCAGTTAGCTACGGTACAATTAACCTACACCAAAGCCAATGCCGCACGCTGGTCAAACTTGCCAGAGGGTCTTTACCGAAATCGGGTTGGTATTAACTGGGGTTCTCTTTCAACCACACAATTAACTGCGGCCAGAGCCTTAATGGCCGCTGTGCTGGTACAGAACGTCACCAACGAGGGCTTCGATGAAATGGAAGGCAATCTGGTGGCCGATGATTACTTAGCCGCCAATGGCGGTGGATCAGACTATGGACGAGGCAATTATTACATGGCTTTTCTGGGTACGCCCAGCACTAGTGGCTTATGGGAATTACAATTTGGCGGTCACCACTATACGTTTGCGAACACCTACAATGGAGGCAAAATTACGGGTGTAACCCCCTCATTCCGGGCCGTGGAACCGATGGCTTCCGTAACCGCCAATAACCGCACCTATCAGCCGGTTGAGCAGGAGCGACAGGCATTCGCCAATATGCTGGCGGGCCTAAGCAGCAGCGAACAGGTTACGGCCAAACTCTCATCTACATTTACGGACATTCTGCTGGGTCCCGGCCAAGACGGAAAGTTTCCCGCGACTAAATCGGGTGTAAAGGTGGGCGACCTGGATGCAACAAAGAAAGCACTGGTATTGACTGCTATCAAACTGTATGTCAACGATTTGGATAGCGAAACAGCCGCTACAGTATTGGCTAAATATACCTCAGAACTGGATAATACCTACATTGCTTACTCAGGAACAGGTACCATGTCTACCCAAAACGATTATGTGCGACTAGATGGGCCGAGTGTTTGGATTGAGTACTCCTCACAAGGCGGCATTGTGATTCGCAACACACCGCACCCGCACTCGGTCTGGCGCGACCATACTAGTGATTATGGTGGTAATTAAGAGATTAATGAATAATGTACAGTGTAGAATGAATAATGGTCAATGGTCTTTATGGCGGCTTACTCTTCATAGAGCAGCATTATTCATTCTCCATTGCACATTATTCATTATATCAACTAACACAGTAGCCCATCCAATGCCCAATTCGGTGGTGCTGCTCAATGTCCACGCCAACCGGATTGACGCTGAGGTACAGATTCCGCTGAATGAATTGCAGGCGGCTTTTGGCCATGCCGTCAACGATTCGTCGGTTGGATTGGTGGCCCGACTCGGGCCTCAGTTGCGGGACTACCTGACCCATCACATTCGTCTGCAAAGTCCCGATGAGCAGCCCTGGACCGTGTCGGTTGGGAGGCTCACCGTACAGGAAACCCAAAATCCGATCAATGGGGTGTACCGTGAGTTAGTGGCGCAGGTTAGGCTTATCCCGCCCATTGAGAGCGATGTTCGGCGGTTCGCATTTTATTATGACGCCGTTCTTCATCAAGTAGTGACGCATAAAATCCTGTTATCGATTCGGCAGGATTTTATGCGAGGACAAATTGCCGACAAAGCACCGGTTCAGGTGGGTGTCATCGAACTGGATATTGTGAATAACCGGATACTACCTCTCACGGTCAGTCTGGAATCGGGCAGCATCTGGACGGGCTTTCAGGCCATGATTAAGCTCGGGATGCAGCACATTGCCGAAGGTACCGACCATCTGCTGTTCTTATTGGTACTGCTGTTACCCGCGCCATTGTTGGTTAATGGCGGTACAGTCGGAAAGCCGCATCTCCCGCAACGGCGGACCGCGCAACGGCGGACTGGACGATTCGTGTGGGGACAATTTGGGGGCGTGCGTTATAGCCTTATCCGCCTTTTGCAGATTGTGACAGCCTTTACCATTGGCCACTCTATAACGCTACTGGCGGGATCGCTGGGGTGGGTACGATTGCCGTCCCAACCTGTCGAACTGCTCATTGCTGTGTCCATTCTGGTATCAGCCGTACATGCACTTCGCCCCTTATTCCCAGGCCGGGAGGCTTGGGTGGCGGCTGGTTTTGGCTTAGTTCATGGGCTGGCGTTCGCCAGTACACTGGCAAATCTGCACCTGGATGCGGGACCGATGGCGTTGAGCATTCTGGGCTTCAACCTGGGCATCGAACTTATGCAGTTGTTTGTTATCGGCCTCACCATTCCCTGGCTGATTCTGTTAAGTCGTACATCTATTTACCGGCATGTACGCATCATAGGAGCACTTCTGGCGGGTATCGCTGCTGTTGCCTGGGTAATTGAGCGGCTAACCGATCAAAGTAATACACTGACAAAAGGTATTGAGCAGCTAACCGGATATGCGCCCTATGCGCTCGTTCTACTGGCGCTACTGGCCTTATTTTTCACCCATCGAATGAAGCGAGTCAACGTTTAACAAATGATTTAAGACCAACTATTCTCTGACCAGTTAATGTTCAAAAACGCACCTGTTTAACCTAATTCAAAGGACAAGATGTATAAAATAAAAATAGCGCCATTGGCACTCACAGCGATGAGTTTTCTGACGGGGCAGATCACGGTTGCTCAGTCGAACGATCCGTTACTTTTTCCAAAAAATACCTTTACGGTTGAAACCAAAACGGTGAAAACCTCTTCGGGTGAGAAAAAGATAACGTACCACTCGTACATGCATATTCCGTATGTCGCGAATCCGGTGGACAAAGATTATCAGAGTCTGAATGTGAGCGTTCCGGTCAACGTCGATAACGTTGACATTGATGCCTCTAACGCGCCCATTCTCTTTGTTATTGGGGTTGGCGGATATATGTCGGTTAACAACGCACGCGGAGGTGGTTTTGGTCCGGGTGGCGGTCCCGGTGGTCGCCCTGGGGGAAATGGTCCCGGCGGACCCGGTGGAATGCCCCCTATGGGTGGAAATGGGCCGGGTGGGATGCCGCCTATGGGCATGGGTGGTCCCGGCGGACCGGGTAAAGTAAGTGGTAAAGCCGATCTGGCTCTGGCTGCCGGGTATGTGGTTGTTTCGCCCGGTTGCCGCGGACGAGATAATCAGGCCGCCGATGGTTCATATTACGGTAAGGCACCAGCGGCTATCGTAGACTTAAAAGCTGCTGTTCGGTATATTCGCCATAACAAGGGAATTTTACCCGGCAATGTTAACTGGATTTTCTCTACGGGTGTCAGTGCGGGCGGTGCTATGTCGGCCCTTTTAGGAGCTTCCGGCAATAGCCCGCTGTACGACTCGTATTTAAAAGAGATTGGCGCTGCCGATGCACCCGACAACATTTACGCAAGTGCCTGTTTTTGTCCAATTGCCGATCTGGAACACGCCGACGGGGCTTATGAGTGGATGTATGGTACGGCTCCTTTAAAATCGGGCTTAGTCGATCAGGAGTTATCCAAACAACTAAAAGGTTCCTTTGCTCACTATCAGTCCTCCCTCAAGTTAACCGGTAAAAATGGGTTTGGGACGCTCACAGCCGATAATTACGGCAAGTATCTGACAACCTATTACCTGATTCCATCGGCTAATACGTATCTAAACGGCCTGATGGATGAAAAACGTAAGGAATATCTGGACAAGAATCCCTGGATAACATGGAATGGCAAAGGCGCAACCTTTTCCTTTGCTGACTACGTAACGCATGTTGGCCGTATGAAAGGCTTGCCTGCTTTTGATGATTTCGACAAAAAACAGCCCGAGCCCATTGAGTTTGGCAATAAAACGACCAACTCCCGGCACTTCACCCAATTCAGTTTGCAGCATAACGACAAGAACGCTGAGCTGGACGAAGACGTGAAAAAACTGGTAAATCTGATGAATCCGATGTATTTCATCGGCCAGAAAAACAAGGGTTGTGCTCAACACTGGTGGCTCCGCAAGGGGACATCCGACCCGCACACCTCGCAGACCGTAATGGCCAATCTGGCGACTAGCCTGGAAAATCAGAACAAGGATGTAAATGACTTACTGTACTGGGATGCCGGACACGGGGCTGATTACGATCCGGAAGATTTCATCGCCTGGATGGGGAAGATTACGGGTTCTACTAAAAAAGCGAGCGCTCGCAAATAGCTAATCTGCGAGCCTATACTAACCAAATCCCCTGAGCAATACG
>CAXVWN010000385.1:0-4721 GCA_964263725.1 Spirosoma sp.
GATGGCTTTTTTGATCAGCATGGGCGCCCGGATGTGGTCATTACTGATCCGCCACGCGCCGGTATGGACGAAGCTGTAACGCGCCAGTTACTCAAAGCTGCTCCAGAACGAATTGTGTACGTGAGTTGCAATACGGCCACCCAAGCCCGCGATCTGGGCATTTTGGACGAAGGCTATACGGTGACAAAGGTGCAACCGGTAGATATGTTCCCGCACACGCACCATGTGGAGAATGTAGTGCTACTAACGAAGCGATAGGGGAGCGTTTTAGTGGTTTCTATTTTTTTATCGAATGCCATTAAAACGCTAACGAAGACTATTTATCTTGCACCGGCACTGGAGTGCTAAAATTCCAGATACGGTGCAATCTTCTCAATCGTTTTAGCGTCCAGAATCCGTATGGGTTTCAGCGATTCAGCCGAGGTGTATGCGCCGTGTTGTTCGCGGTAGCTGACGATAATCTGCGCTTGCCGACGGGATAAAAAGGGGTGCCGGTCCAGTTGGTCGGCCGTTGCCGTATTCACCGGAATTTTATGTACTGCCGACTGGATCTTACCAAATTTTTGTAGTTCATCCAGCGCGAGCGAGTCCAGTCCGTAAATTTCCCGGAATTGATCTGCCGAGATAAAGCCGCCAAGTCCATCACGGAATTTAATGATGCGCCCCGCCAGGGTAGCGCCAATCCCTTTCAGAGCAATCAACTGCGATGTGTCGGCGGTGTTGATGTCAAAGGGTTGAAGAGCCAGTTTAGCGGGTCGGTCCGGATAGGCTGGCCGCTCCGAAAAAGCCGATCGGTCGTTGGCTTTATTGGGTTCATTGGAATAGGGTTTGCTCGCCCCAAATCGGACATTATTGAACCGGTCCGAAAGCGGGGTTTCTTTTAGCGTGATATAGGGTTCGAGCTGATCGTAGAGATCGGCGGGGAAGTCGTAAATTTTAAGTAAATCCTCTTTCTTATGAAATTGCCCGCCCTTGCTGCGATATTTCTCAATGCGTTCGGCCATCCATTTAGGTACACCCAATTGTTGCCAACCCGCTACGCTAACCGTATTCGGATCGAAATTATAAAGTTTGGGTTCGCTGAATCGTTCGGCGGTGGTTTTATCCTTATCCCGACGGTCGCCAAACTGAGGCTGTTTAGCTTCTTCTGCCTGTATCAGAGCAACAAGGCTGTCGAGTTTACGCTGATCGGTAATGGACGTATCTGCTGGTTTTCGGGTGCCTACAAACCGATACACAAACGGAATAAGCAGGCAGAGCAACGTCAGAAAAATCAGGACCATGAAGCCCCTTGACTCTTTGTGTGAAAACCCAAAATAATCGCGAATGAGGGACTGTAACCGATTGAACATGCCTCTTAGACGAATATTTCGTTGTTATGTAACTTATTGTTGTTAAATTGTTTAAATAGCTAAATTTCCTTTTATATATAATTGATAATCAAAGTACGTCATGTGTCAATTCAGAGAAAGTATACAATGTATGTTCGATGAACAGTTGTACGTCTTTGTTTATTGACAATTGTCTATTTTAAAATTAGACAACGTATTTTTGCGCCCACGTATGAATACTAATCAAGCGCCAGCCACAACGCTGCAAGATATTATCGCCCACGCCAAAGAATATGGCTTCGTTTTCCCATCTTCCGAAATCTACGATGGCCTACAGGCTGTTTATGATTATGGTCAGAATGGGGTTGAACTCAAAAATAACCTCAAAACGCTGTGGTGGAAGGCAATGACCCAACTCCACGACAATGTTGTCGGCATTGACGCGTCGATCTTTATGCACCCGCTGACGTGGAAAGCGTCGGGGCATGTGGATTCGTTCAACGATCCGATGATCGACAACCGTGACTCGAAGAAGCGCTACCGGGCCGACCAACTGCTGGAACTCAAAGCCGAAGCCTACGCCAACGCGGGTGATGAAGCCAGAAGTACGGCCCTGTTACAGGAAATGGGGCGATTGCTGGGAGACAATGACCTCGAAGGCGTTCGGAATTTGATCATCGCCGAAGGTATAAAAGATCCCGTGTCGGGCACCGACAATTGGACCGAAGTGCGGCAATTCAACCTGATGTTCTCGACGCAGGTGGGTTCACTGGCCGAAGATTCCAGCCTGATTTACCTTCGTCCGGAAACGGCACAGGGTATTTTTGTCAACTTCCTGAACGTGCAGAAAACCGGTCGGATGAAGATTCCGTTTGGTATTGCCCAAATCGGAAAAGCCTTCCGAAATGAGATCGTAGCCCGGCAGTTTACGTTCCGGATGCGCGAATTTGAACAGATGGAAATGCAGTTTTTCGTGCGTCCCGGCACCGAAATGCAATGGTACGAAAACTGGCGCGATGCGCGGATGAAGTTCCACGAGGCCGTTGGCTTGCCTGCTGATAAACTCAAATTTCACATCCACGAAAAACTGGCGCATTATGCCAATGCAGCCGTAGATATTGAATATAAGTTTCCGTTTGGTTTCCGCGAAATGGAAGGCATTCACTCTCGCACCGATTTCGATCTGAAAGCGCACCAGGAATTGAGCCGTAAAAAACAGCAGTACTTTGATAATGATATTGATGAAGCGACTGGCAAACCGTATGGCAACTATATTCCCTACGTAGTTGAAACCTCGGTTGGAGCCGACCGTTTATTTTTGGCGGTATTCTGCAATGCCTTCACGAAAGAAACCATTGGGGAAGGCGATCAGCAGAAAGAACGAACATACTTGAAACTACACCCCGCGCTGGCTCCGATTAAAGCCGCCGTGTTCCCGCTTGTTCGTAAAGATGGTTTACCCGAAAAAGCGGAAGCAATCGTTAAGAGTCTTCGCTCGGAGTTTCGGGTGGTGTACGAAGAGCGCGATGCTATCGGCAAACGCTACACGCGGCAGGATTTGATCGGTACGCCGTTCTGCATCGCCGTAGATTATCAGACGCTCGAAGATGACACCGTTACGGTCCGGTATCGTGACACAACGGACCAAATTCGTATTCCGATCAGCGAATTAAAAGCGCATATCGGGCAGGCCGTTTCGATGGAGCGGTTGCTGGAAAATATGTAAACGCCTTATGAATTTACTTTAACTATAGAAAAGCCCCGGAGAGTATTCTCCGGGGCTTTTCTATAGTTACTTGAGCAAGAAAGATTGTCGCTGTTCTACACGTCGCCTATCAGCATCAGGGCACCTACCGTTACGTTCGAGGTTTCGTCGATCAGAATCGCCCCGCCAGTAGCGCGGTTTGTTGGATAGGGGTCGAAACTGATTGGTTGAGCCGTTCGCAAAACAACTTTTGCCAAATCGTTTAGCTTCAAACTTTCAACACCTTCAATCTCTTCGTATGTGTTGATATTCAGTTGATAAACAATCTCACGAACCGAGCAACGGGTGCGGGCGGTGCCCACTTGTAATATGTACTTACTACCCACTTTGAACTCTTTGGCATCCATCCAGCAAAGCATTGCTTCGACGGTTTGACTGCTGATTGGCTGGCTGTCAGAGCGAACAATCAGGTCGCCCCGGCTAATGTCTACATCGGTGGCCAAATGCAGTACGACCGACATGGGTGTTACGGCTTCGTCCAGATGGGTTTCTGCAATTTCAATGGCGTCGATGGTCGAGGTTTCGCCAGACGGTAATACCGTTATGGCATCGCCCTTGCGAAATAGGCCACTGGTAATTTTCCCTGCATAACCCCTATAATCGTGTAACTCGGCTGTTTGCGGACGAATGACATACTGCACCGGAAACCGGCCTTGTTCCAGGTTGATATCATCATCAATTTCTACCGTTTCCAGATGCTCCAAAAGTGTCTGTCCTTCATACCAGGGCATTGTTTTCGATCTATCAACAACGTTATCGCCATCGAGCGCACTCATTGGGATGTAGGTTACATGCTTGACGTTCAGCTTTCTGGCTAATTCGGCATAGTGAATACAAATGTCGGAGAACACATCCTGCGAATAGCCCACAAGGTCCATTTTGTTAACCGCCACCACAATATGTGGGATGCCCAACATCGACACAATCAGCGAGTGCCGACGGGTTTGCTCGGCTACGCCATGCCGTGCATCGACAAGTACAATAGCCAACTGACAATTCGATGCGCCCGTGACCATGTTGCGTGTATACTGAGTATGACCGGGCGCGTCTACAATGATAAACTTGCGGGCTGGTGTCTGAAAATAGCGGTACGCTACATCAATTGTAATGCCCTGTTCCCGCTCAGAGCGAAGCCCATCGGTCAGAAGTGCCAGATCAACCGTAGTGCCATCATCACGCCGTTTGGTGGCGCGTTCGATGGCTTCCAACTGGTCGGCCAGGATAGATTCGCTATCGTAAAGCAGACGACCGATCAGCGTACTCTTGCCGTCATCAACACTTCCGGCGGTTATAAATTTTAGTATTTCCATTAAAAATAGCCTCCTTTCTTACGGTCTTCCATGGCTGCTTCAGATACCTTGTCGTCCATGCGGGCACCACGTTCGCTTATTTTAGAGGCACTTATTTCGTTAATAATATTGTCTATTTCAAATGCGTATGATTCTACCGCGGCGGTGCAGGTCATGTCGCCTACAGTACGGAAACGCACGTTACGGTTTTCAACTACATCATCACTATCCATGTTCAAGAACTCAGATGCTGCCATTAGCTGGCCGTTGCGAGTAATACAATCGCGCTGATGCGCAAAGTATATGGTAGGCAGGGGGATGTTCTCGCGGCGAATA
>CAXVWN010000386.1:0-8581 GCA_964263725.1 Spirosoma sp.
TCACCCGCCGATAACTACATTATCAGCAAGTTTGACAATCAGGAAATAAAGACGATGAACACACACCTCCACATTTTGGAGGCTTTTACGGGTCTGTACCGCGTCTGGCCCGATAAGTTGGTTAGTGAGCAGATGCGCGGAATGTTGCGCATGTTTCAGGATCATATTATTGATCCGAAAACCTACCGCATGAATCTGTTTATTGATATTGACTGGAAGATTCGTCGGACGGCCATTTCCTACGGTCATGATATTGAAGCATCGTGGCTACTACCCGAAGCCGCCGATGTATTGGCCGCGAATAACTCAACGGATAAACCACTACAGAAGGCGATAAGAGAAATCGGGGTAAAAATGGCGCGGGCCGCAGCCACCGGATTCGACCCTAGCGATGGCGGCATGAATTACGAACTGGAGCCCGATGGTCATCTTAACAAAGAACGCTCGTGGTGGGTGTTGGCCGAAGCGATGGTCGGTTTCATGAATGCGTACCAGCTCACGCACGAAAAACCGTTTTTAGATAAGTCTATTAAAAGCTGGGAGTTTATCAAAAAGTACTTGCTGGATCTCAAAAATGGCGAGTGGTTTCTTGGCGTTTCCGGCGACCATACCGTACTCGGCACTGATAAAATCAGCATGTGGAAATGCCCTTACCACAACAGCCGCTCCTGTCTTGAAATGCTGGAACGACTTGAGCATCTGCGGTGAATGAACGAACCCATGGCCCTCCCCCAACGTTATCTATATGCAGCACATAAACCCTGCTTACTGACAACTCTTTACAACTCCGGCATCCCGGTATTTATTCATTAAATGCTTTACCCCAACACCTTAGAAAATAAATTAGGTTTCGATACCATCCGCGAACGTCTGAAAGACGCCTGTGTTAGTCCGCTGGGACAGGATTATGTCGAGAAGATTCGCTTTACCGATAATGTCCAGCTGATTGATAAACTGCTTCGTCAAACCACAGAATTCAAGCAGATTGTCCAGTATGAACCCGATTTTCCCAACAGCAATTACATCGACGTTCGGCCACATCTGGGCCGCGCCCGTGTGGAAGGACTTGCACTAACCGAAGCCGAGTTTTTTGATCTTAAATTAGCCTTACGGACGATTCAGGACTGTTTGCGTTTTTTATCGAAGCGCGAGGAAGAAAATAATTTTCCATTTCTGCGCGAACTGGCCGGACCCGTGGGTGTCGATAAAAAGTTAACCGACGCTCTCGAACGGGTTATTGACGACCGGGGTAATATTCGTGATTCAGCCTCGCCTGAGTTATCCAGCATTCGTCGGCGAATAATCAGCGAACAAGCTAATCTTCGTAAACGGCTCGATAGTATTCTGCGAAATGCCCGGCAAAATGGCTGGATTCCAGATGACCTTTCGCTGACGGTGCGCGGAGGTCGGCTGGTGATTCCAATTGCCGCCGAACACAAACGGAAGATTAAAGGCTTCGTTCATGATGAGTCGCAAACGGGCCAGACAGTGTTTATGGAACCGGCCGAAGTGTTCGATGCCAACAACGAAATTCGTGAGTTGGAGTACGAAGAACGGCGCGAAATTTACCGGATTCTACTGGCACTCACCGACCAGATCCGACCGCATTTAGAAGAATTAAAAAGGGCGGTCAACTTTCTGGCGCAGATTGATTTTATCCGGGCGAAGGCTAAACTGGCTATTCAGTTAGAGGCCATTATGCCCAAATTACATGAACGCCCTTTTGTAAACTGGACCAACGCTCGCCATCCGTTGCTCTATCTGTCCTTCGCCAAGCAGGGAAAAACCGTTGTGCCGCTCAATGTTCGGCTGGACGAAAAAAACCGGATTCTGATTATTTCCGGCCCGAATGCGGGCGGAAAATCAGTGGCACTCAAAACCATCGGGCTTATTCAGTATATGCTGCAATGCGGCCTGCTGGTTCCAATGGCAGACTATGCGGAGATGGGTATTTTCCAGAATCTGTTCATTGATATTGGTGATGAACAATCGCTGGAGAACGACCTCAGTACGTACTCATCGCACTTGACGGCGATGAAGCAGTTTCTGATCGGTGCCAATAAACGAACCTTGTTCCTGATTGATGAATTTGGAACGGGAACGGAGCCGGGACTGGGTGGAGCCATCGCCGAATCAATTCTGGAAGACCTTAATAAATCGGGAGCCTTTGGCGTGGTTAATACACATTACACCAACCTGAAAGTAGTTGCCGATAAAACAGCGGGCTTGATTAACGGAGCCATGCGTTTTGACGGAGAACATTTGGAACCTCTTTATCAGTTAGAAATTGGTCGGCCGGGTTCGTCGTTTGCGCTTGAGATTGCCCAGAAAATTGGTTTACCCAAAGGCGTGATTGACCGGGCGAAGGAAAAGCTTGGCACTCAGCAGGTAAACTTTGAGAAGTTGCTTAAAGAGCTAGACATCGAAAAGCGCGTTTTTTCGGATAAAAACGTAGAAATCGGTATCAACCAGCGTAAACTGGCTCAGCAACTCGCCGAGTATACGGCCCTGAAAAGCCGCTTGGATAACGATCAGAAGAAAATTATTAACGATGCCAAACAGAAGGCTAAAGCGTTAGTGCAGGAAGCTAATCAGCGTATTGAAAGCACCATCCGCGAGATCAAAGAAAACAAAGCCGAGCGCGAACCCACGAAGCAGGTCCGGCAGGAATTGGAACGGTTTGAACTGAAAGAGCTGAAACCAGAGGCACTGATCGTTGAGAAGCCCAAACAGCCCGAAGAAGAATTTGAGAAGGATAATGGGCTGATTTCGGTGGGTAGTTATGTTCGCGTCATTGGCCAAAGCATCGAATCCACGACGGCAATCGGTCAAGTGCTGGCCCTGCGTGGTAAAGATGTCGAGATTCGTATTGGCGATCTGAAGTCGAACGTCAAAATGAACAGGCTCGAAAAAGTCAGCAAGAAGACGTTTACGGCCGCCACCGAAGTACGAGACGACCGGCCACGCACGCAGGGCGTAGATATAAATGAGAAGATGCAAAACTTCAGTTTCAATCTCGACATTCGGGGCCTGCGGGGTGAAGAAGCGATTGGCGAAGTAGATCGATTTATTGATGATGCACTGATGCTGGGTTATCCTGAACTACGCATTGTTCATGGCAAAGGCGACGGTATTCTGCGAACCCTTGTACGCAATCACCTTCGCAGCTATAAGCAAGTGGGCAAGATGGAAGACGAAAACGCCGATCGGGGTGGTGCGGGCGTAACCATTGTGAAAATGAAATAGTGGGCGCTGACCGTGTGGTGTCGGGTTCTCAAACCCGACACTGTTGCTGACACGAGTATGTCGGGTTTGAGAGCCTGGCACCACGACACATTAAACCTGACATCACGTCAAACCCGACGCCACCATTATAACTTAACAAAAAATGAAAGCAGTAATTTTTGATATGGACGGGGTTATTGTCGATACAAACCCGCATCACCGCATTGCCTGGCGCGAATACTACCAGCGTAACGGCAAAACCCTGAGTGACGCTGATTTTGTAGAACATGTATCCGGCAAGCACAATGATGCGATTCTGGGTCATCTTTTCGCCGGAGTAACTCTTACTCCTGACGACGCCCAGCGACTGGCTTACGAAAAGGAAGCCTTATTTCGAGAATTGTACAGCTCTGATATTGCTCCGGTTGCGGGTCTGATCCCGTTTCTACAAGCTTTAAAAGCAGCGAATATTCGCACAGCGGTGGCCACATCGGCCCCCGTCGAGAATCTTGATTTTATACTGGATGCGCTTGATATCCGGTCTTATTTCGATGTGCTGTTAAACGAAAGTATGGTTAGCCACCCAAAACCTGACCCCGAAATTTACCAGAAAGCGATGGCGTTGCTTGGCATTGAGCCCGCAGATAGCATCATTTTTGAGGATTCGATGACGGGTATTCAGGCGGCCAAAGCATCGGGGGCTTTAGTCATTGGCATGGCCACAACGCAAGCGCCCGATGAGCTATGGCCCTTTGTCGATGACGTTGCCCACGATTTTACGGAGATCACCCTCGATCGGCTAACCCAGTTGGTTAAGGTTTTTTAACATGATTAAACAGTATCAACGCGTATTTTTGCACTTTCAAAGCTGGTAAGGCTTTTGAAACCTCACTAGCTTTAGCTCAAGCAGATATGCCCAACAAACGCCTACTAATCCTTTGCCTTGCCAGCCTCCTGAGTTGGTCGGGTAGCGCGTGGGCGCAGGGCAAGTACATTATCGGAACGGTGATTGATCAAACCACCAAACAGGGTGTTGATCGCGCTTTGGTCGTGAATCAGCGCACCCGCCAACGCGCTCGCACAAATACAGCAGGGCGTTTTTTTATGACCCTTCAGCCCGGCGATTCGCTGATTTTGACCAGTCAGCTATATAATCGTACGGGAATCGTATATAGTGGCTCAGACAATCCAACGATCATTGCAAGAGCCCTCCCTCCTATGCCTTACCGCGTGGTTGACCTCGCCGAAGTGACCGTAACGGGTAAACGTTATGAGGAAGTAAAACGCGAGATTCAGCAAATTTTAGATGAGCCAACAGCCTCCAAAAAAGTGACGGGCGAGCAGGCTTTCGACCGCCTGGCTGACGGTGCAGGCATAACGTTGCTCTATGAAGTATTCGCAAAAAGACCCAAAACCGACCGCAAAGCGTATTATATTATGCAGCAGGATCGGCGGCATGCGCTGGCGTTGGAGCGGTTCCGTCTTTTGGTCGACCAATCGACCACGTTAAAAGCAGACGAGGTAGACCGCTTTTTTGACTTTTGCGATTTAGACGACGATTACCTGTTGAAAGCAGAAGACTACGACCTGATTAATACCATTCAACAACTGCGCAACCGCTACCGCAACGGATTCAACCGGCCCAGCCGAATTGGGTCTGATCCTAATCAGTCGGTTCCCAAGCAATAATAATTTATAAGCTTACGACGTCCTCTTTGTGCGCACTACTCTGAGTTTTGTCATTAGCTGCTTTCGACTGGCGACTGGAATAGGAATGGCCGGGTCATGGTTGACCAGATATAAATGGTTGGTTTCCAGTCGTTCCAGATAGTTTAAATTGATTAATAGCGATCGCGACAAGCGGTAGAAGTTTGGGCTTGGAAAGTATTGAGCCAGATTGCTCAGGTTCATACTGATGTAATAGGTCTTTTTGGTAACCAGAAAAACTTCCACATACGAACCATCGGCTTCTATAAAGAGTACGTCTTTAGGATCTACTTTTTCGTGCCCCTTGTCAACGGGTAAATACAAATAACCCGATACTGGAACATCAGCCGCAGTAGACAGGGTAGATTGAAAATAATGGTACGCTAATTCGACCTGTAACTTTAGTTCATCATGCCGGAAAGGTTTTAGTAAATACGCCACCGGCAATGTCTCCTTCGCCGACTGAAATGTTGCCGGTTCTGAATTGGCGGTCAAATACATGATTGGCATCTGATGAATTTCCAGAAGTTTCTTCGCCGTAGCGATACCATCGCCAGAGGAACCCTCCAAATGAATGTCGATTAAGGCCAGATCGGGCAGATTATTTTTAACGGCCTTCACAGCATCCTGCATAGTGCGGGCAACGGCGGTAACCTTGTGCCCGGCCTCCTGCAAGGTTTCGCGAAGGTCCATAGCCGTAATCGTCTCATCTTCAACAATCAGAATCTTTAGTGGCTTCATCAGTTTCGATTACAGATTGAATTCCATGAAAAATACAACTCCGGTATTTGTATCTTCTTCAGCAACTCTAAATTGGCATGTTCCGGATAATTGCTCTACCTGCGACTGAATAAGTTGCATCCCAAAAGAAGCTCTTCTAACAGTGAGCGGCTCTGTAGTTGCAGCATCCGACTGATTATCAGCCCAATCGACGTTCGACATCTCGACTTGATCCAGTCCATTGTCGGGCCAGCCGGAACCATCCAAGCGATTATTGACCCAACCAGGCCCGTTATCGGCTACTGTCAGTTGTAATTTGTTGTTCTTACGAAGGCAACTGATCTGAACTGTGGGATGGTCGTTATCAGGAAAAGCATATTTACAGGCGTTGGTCGTCAACTCGTTTAGTATCAACCCAAAAGGAACGGCCTTATCAGCAGAAAGGGAAATGTCGTCGATCGTAAACTGCATTTTAACAGCCGAATATCCATAGGCTCTGACCACGCCCTTTACCAATTCCCGGACAAATCTGTTGAGATCGGCTTCGGCTAACTTATCGCCATCGTACAACCGTTGATGAATGATCGCCATCGACTGAACCCGTAACCGACTTTCTTCAATGGCTCTTTTAGCCGCGTCGTCCGTTAGTCGTTTCGATTGTAAGCTGAGTAAACTTGACACCACCTGTAAGTTATTTTTTACGCGGTGATTCTGCTCTTTCACTAACTCCTCATTCTGGCGGCTAATGCGTTTATTTTTGCGGGATAGTCGAAAAAAAACAATACTCATACCAGCGGCTATCATGAACAAGGCAAACGTAACCCGGGTAAAGCTTCGTTCTAAACGCAGGTTTTGCGTATGTAAGTTGATTTCTTTTTTTTGAACGTTTAAGAGCGATTCTTTCTTTTCGGTATCAAACTCCAGATTCAGGCGGGAAATAGCGCCGTCACGGTCTGACAAAAGCTTGATCTTTTCTAACTCATTTAATTTTCTTAAGCGGTCAAAAGCCTTTTCCCACTGACCTGAAGCCTCAAAATAGGCAACAAACTGACTTTCTAATTCCAGCCGGGTTTCATATTCATTCAGTTTTTTGCTGGTATAGAGCCTTTCGGCTTCATTCAGTGTCTTAAAGGCCAGTTTAGGTTTGTCAAAAGTTAAGTAAGCTGAAGCCAGATGCAGCATCGTGTTTACCCGAACGCCGTCTTTACTTTTAAGAGTAAATAGATATAATGCCTTTTCAAGATAAGGTATTGCGCGAGGATCCTTAACTCTGGTCAAGAGCGTCCCCAATTCAATACTTACTTCGGCTACACCCGACGTATCGTTTAACTTGCGGCAGAAGAATTCTCTTTTCAAATAGTAAGAAAGGACCTTCTCATATTCCATCTGTTTTGCTGGCAACCTTCTACCCCACATTTTTTCGTAGACATGCCCCAAAGCGCCATAAGAGCGTATCAACGCCTTATCTGATCGGATGCGCTGGGCAACTTCCAGGGAAAGATTTGCGTAGTGTAAGGCTTGTTTGGAGCGGCCCAGCCTATCTTCACTTTCACTCAGGCGTACATACAGTCGACTTAGTTCGAAGGAGTCACCCCGTGGCTCGTGTATGCGTAATGCTTTCAGAAAAAAGGTCTGGGCCGTTTTATAATCACCCGCGAAGCCATATGTTTTTCCATACAGGTACCAGGCTTCTGCTAACAGCAGTGTATCCTTCTTCTCTTTGGCTTCTTGCTCTACTTCCTGAGCATGCTTCAACCTGTCGGGCTTTACGTTTAGGTAGGCCGTTTCCTGTGCCACACTTGTACGACAAAAGATTATAAAAAATACAGTTAAGTACTTGAAATAAGCAGCTGAGCAGGGCATTATGACCAGAGAATAAAGAAGTTATCGACCAAGGCGCACCGCGTCAAATTTAATAAAACGAAAACAGTTTGTTACAACTAGTTTGCTTACAAGAAAAAAGGTGCACTCGGAGAGAAAAAAAGCAGGATTGGTACAACCATCGTTGCCAATAACTGGAAAAACGGGCTTATTTGTAAATATGAGTTTAGTTATATATACCTATTTAGACGACTTACACAGCGCTTTCCGTTTCCATTCACACCTCTTTAATCAATTTATTTGATGGTTCAACCACTACTCATTCTCTTCAGGCGGCTAATCCCACCAAACATGTTTAAGCAACTGGTTTATACGGTAAGAAAGGGAGTTATATATATTAACCTTTACACGTATTGCTAAGTCAATCATACCCTGAATTATCTAACTACAACTACCGCATCGCCCACGCTCATAACCCCGCCCCTGACTATTTTAGCCGTCATGCCCCCATGCCCGCGCATGGCATTATAGCCACCGGGGCCAAGAGCAACTTCCATTTTGGAGCAGGGATGGCATTGCCCGGTGATTTGAAGGATAGTATCGCCAATCTGAATTTTTTGGTCTTTTAGCGCAAGCAAGTTCAGACCTGATACAACAATATTCCGACGAACCAGAGCCGGGTCTAAACTGCCTCGACCTGTTAATGCAGCAACAACGGGCAAGTGTTCAGCCTGAATAAGCGTCACGTGGCGGTTACCGCTTTGCCCGCTGTAATGGTCACCAATAATGCCTTTTTGCTCAGAAACCGTAATTGTTTCAACTACCTGGACGGGTTCTCGACGTTCGGGTCGAATACCAATCCACTCCACCCGGCCGGGTTGAGGAAATACGTCGAATAAGTCTTTAATGTTTTGCAAGATAGTCGTGATCTGAAACGGGTTTACGCCCCGTTAGAATACAACTAATAAGTCATGTACGTGTTCACAACGGAGCCATCGTCAAACAGGTCAACAACGGCGTAGCCTGGTGCCGTATGCTGGTACTTTCCAAAACACCACGCTCCGCTTACAGCCCCATTGCAGAAATACGAAACACCATTATAATCGAC
>CAXVWN010000387.1:0-5159 GCA_964263725.1 Spirosoma sp.
GTAATAACTCCATTTTTTTTATCGTATGTTGCCGATACAGCATTATGTATCCGATTAACAAGATTCTCCTGATTCTTTGTAATCTGCAATGTCTTGCTCCGATTTTTTGGATCAGGCATTGGACTTTGCTGAGCGTCGTCAGAACTCCACAAATTTCCTATTAATGATTCCTTGTTCTGGTCCTCAATAAAAGTTTGTAAGGAAGTCTCTTTCCCAAAAAGTTGTGAATAAACTGGTTGAGGCAAAAGATAAAGTGCGAATGGAACACTTTGTAATACATCTGGATATATATCCGGCCTTATGGCATCCATGCTACCACCTGCGGCACTAGAAATATCAATCCCTGCCAGACCGGCAAGCGAACCTAATCCGCCTAATCCACCCGCTTTCGATTGTATTTCAGGCATGACGGTTACCTGTACACTGTATAGATTAGGTTTTGAAAAAGCATAAAGCACCCCAACAATTAGGAAAATAAAGCCACTGATTATAGCAGCTTTACGGCTCCTCTTCAAAAAATGTACAATATCGCTTAGCCGAATTTCAATTTCGTCCTCGTCAATTTTACTTATTTTTTTATCGTTTGTAATAGACATAATTACAACAAAAGTGATCCTTATCGAAGAAGGATATTAACCAGTGCGATGGATACCGTTGTTAATAAAGAAAGTATACCGATTCGTTCAGCCGTACTTATTTTAGATGAATCTATAGGCTTAAATGGAACAACAATCGTTGAGCCTGGTTCTACATGAGGGCGTGATGTAAAAAATAGAAACCGATGCGTACGATCTTTACGACCATTAGGATAATTCACGTATGCTTTGCTTTTTCGGGCATTATCCGTAAAGCCACCTGCCTCACTAATGTAGTCGTCAAATGTATAATCTGTTTTATAGCTGATAGAGGATGGGTTCAACACGCCACCTTGTATCGAAATTACTTCTGACCGCTGGGGAATAAATAGGGTATCACCATCCTGAAGCAACAGATTTTCTTCAACACTGGGATCAGCAATAAGGTTACTAAGATCATTGCCGATCAATTGCCCTTTTCGTCTAAATTGAGCTCCAGCCAAATAGGCTTCCGACTTTAGGCCACCAGCCCGCTTAATGATATCACCAATGCGCTCCTGCCGGTTAAAAATAACATAATTGCCCGGCTGCATGATCTCTCCATAAATGTTTACCTGACGTTGTGCTTCGTAATTGATCGATGTACGAACATAAACAATGTCGAACGGTTGAAGTCGAAAGTTTGTCGAACTAGCGGAACCACTTTCTACAGGCATAATCTGCAAATTACGATCGATCGAAAATTGATAGACTTCTTGTGTTGTCGTACGGACACCGGCAGAATCCTGGCGAATTCGTCGGGCTACTTCAATCAGGTTCGGTTTAGCCCCTTCCTGAAAGCCCCCTGCGTTTGCGATTAAATCAGCAACACTCATATTCGCAATAAACTGAACCGTATCCGGGCGGTTAACAGCTCCTTCTATAGTAACGTAATACTCTTCGCGAAGATCACGAATGGATAAGATTGTCAGGCTATCCTGTCGCATGAGGGGAATATCGGCAATTTCACCCCGCATAAGTTTACCTAAATCGAACGACACGTTTTCTCTGTCCAGATCGGGGCGTTCGCGAATGATGGTGGCCCGATTCACAAAGGCATCTTTACGAAGACCTTCAGCCCGATTAATAAGTTGGCGAACAGTTTCTAAACCGGGCTCAAGTGAATAATCGCCTGAGCGCATAACAGCTCCAGCAATTTGAATCCTGTTTTCGTAGCGCTCCAAAATTTTCCCAACGTCGTATTTGTCACCGCGTTGCGGCACAAAGTTAGTTATTTGTTCTTCGGTAATCGTTACAATTCGGCGTTCGCGGGTGGTGTTACGCCGAAGCGTAATAGATGCCCGATAGGCATCATCAGCAAAACCACCAGCAAAGCCCAATACCGTTTTTAATGTTTCGCCTGGTAATACTTCAAAAATAGCGGGTCGGCGCACTTGCCCTGTTAACTCAACATGGGTTTCGTAGTCGGCTACGCGGATGACATCCTGATCCTGTAAATGTATGTTATCCCGTTGATCTGCTCTTAAAATAAAATCGTACAAGTCAATTGTTCGGACAACGCGGTTGCCTCGAATAACATGGATTTTCCGGAATGATCCTGTCTCTGGGTTAGGGCCTCCTGCTAGGTAAAGTGCGTTTAGAGCTGTTCCCAGAGATGTGATTGTGTATGTTCCCGGACGGACAACTTCTCCGACGAGGGTGATACGAATACTACGGATATTGGTCAATGTTACATTGGCACTAGTTCCGCTTCCAGGCTTACCTAAACCCTGATAGCCGCCCTGCCGCAATCGAGCAATAATACGCTGCTCAGCCTGTTCTATTGTCAGCCCACTAACAAAAATCGGGGCCAGGTCAGGCAATTTCACTGTGCCATCTGGGCTAACTTTCAACTGAAAATCACCCGTTGAAGCACCTGAAATATCTATTTTAATTTCATCGTCCGGTCCTACTACATAATTGCGAGGAGTGGCAATACGCAAATTTGGCTCAAATGACAATTTGGCATTCTCGAATAATGACGCACCAAAAACCTTGAGTTTGCGGCTGGTATCTTGACGCGCCAAGTTAGGTATCAATGAATCTGTTCGAATGGTAAGGTCAGATGGAAGCGTTCTACCCTTGAAACTTTCAGGTGGAAGGTTGTTTTGGGGCAGGGATGTAAGTGTGCGTATCTGGGACATCCGCTTGCGCATCTTGGCAATATCGTCAAGGGTATATCCCTGCGACATAGCTGCCTGCTCAATTTGAACTTCACTAAGGCCGCTGGCCTGGGCTTTTTTGTAGAAGTTCTGCACATCTTCATCACTCAACTGGTCAACCCGTGAGCGAGGCTGTTGAGCAACTGCCTGATACGATCCTGTCAGTAAAAACAACAGGGCAACAGCTTGATAGGAGCGAATACGGTGAGTGAAACGTGACAATTTGTCCTTAATAAACATAAACAATGGCTGTTGGGCCAAAATTTGAACTGCAAAAGTAATAGATTCTCATCAAAACATCGTTCTCCTATAATAATGAGTATCCTTCAGACAGGCTCTTAGGTTGTAGTAACGCTGTAATGCACTAAATTTGTAAAAAAAAGTCGGCTGGTCAATAAATTACGGAGCTAAACGGTCATTCGTGTACAATCTATAAAACGACCGCACGGGCGGCCCTGAATTGACCGATACGAAAGCTCAGACTGTTTGACGACTAATTACTAACGATAATATGATTAACCTCATAGCTAAGTTTTTCGGAACCAAATCACAACGGGACATCAAGGAATTGCTTCCCTACGTTGAGAAGGTGAATACCGAATTTGCTCAATTGAAAGACCTCTCCAACGACGAACTGCGTCGGGTTACGGCCGAACTCAAAGCTCTGATTGCTCAGGAGTTGGCTGACATTGACAACCAACTCGCTGAACTTAACGAACACGCCGGCAACCCTGATGTAGACGTTAATGAGAAGGAACAGATTTTCAACCAGATTGATAAACTCGAAACCGACCGCAATACAGAGTTGGAGCGGGTATTGCTCGATATTCTACCCCGTGCCTTTGCTGTTGTGAAGGAAACGGCCCGCCGGTTTACAGAAAATGATCAGTTAACAGTCTCTGTTACGGAACTTGATCGTGAAATAGCTACCCGTAAGAAAAACGTTGTCATTGATGGGGACCAGGCTCACTGGGCAAATATTTGGGATGCCGCCGGAACACCCGTTAAATGGGATATGGTGCATTACAATGTCCAGATCATTGGCGGTGTGGTGCTTCACCAAGGCAAAATCGCGGAGATGGCTACGGGCGAGGGGAAAACGCTCGTTGCTACGTTCCCAGCCTTTCTGAATGCGCTAGCTGGTCGGGGAGTACATATTGTCACGGTCAACGATTATCTGGCCACGCGTGACTCAGAATGGATGGCTCCCTTATTTGAGTTTCATGGAATGCTGGTCGATTGTATTGATAAACACCAGCCAAACTCGGAGCAACGTAAGAAAGCTTATCTGGCTGATATTACGTACGGGACTAACAATGAATTCGGTTTTGATTACCTGCGCGACAACATGGCCCGCGAAACAGGTGAATTGGTTCAGCGGAAACACCATTATGCCATGGTGGATGAAGTTGACTCTGTTCTGATTGATGATGCCCGGACACCCCTTATTATTAGTGGACCCGTGCCGCGTGGTGATGAGCAGGATTATATCGAGTTGAAGCCGCGCGTATCTCGCCTGGTCGAAGCACAGCGGAAACTGGTATATGATTACCTGAACGATGCCAAGAAGAAAATTGCGGCTGGTGATGAAAAAGAGGGAGGAGTTTCTTTGTTTCGCGCTTATCGTGGATTACCGAAGCACAAGCCCCTGATTAAATTTCTGAGCGAAACAGGAAATAAAGCCCTGTTGCAAAAAACAGAGTCTATTTACCTTGCCGAAAATCAGAAGTTGATGCCAGAAGCTGATGCTCCTCTGTATTTTACTATCGACGAGCGGCATAACGGCATCGACTTAACCGAAAAAGGCATTGACTACATTACCGGCTCGGGTGAAGATCCTCACTTCTTTATCCTACCTGACCTGTCAATTGACCTCAACACGATTGATAAAAGCGGTGAGTTTTCAGAGCAGGAAAAGATTCTGAATAAAGAATCTGTTGTTCGTGACTACGCGGTGAAAACGCAGCGTATTAATACCGTCAACCAGTTATTGAAAGCTTACTGTTTGTTTGAGAAAGACACCGAGTACGTTATTATGGACGGCAAGGTGAAAATCGTGGATGAGCAAACGGGCCGAATTATGGAAGGACGTCGGTGGTCGGATGGGCTGCACCAGGCTGTTGAAGCGAAAGAAAACGTAAAAGTTGAAGACGCCACGCAGACCTACGCGACCGTTACACTCCAGAATTACTTCCGTATGTACCACAAGCGGGCAGGTATGACTGGTACCGCCGAAACAGAAGCTTCCGAATTCTGGCAAATTTATAAAATGGACGTAGTCGTTATTCCAACGAATAGGGCTATTAGCCGGGCGGATGAAGAAGACAAAGTTTATCGTTCAGTTCGCGAAAAATACAATGCCGTTGTCGATGAGATTACGAGC
>CAXVWN010000388.1:0-17965 GCA_964263725.1 Spirosoma sp.
CAAACTATCAAAAACGAACGTATAAAAAGTGGCAAGACAGAAGAAAGCAATGAGCGTATCGCCGTAATACCAGAGCACCAGCAGCAAAAGCGGCAGTGTATACAAACAATGTATGGCAATAGACAGGCCATTCGGCAGAAATTGGTTAAAACCGAAAGCTAAAAATCCCGTCAGCGTAACGACAAATGCGTTATCAATGCCATTCCGATACAATAGTCGACTGTTAGTGAGTACATTCCCAATTACCCCGACCCCAATACCAAAGACTACATTGAACAGCCCATACGTCTTCGGATCTGTTAATACATCCGACAAAACACTGGCGGGTAACAGGTAGCATGCCAGAATAGCAACGGTGGTAAATAAAAACAAGCCGACTTCAAGAAACCCATTTGTTTGCCGAAATTCAACCGGATACGCCTTCCTGGCAGTCGTTATTTGTTCATCGGACACCAGACCCTGCCGGTACCACCGCTCGGTTTGGGCGAGAACTTCGCGGTTAAAAATCCACTGTTGGTTATACGCTTTCATTCGTTCGGTTGCCTTTAGGAAGTTGGCTCATCAGGTAATAAACGAGCGCAATACCCGTCACGATAAAGTACCAATAATAGATATCGTCGTCGGGACGTAAATAATGAAAAAACAGGTACGTAACGCCGATATAGCCATAAACGGTGCTCATCAGCAGAAACAGAAATGATCCATCCGCAGCATCAGTCGATTGTCGTTGGCGACCACGGCGAGCATAATAGTCAAATCCAAAACAAGCCGCTGCCAACCCTAGTGCAAACCATAACCGAAGACCCTCGAAGTTAAATAATCCTCCCAGCAAAGCTATCATTAGCAAGTTTCCCGCGATGGTTAGATAGGTATAGGTGAAATGGGGCTTAACGCGTTGCCGTTCCAGCCCCATTGCCACGCCAATAAGCACCAGAGCCAGTCCGATGGCCGAAAAGACGGTCTCGCGCTCAAAAAAATTGGTTTTAAAATATAACTCGAGGGGCCGAACGGTGACGCCCACCCACGAAATCAGGGCAGTTAATGCCATACTTAAAACGCCCCGATGGTCGAATCGGTACGCGAGCGGTAAAAACAGCGCAGCCGGTAACAATGTAACCAATCCATAGCGTGACCCAAAAACGGTATAGGCATATTGCGCGTATCCTTCTAAGGTAAGAAATAACAGACACGCCATAATAAGCGCATAATCACCAAAGGTTGACCGGCTTTTGGTTTGTGCCGGTGTCCACTCGGGCCGAAACCGCCAGGCAAAATAAAAGCTACTGATACACCCGGCAGCAATAGCAGACAATAAGGCTCCCTGTCCAATTTTGTCGAAATTATCGTAAACCAATAACCCCAACCCCGAACTCATCAACAGAATGCCGATGTAAAGCATCGATCGTAATTCCCAGTGCAATGAAAAAGGCTTTTGTCGCTCTATTTCAGCGATTTCGGCTTGCTGCTTAGGCGGCAGAATTGTCTGTTTACTTAACTCATTCAGAACATCTGTTGGGGACATAAACGATTGTTTTTTTGTTCTTTATATAGCATGGTCGGACGACAGAAAATTATCCTCACACCCCGTTATTACCTCGACAATTTCCGCTACGTGCTGGACTTTGTCAACCGATTATACGGCAATCTACTAAACGATGCCGAACGGGATTTTTTGCACCGATTCGAGGGGTTGAGTCTCGATGCTCAGTGCTTATATGTCCGGCTCAGCAACCGCAAAGGACTCTTTTTTCGTATTAACAAGCTACAGTATAACGAAATAACTGACTTACCGGCAGCCGTTGGCGAGTTAATTCTATCGGGCTTTGTGGAGAGATTATCGGCGCACCACGAAATTATGGGCGATGCTGCCCTAAGTGTTTTTACAAAACCTGAACTGCTTAACCTATTGCCGCTTGAGCTAGAAGAGATCAAGCCATTAGCCAAAGAGAAAAAGGAAGGTGTGGTGCGTTATGCGCTTCACGAACTCAATTTTGCCGAAGTTGTCACGAGTCTGACCACGCACGAGACCGTGATAAAGATGAACTTCGAGGCCGAAGGCATGATGGTTAAATACCTGTTTTTTGGCAATCGGGGCAGCAGCATGACCGAGTTCGTTGTCCGCGACCTCGGCATGGTTAACTTCGAACGGTATGATGAAAGCAAACTAACGGCCCGTTTCCGCACGCGTAAAGAGGTGGAAGATAAGTTGTTGATCTCGTTGACGAACGAAGAATTCTACGATCTCAAAGAAGCCGAAACACCCGCCGATGATATTTACAACTGGTTTCTGAACTGGAACGAAACCCGCCCCGAACTGACCGAAATTGCGATTCCGGGGTATCAAAAATTAGTGTGCCGTGTGGGGGCTTTCCTGGAACGACAAAAATTACCTGAACAGGCATTGGCCGTTTATGAACTCTCAGACCGGGTTCCGGCACGAGAACGGCGCGTTCGTTTGCTGTTCAAAAATGGGTCTATAGACGAAGCACTTGCCCTTTGCGATGAAATCGCCGTGAAGCCGCTCAACGCTGAGGAGCGTTATTTTGCCAACGATTTTCGGGAGAAGATTTTGAGCATGGGTGAGAAAAAACGCACCCGTAAAGCTACAACGCGTTTTTTGTCGGATGCCGAAAGCGTTCATATTCCGGTGGCCTACCGCCACCATGTCGAAGCGGGTGTGATGAATTATTACCTGGAACAGGATTACGACGCAGCCTTTACGGAAAACTACCCCTGGCGCGGCTTATTTGGTCTGGTTTTCTGGGACATTATCTACGATGCCAATGTGTCGGCTATTCACCATCCGTTGCAACGGGCTCCGTCGGATTTTTACCTGCCCGATTTCTACCTGAAACGCGAAGACTTACTAAAAAAGCGCCTTGTCGAACTTGATACCAAAGACGACTGGCGTCGCCATACGGGCCGGATGTTCAATGCTAAATACGGCATCACAAATGTATTAGTCGACTGGTCAGACGAGTTGTTGACACTGGTTCAGCGAATGATTGAGTTGCTGGACGTGGAACAATTGCGGCTGATTTTGCTCGAAATGGCGCGCAACGTCCGCGAGCACACACGCGGTTTTCCCGACTTGCTCGTCTGGAATGAACAGGGTAATTACGATTTTGTCGAGGTCAAATCGCCAACCGACCACCTCGGTCCGCAACAATTACATTGGCTGGAGTTTTTTCAGACGATTGGCGTGCGGGGCAAAGTCGTGCGGGTAATCTGGGAGTTATAACAAAGCCCTAAATCTGAAAGAGTGCAGTCAAATCGCCCCAATTATTTTTTCTCTCTTGTAATAATCCAGCCCGGGATTAGTACTAATTGAGTAAATAAGCGGGGCATGACTAAAAGCGAACAAAACCATATTTTCGAAACGTGGCTTGGCCAGCATAAATCCCTACTTTTTAAAGTAGTTCGGGCATATGCCGTGACAGCCATGGACCAGGATGATCTTTTCCAGGAGATCAGTATTCAGGTATGGCATTCCATTCCAACCTTCAAACAACAGTCGTCCAATATTACTTGGATGTATCGCATAGCGTTAAATACGGCGATTAAATGGGTGAGCAAAGAACGAAAACATACGGTACCCAAGGAAACACTCGATAACGTACACGCTATTTTACAGGATACTATCATTCAGGTTGATGAGCGCCTGACCTGGCTCTACGAGGAAATTCACAAACTCGACGAAATCGATCGCTCCCTTACCTTATTGCTTCTGGATGGATTCAGCTATAAAGAAATGGCGGCTATGCTGGGTATCTCTGAATCGAATGTTGGGGTAAAAATCAGCCGAATCAAGAAACAACTTATCACCAAATCTAAACAGCAGGATTATCATGGAATTTGATGAACTACAAAAAATATGGAACTCCCAGACGAATGAGCCACTCTGGGTTATCAATGAAAACGCATTGCAAAAACGCATTCTGGCAAAAAAAAAACAGGCTAGCCACATCGCGAATTTCAGTGAGCTGCTCTTAATTTTTGTGAATGCCGGTGCCGGGATTTTTGTACTTGGACTCAATTTATTCAAACGTCCGGAGAGTCTGGTTATGTATACGATGGCCGCCTGGATGTTTTCGACTGCCTTGTATATTTGGGCAAGTCGGATTCGCCGACTAAAAAACGAAACTAAATTTGATCGCTCTATGCTTGGCGAACTCAAACATGCCATTGAGATGGCAACCTACCAAGTTCGTCTTTCCGGACTAATGCGCTGGAATATAGTACCAATTGGAGCCCTTAGTCTACTAGGTATTTGGGAGGGAGAAAAATCGATTTGGATAGCGGTAGGTATCCTGCTGTTTGCCGCCCTGACTTATTTTGCCGGAGGATGGGAACATCGCATTTATTTAGCAAAAAAACGAGAAATGGAATCACTTCAGAAAAAACTGCTGCATGAAGAGATTAGTAGCGATCACTCGTCCCGCTAGTGAATCAATCTAAAACAAGGTTATCCACAAGTTTATTCTGACTGAGGATAGCCTTGTTCAGAAAAATGTTGCGCAGAAAGGACAAGTCAAACGCGCCCCACACGCAAAAATATCGGAAACTGTGCCTCGCGTTCCTGATCGCCCCAGACCGGACGCAATTCTTCTCCCAGCCCAATTACGGGATCTTCTTCATTCTCGTGAATGTATTGCCGCACCGCCGACCACGTACGCAAATAGTTCAGAAACCGTTCCAGCGACCAGGTTCGTCGGGCCGTAAAGTTTGCCCGCTGCGCATCGGCAAACGGGAAAGGCAATGTGGCATAGGCGTTGTCAATATATTTCCGTTGCGGGTCCCAATACGGCCCAATTCGATTCCTATAAAAATCCAGCATGATCGCGTCAAGATCAGCATCACTAAGCTGCACTAATCCATAGCCCCATTCGGCAATGACGGCACCGGGTTTGGCCACTCGCCGGACTTCCTGATGAAAAGCGTTTACGTCGAACCAATGCAGCGCCTGCGCCACCGTAATCAGATCAAAGGTTTGGTCGGCAAAGGGTGTTTGCTCGGCCAGGCTGGTTTGATAGTGAATATTTGGTTTTTTGACGGCAAGGATAAGTTGTGTTTCGCTAATATCCGTCGCGTCGACATGATCAAAAATATCGGCTAAAGCGCCTGCAACCTGTCCGTTGCCGGTGGCACAATCCCAGGCCATTTCCCGGCTACTGCTGAATGTTAGAATCAAGTCATACAAGTCGGCAGGATAGTCAATTCGATATTGCGAATAGAGGTCGGCATGACCCGAAAAACGGTCGAGGGGCTGCATAATTATTTATTTTTGACAATTTTAAACGTTTTTCGAGAACAATAGTCTAATGTGTGGTTTAATAGGAAAAACCAAAGCCAAAATTGGGTTATCATTTGAAACCATCTATTTTTGCGGGGTTCCCTTGTTACTCCTTATCAATCTGTTCGTTCATTTATTGTTTACCCGATTCTCATGAAAAAATTAGTTGGCATTCTCATCGCTTCGGCTGCGCTGGCCGTGGCCTCATTCGACGCTAACGCCCAGGCACCAACGTCCGACATCCCGGCGGATATGAACGCCCTGATGAGCAAATACACTTGTATAGCCTGTCACCGTCCCAACCAACGATTGGTGGGCCCGGCTTATGCAGATGTAGCCAAGAAGAAATACTCCACCGAAGAAATCGTCAACCTGATTTATAATCCAATTCCAGCTCACTGGCCGGGTTATCCGCCAATGGCTCCGATGAAACAGGTGCCAAAGGAAGATGCCGTAAAACTGGCCGTCTGGATTAATTCTTTGGACAGTACCCCGGCTAAGAAAGGCGGGACTAGCAAAAAAGTAAAAAGCAAGAGTAAAAGCAGTAAGGCTTAACTGAAAAAAGCACCGGATTATCCGGTGCTTTTTTTATAACTGTTTATATTAACGTCTATTACACTACTCAAAACCGATTCGGGAGGGTATGGGCATTGGCAGGAGAACAAATTTCAGTATTGCCTATTCTATAACCTTCAAACTCCGTTGGCGAACGGCTTCGTACAAAACCACACCTGTAGCTACTGATACGTTCAGCGAACCGACCGCGCCCAGAAGTGGAATCTTGACATGGGTATCGACCATACGCAGCAGTTCGGGCGAGATGCCGTCTTCTTCTGATCCCACAATTACAGCCATTGGGCCGGTTAGGTCGGTGGTGCGCTCGTACAGATCGCGACTCGATTTTTCGGTACAGGCCACAACTGTAATGCCCGATGCCTGCAAGTATTTTACGGTTTCGGTTAAGTCAGGTTCCCGACAAACCGAAATGTGGTTTAGAGCACCCGACGAGGTTTTCATGGCGTCGGAATTGATAGCGGCTGCGCCCCGGCCCGGAATTACAATGCACTGAATTCCTGTACATTCAGCAGTACGAGCAATGGCCCCAAAGTTTCGGACGTCGGTAATACGGTCGAGAAGCAGGAAAAAGGGCGTTTCGCCACGTTCAAACACATCAGCGATCACATTAGAAAGTTTGACGTACTGAACCTGAGCGATCAGACAAACCACTCCCTGATGGTTTTTTCGAGTAAACCGGTCAAGCCGTTCGGCGGGTACACGTTGAATTGTGACTCGCTTTTGAAAAGCCAGATTCTGGATATCAGGGTTACTCAACTCCTTTTCCATATACAGTTTATCAATCTGCTGGTCGGACTTAAGCGTCTCGATAACAGACTGAATACCAAATACCATCTCGTCTGGTTCAGGACGAAATTGGGGACGGGAAGTTGAATTTCTATTGGTATTCGGGCGATTTACTCGCGGATTGCGCCGGTTCTCCATGCTTCGACAATCGGGTACCAAATCGGCTGATATTCAATATAGCGTACCAGTTCGTAATGATCCTCGACAAATTGATTCGGTTTTTTGGTAAATGTAAAATTAACCTCCGAGACATTGGCCCGGCGATTATAAACCCACACTTCGCGTTCTCGGTTCCGTTGCACACGGTCGGGAGCACCTAGCACGATGTAAATCATGCCTTTATCGGTTTTCCAGCCTTCTTTATAACTTGTAAATAATCGGTTAGCTTCTTCAACTCGATCAAAATAAGCCTTCAATGTTTTTCGAGCCACCTCCTCATTACCCGACATCAAGCTCAGCCAATAACGGTCAAAAGCTTTCTTGATATCCTGTGCCTGATTCATTTCGCCAATTTCGGAGCTGGTACTCATATACAATACCGGCTTGATAAGTTTCTCAGGCCGAGTTAGTTTTGGAAACCGTTTGTCGGTCACGACTAAGCCAATGCCGGATGCATCAGTCGTATCTTCCACAAAATAATAGAGGCCCTCACCAGGAATAACAAATGGTTTGTTCGTGGTTATGCGCAGTGTCGAATCTTCTGCCAGCGATTTGGTTGCGGGGCGGGGCGACGTGTTCATTGGCGACGAAGCTGCTTCGAAATCGTGCCGGTAGCGATAGCCAAACAGGGACTTACTTGTGCCATTCACATCGCGAATCACAATTGTATCACCCACATTTACATAATTACGCAACTGTGGCTGTTTGCCCGTTTTGTCAAACAGCGTGAATCGGTCGCTCAATTTGGCAGTTTTAAAGCGCACTGTCAGATCATTACGCGCTTTTGTACCCGTACTGGTCTCCGTGATTTCGGTCAATAAAACAGCTGTAGCGGCCTCTTTCGGGCGTTTCACATCGAACGTCAGCGTTAAATGGTCACCATCCCAACTAACATTCTGGGTACTTAGCGGCACCGTTCCGTAACCTAACCGTTCGCGGTTGTTGTAATCGGGATACATGACATAAGCAATCAGAAAATGTTCTGAAAAATCGGCGGGATTGAGCACATTGTCACCCGTTGGCGACTTGGCCGTCAAATCCATATATACCCGGACGCTGGTACTATCGGTTGCCAAAAATTTCCCTTTAATGGACGTAACCATCCACTCACCGGCCGTTTTGGTCGATATGGATGGTGTAGTTCCCAAAGCAGGGCCATCAGTCATAACTTTAACCGGCGCGGAAGACTGAGCTGCCGTTGGGCGCGAGTCATTCTGGCGTTCCGTACGTCGGGCATCATCACGCGGAGTATCAGTTCGGGGTGCGGAGTCACGTTGCGTATCGGCCGGGCGAACAGTTGGGCGGTTCGCCTGATTACGCTGCGCTTCGGTGCGGGCATCATAGGCCGCATTGGCGCGGTCCTGCTGCGTTTTTTTGGCACTGGAACAGGCCGTTAGGAAACAAATAAAAAGCAAAGCAGATAGAATACGCATAAACAACGATGTAAAACTTTTAAACCAATGTGGCCTTAAAAACCCTTATTAGTTTGGTTGCTTGTGATTGTTCATTTACAACGAAAAAAAGACCTCTTTTGGGTTACCAGAGTCATTCATTTTTCTTTGCTTCTACAAAAGAGTAATTTTGCCCTCTGAATTGCAAACGCATGTACAAGACCACTGAAATTACCTCCGCCGAAATCGCATCGGATAATCCTGTTCACCAACGACTACTATTTCCGTATGTCGAAGCAGCCGCTATCGTAAGCGGTCGGGTACTCGAAATTGGTTGCGGCTGGGGCCGGGGCCTGGAATTGCTGACCAAAGCGGCTAATCACTATACGGGTATCGATAAAAATGAGGAGTTGATTGCTGGCCTCAGCGCAGAGTACCCCAGCTCAACATTTATTGCGGCTAATATCCCGCCACTCAGCGGGTTACCTGACAATACATTCGATTATATCGTAACATTCCAGGTGATTGAGCACATCGAAAACGACGATTTGTTTATTAAAGAAGCCCATCGTGTATTGAAACCGGGCGGCAAATTATTGCTCACAACGGTTAACAAAACCTTCTCGCTCACACGCAATCCGTGGCACGTTCGGGAGTATTATGCCGACGGCCTGAAGGCTCTGATGGGAAAGTACTTCTCAATCGTTAATACGCAGGGAATTCATGGCAATAATAAGGTCATGACGTATTATGAGCAGAATAAAGAATCGGTAAAAAAACTGACTCGCTTCGATATTTTCAATCTGCAATACCGACTTCCCCGCCGACTACTTCAGGTTCCCTACGATCTGATGAATCGTCTGAACCGCAACCGTCTTCTGCAAGCCGATGGAATTGCCGCGGAGATTAACCACACCGATTACCTTGTCAGCAACGATCCCGCTGGCAGTTTGGACTTCTTTTATATAGCGACGAAATAAGGGGCTGGTTTGCAGTGGTAATTATCTGGCAGGTCATTCATTGACCTGCAATGCTTGTTCATTCAGACTACAGTTCCTGCACAAAAATGCTACGCTGCTACCAACGAACTCCGTATTATTCGGCGAATACAGCAGTATTAAATTGCCTCCTAATCTCGGTCAAGATAGTTTTGTTCTTTTCTGCTGAAATGGCAAGTGTTTAGAGTTTAAAAAAACTCTAAACACTTGCCATTTCAATATTCGTATAATCAGTAATTTATCTCCACAAGAAATATATAGTCTATGCTAAAGGAATAAGCAATGTTTTTACCCATTGGCGTAGAGCCGTATTTGGCTTTGTAACTGGCGCAGCGGATACGAGTTCTTCATTGGAACACACATCTAATAGCTTGGAAGCCTCAGCGCGATTGACCGTGTGAGCCAGTGGCTCACCATGAAGAACCTCATCGTGAAACGTCCTGTTAGCTTGCTGAAAACGCTTTGGCACCAATGTGTCCATTGCATTTAAATCAATGGTATAATACCGCCAATAATTTTTTCGACCTGTGAAGAAATAAATCTTCTGATATTCCTCCGAAGATCCGACAACAATAATGCGCTCACATCGGCGGATAGCGTCTTGAACGGCTTTTTTAACAAAGTGGATATTAGTACTGGCAAATGGCAGTTGTCTCATGAAGATAAATAATTCAGACTATCAGACCTTCAATAGAAGTAGTATTCCCGAAAAGTTACGGTAAGCGATTCGGGCATTTGGACTTGCTCTAACCGCTGGTCTAAGGCAAAGATTATCTCTTTTAATCTTGCCTGCCATTTAATATGCCTGAAAGCCTGAATTACCACGTTAAATCGCCGATTTTGCCTGCTGAACAGATATCGGTGTGATGAAGTGTAAGTTGTCGTTTGACCTTTCGCCGAAAGGCCTGTAAATAGAAAAGCAGAACTTGTGTGCATTTTCGTTACGGTTTATTATTGTTCACCACAATTACCACTAACTTATCAATTTCACATTTTTGCCAAATTGTAGAATAGTTACAGATAATATTATTTACAAAAAGAAACCTAGTATTAACAACTTAAAAAAAATGTTGATACAACTAAATCGCCAGCGTTTTCTAAGAAATTTCGGCGTCAATAGGAAATTTGTTATACTCACAGACCCATAAAAAAATAGCCACCTAATGATCCCAATCAACGAGAAATTAAGAGCAGTTTTTACAGCCCTTAATACAACACCACATCGGTTTGCGAATGATCATCGCCTTGGCCGAACAACCATTTTTAACATTGTAGGGGGAAAAGCTAAGCCTGGTTTGGACATATTGCAGCAACTTTGCAAAGCCGATACCCGGATATCGGCAGAATATTTATTGCGCGGGGAAGGTGAACCTCTGCGTGAGGTTCAATATATTCCTATCAATAAAGCTGATACTAAGACTTTAAGTGTCTAATCTTATGATGACACCAACAAAAAAGCCCTGAATTATCAGGGCTTTTTTGTTGGTGTCATCATCCACGTTAAAAAGAACTAGTTTTATGTACTTCACCACAACATATCGTCAGATAATTAATGAAACTGGTATAACTCATCAATTAACTACAGCCACACGCAGAAATGGGTCCGAACCAAGTATATTCAGCTCATCATTAAACGCTAATACTTCGCTGGAGCCATAGGTATATTGATCTGAAAATTTACGAATCGCTTCGCTTTCCTCTAGGTTAATATAAAATCGGGTAACCGGACCTGTCATCGAGGAACCCCTGACAATGATGAGTACATTTTGCTTCATTGACTAATCACAGATTAATTATACAAATTTAAGTAAAACTACCTAGTTAATAAAATTATATATAGTTAACTTAAACTATCTACAGGTAATCTTTAATTGAATTTTAACAATACATTTAATAGTGGTAGCTCCCGTTACCGGCGCCTATTTGGCATTTATTATGTTTGATTTATTGCTATGCCTGAGTGCCTGCGGAAATTAGCCCTGTGATATGATACTTACAACAAATTGGGCAAAAGCAAAATAAGGGGTCAATTAGCTTTGGACTACAGCAAAGACGCTCCTTAGCGATATAACTAAATTGTCTAACAAATTGTGTCTACAAGTATTCAGCCAATGATCATTAGTTGATGCGTCAAACAAAAGCCGAGCAGTGCCCGGCTGTGTCAACTATGTCCAATTGTATACTATGCTTATCCAAGCGATTGAGTAAATAATAAGTTTAAAAATTTTGAGAATTCATTTATATTAAGAACCAATTAATCTTCGGCTTTTTCGGGAAAAAGCCGAAGGAGATGATCTACATAAAATCATGTTCTCATGGGCAAGCTATTTCTTTAATTGGCTTGGCAACGAAGAAAAATCTTTAGTTACTTAATACGATCACTATCATAAATACGTCAAATTCATCACGACTAAAGGTTCGTATGCGTTATGCAAGATTTACTATTGGCCTGGCGTTGCTGTTATAACTATATTAAACTAACTCAACTGCGGGATGACAAGAATAGTAATAGCAATCATCATTTTAGCTTCTCTAGCTGCCTGCGAAGGGGGAGTATTCAAGAAAAAGAACTGTAAGAGCTGCGAGACGCTAACCTATGGTAAGACAGGACAAGTCAACAAAAATGAGCAACAAGTTTGTGGTGATGATGAGGTGTCAGCGTTTACTATTGCTAACACAATTAACAACAGTAGCCTGACTGTAGTGACCACTTGTAAATAGCCAATTTGATGATGTTGTCTTAGTTGAAAACTTAACAAATTGCTGACAGAGACAAGAAGGAGCATCTTATTTCTGTCAATACCACTGTTCTGTTATCAGTGCCCTGTCTATCCACACTCATGCTTCTGGCGACGAGCCTGCTTCTCGGTCGAGGAAACTTTTGGGCTGCATAAAGCAATTTGAAACAGACTCCCTTTAGGACAGCTTGACAAAATTGATCAAGTTTAGCGGTAGTTATATGTCTTTTTATTTAGTTCTTTTTCAAGATCACTGGGCTCATCGAAACGTTTAGCAGACTTCTTGTATGAAGCTATACGCCGTTTGCTACCCGATTGGTGATAAGTATTCATCGGACGGTTTATACTTGACGGCTCTCTGGTAATTGGTTTTATACTAAGTTGAGGGGCAACTTTATCCGTTTTATTCTCGAGTTCAGTATTTTTACTTGAGGTATTTTTTCGCCAATTAGTATTGGTATCGACAGTATGAACATCAGCATAACCTATCGTAGAATCTCGAACTATTGTAGTTGTTATTGCCGCATTTTGAGCTTGGCACAAACTTGGAAACAGTTGACATTGGTAATAGTAACCCATATAAGTTAATCCGCCGATCAGTAGGATCGCCAGTATTCCCTGCTGAACACGTCTTGCTACTGGCTCGCCCCAACGAGTTCGTAAACTAGGCCGGTGAGGCAATTGGGTCCAGCTTAACAAGTCCAATATCCCCCCTGATTGGCCCTCAAGCAGGACGACTTTAGTATCGTAAGAAGTTTTTACATACAAGTGAGCCATATGCCGGCCAAACTGGTTCGGCGCATACCGAATATAGATGTAAATACCACCAATAGATGGCGTTACCGTCAGATTGGTGGTATAGTTTAATTCTTGTCTATTGGTTGCCAATGCAAACGGGTTAGGAATATCAGTTGAGAGGACAACGGGCGTATTAGCTCCCTGCTGACTGATCTTTAACATAGCAAAGGTTTCCTCTCCAGACTCTATCCTATTAAACGTTATAGCTGTGCTATCAAGGAAAAGAAGGGGCTCAATAGTAATTAGTAAAATAACTGTTTCGCCGAGAGGTTCACGAATTTTGACAGTGCCGCTGATGAGCGAGGGACCGCTAGCCAGCAGCGTAACCATGCTACGAGCAAGCCAACTACCATTAGTTTGGCTCGTATAATTGAGCATTTGCTGAGAGTGGGGCACTGTGTCAACTGAAGTCGTCAGTTCATAACCTGTTGAGGCTTCGATCAGGAGTTGACCACCCACTGGCTTAGACTCTAACAAGGACTCAACTAGAAATTCGTATGCATTTCCCCTGAAATGGAAGCTACGAATAGCCGTCGAAGTTGGTTGTCGAAAAGACATAGCATCTTACTTAATATAAGAACACAACGATCAATCAGGTACCCCGTAAGAGATAGCTACCGCAGAGTCGTTACATATATAGGTTCGTCGTAATTAACGTATTGGATTGGCTGTATTTGCCGTACTGGTTTCACTTGTATATAGCTTTGGCAGAAGAATAAAGCTACTGATTTTTTTCTATACTCCTTATTAACATAACTAAAAAGCGATGTTAACTTACACATTACTAACCTTTTCCAAGCAGCAAAAAGCTGTGCTCAGAGCTCCATAACAGTAATTAAATGACTATACTCGGCGCTTAATTGTACAAACCGAAAGAGCAGGTTGGGTAATTGCACAAACGTTTGAGCTATATTCTGTCGGCTTGGTTCCATCAGCCTTATCTCATTACCAAGTTAGCCTTCCATGCAGGCGTAGATGTATACACATTTTACATATCCAAGCTGGCTTTTGCACATTACATTGCACATAAAAGAAATCAGCCACTTAACATAATTGCTAAGTGGCTGATTATCAATGAGCCAGTGGAGGGATTCGAACCCCCGACGCGCTTGCGCATCCTGATTACAAATCAGGCGGAATCGACCGCTATCCGACACTGGCAACAATTCTCAACTCGTTTCCGAATCGTGATGCAAAAGTAGCCTTTTTACTTGTTCGATGCAAGTCTGAAGTATAGAAAAAGCAAAAAAGGTGGTCTGATTTATAATCAGACCACCTTTTTTGCTTTTTCAACAGTATTTACGCTTGTGCTACCCGTAACTGATGTCGAAGATCATCTAGCTGCTTTTCAGCATCCGCAATTTTTCTGTCGATATCAGCACGGATTTTATCGGCGTTTTTTGAACGAGCAAAAAACTCAATGTTATTGCGATAAGTAGCAATGTCGTTTTCGATCGATGTGATTCGACGACGAATATCACTTTCGCGTTTGTTGTCGACATTACCGCTACTACCACCATCACGATTACCACGGGCATAGTCACGATCACGACTGCCACCACTACTGGTATTACTACGGGTTGCTTCGGCTTCGCTTTGCAGCATAATCCGCTCTTTATCTTTCGCCGGAATCTTACCCGTTGCACCAACCAACGCATTCACAGCGTTAATATATCGCTTCTGGGTTGACTGCATATCTTTCTTCGGAACAAACCCAATGCTATTCCACTCCTTCTTGAATTCATTCAATTGGGAAAGATCGGCATTAGCCGTTGCGGCCGCTTCAATACGATCAATGAGCGCAATTTTGCTAACCAGGTTACCTTCAAATTCGCGTTCTGTCTCCTGATTTTTTGAACGTTTTTTGTTAAAGAAAGCATCGCAGGCAGCTTTAAAGCGGTCGAAAATAGTATTCTTCTGCTTCTCAGGCACCTGACCAATGTTTTTCCACTGGCGCTGCAATTCAATCACCGTCTGCGTTATTTCGGGCGACTCTTCTCCAGCTGCCAGAATAGCTTCTACCTGTTCGCAAAGGTCCGTTTTTGCCCGTAGGTTCTCTTCCCGCTTACTTTCGAGTTGCCGGAAGAATTCACCTTTGTTATGAAAAAATGTCTTCAGTGCAGCCCAGAATTTCTTGCTTAGTTCCTTGCCTTCCTCGCGGGGCATTGGTCCTTTAATAGCATTCCAGCGGTCCTGTAAGGCCATTACAGCCTTCGTTTTATCATTCCAGTCATTAATACTGTTCGATGTAAACGACGTAATAGGCACTAATTCTTCGTAGATAGCAGACTTCTCTTCGTATAGCTGTGCCGACTCCTTCCGTTGATCATTGGTTTGACCCCGGCGTTTGTCATAAAGTACATCTAAAGCAGCTTTCATGCGACCCCACAGCACTTCCTGCTCGGCTTTAGGTGCCGGGCCAATGTGCTTATATTCTTCAAAAAGGGCATTGGCTTCATCAATTGTTTGACGCGTAACGGATGTTTCTTCCGACGCTTTCGCCATTGCTTCGACCTTCTCAATTACCTCCGTTTTAAGGCTGGTATTGCGTTTACGGTCGAGTTCTTTTAATTCGAAATAAATATTTCTGTTGCTATAATAACGATCTACCAAGGCATGGTACGTGGCCCAAAGTGTCGCATTATGCGGAGAGTTCATATTACCGGCCGACTTCCAGTCGTCCTGAATTTTCTTGAATTCATTCCAGCTAACTTTCGGATCACCCGCGTTATTTTCGTCGGTTTCAACCAATTCACGCAAGCGAGTAAGCAACTCCGTTTTCGAGGCAAAATTGGTATCTTTCGCCTTATCTAAGTTCTGGAAGTAGGTATTCTTCTGGCTCTTGATGAGCTTGTATAACTCATCGAACCGCAGAACTGAATCGTCATATTTATACTCGAAACCTTCATCGGCACCTGTTTCGGCAACGTAAGCTTGTTGAGCAGCTTCGCGCTCGGCCCGCTTCATTTGATCAAAGAGGGGTTTGACGTCTTTCAACACCTGATCAGCTTTTTTGAAGTCACCGGGTGTTACAGAAGCTACACTAATGGCAGCCATCTGCGTTTCAAGCAGATTCACAAAATCCTGTTTCGTGAACTGACTATAATCAATAACCGACTGAACCGGGGTTTCATCTTCTGGCTCGTGAATATCGGCATATTGAGCCGTAATATCTTCACTAGCAGCAGATTCGGCCGTAAAGGCCAACGGTGTATCAATTTCCGAAACTGACTCAGCTGACGTTTCATCAGTGATAAGCTCCGTAACCTCACTAGTTGGTTCTTCCGTTGCCTCAACGCTGGCTTCCGGCACCACATCTAACGACGCGACGGTTTCCTCAACGGAAGCAACTTCCGGAGTCGTATTGACAATCGGCGGTTCAGTTGATGTAACATTTGTATCGTCAACACCAGCGGCTTCAGGTTGCGTTTCTACAGTTTCAGCAGACGGAGCCTGTGCCGTTTCGGGCGTTGTTACTGTGGTATCCTCAACCGTAGGTTCTGGAGTTGATGCCGCAACAACTGTTGCCGAATCGGAATTTTCCGAAACGGAACTGTCCGTCGATGCGGTGGTATCTTCGGGGGTATTGACTGCCAGCATGTCGGTAGCCGGGTTATTGATTTCCGACTGCTGGTTAATTTCCTGTTCTTGGTTTGCCATGTTGGGAACGTACCGATTACTTTTGCAAAAGTACGACAATATGCGGATTTTCTTGTAGTACAGTCAGTGAAAAGCAGTTAACGAAATACATAAGATGCCTTCAGCAATCAGCAAATTACGGAATGAATATACCTTAAACGGGTTGGACGCGTCCGATGTTTTACCAGATCCCATTGCCCAGTTTCGGCTGTGGTTCGACGCAGCTCTTCAGGCGTCGGTTCCAGAACCAAATGCTATGCATATAAGCACTGTAACAGCCGAGGGACGTCCCGATGGTCGAATTGTACTGCTTAAAGATGTATCGGAGGCCGGGTTTGTTTTTTATACAAATTACGAAAGTCGTAAGGGGCGCGAACTGATCGGACAACCATTTGCTACGCTCACTTTCTTCTACCCTGAGCTTGAACGTCAGATTCGGATTGAGGGCCATGTTGAAAAAGTTAGTGCCAACGAATCGGATGATTACTTCAACAGTCGCCCACGCGGAAGCCAGATTGGGGCCTGGGTATCGCATCAGAGTCTGGTTATCGACAGTCGTGATGTACTTGAAAACCGCCAGCGTGAGCTCGAATCCCAGTTTTTGGGTCAACCTGTGCCGCGCCCGCCCTACTGGGGTGGATTTCGGGTCGTGCCCGACGCCGTGGAGTTTTGGCAGGGACGCCCCAGCCGGTTACACGACCGAATTCGCTATCGTAAAGAAGCCCAGAACTGGCTAATCGAGCGGCTGGCACCGTAGAATTTTACTGATTATTAACCACCGAGGCACGGCGAAAATACAGGGTTAAGATAAATCCCCGTGTTCTCTGGTGTCTCAGTTTTCAATAATCATATGGTAAAAAAAGTTAGTTTACGGCTTCTAGTGGAAAGTCCCTTCCTTTTCTCTGCTTATATATGACTGGCAATCGAGCCAAAGCCCCACAATCGGTTTCTAACCGAACACTTTTCAGTGTCATTTCAGCTTCGTCGGTCGGAACGCTCATTGAGTGGTATGATTTTTACATTTTTGGCAGTTTAGCCGCCATTCTATCATCGCAATTTTTCCCAAAAGATAATCCTACGGCCGCACTGCTGTCAACACTCGCCACGTTTGCGGCTGGTTTCGTAGTACGGCCATTTGGTGCCTTAGTATTTGGTCGGCTGGGCGATTTGGTCGGTCGGAAATACACTTTTTTAGTAACGCTGGTGCTAATGGGTGGCTCAACGTTCGCCATCGGGCTGATTCCTGGCTATGCAACGATTGGTTTCTGGGCCCCCCTATTGGTATTATTGCTCCGGTTAATACAAGGGCTGGCGCTTGGGGGCGAATATGGCGGGGCGGCTACTTACGTGGCCGAATATGCACCTAAAGGCCGACGCGGATTTTATACAAGTTTCATCCAGACAACGGCTACATTGGGCTTATTTGTGTCACTGGGCGTGATTCTGCTAACGCGGGAGTCGTTGGGCGTTGACAAATTTTCGGAATGGGGGTGGCGGGTTCCGTTTCTGCTGTCGATCGTATTGGTGGGCGTTTCCATTGTGATTCGATTACGCATGGCTGAGTCGCCGTTGTTTTCCAAGTTAAAA
>CAXVWN010000389.1:0-4796 GCA_964263725.1 Spirosoma sp.
TCCACCCACCCCCCCCCCAAAAAAAAACACCACTACTTAGGGTTATAATCCGTATTGATCCAACAAATACACCAGGGCGGCCATTGAAGCAGCGCCGAGTTCGAGTTCACGCTGACTGACCGCTTCAAATTTATCCACCGCCGTGTGGTTGTAATCGAAGTACCGCTGCGAATCGGGTCTAAAGCCAAATAATACGGTTCCTGATTGAGCCAGAGGACCAATATCGGCCCCACCTCCACCGGCAGTAATGTCGGTCAGGCCATAGGGTGCCAGCAGTTGTTTCCATGTCATCACTTTTGCAACGTTCTCCGGCTTCCCGACTACGCCAAAACCTCGCGGAGTAAATCCGCCAGCGTCCGATTCGACAGCTGCAATGTGTTTTTCGTTATTCTTTTTAGCCAGATCAGCGTATTGAATGCCACCCCGTAACCCGTTTTCTTCGTTCATGAACATCACCGCCCGGATGGTACGTTTCGGCTTGATCCCCAAACTTTTCATGATACGTAACACTTCGATGGATTGCACACAGCCGGTACCGTCGTCGTGGGCACCTTCGGCAATGTCCCACGAATCCAGATGACCACCAACGACGATGATCTCGTCGGGCTTCTCACTGCCTTTTATTTCACCCACCACGTTATACGACTTGGCATCGGGCAAGGACTCGCAGTTTTGTTTGAAATAAAAGGTCAGACCTGGGTTTTCGGTCAATGATTTACTTAACAAATCGGCCCCGTTGGTACTGATTGCTGCGGTCGGAATCAACGCAACTCCCGTTCCGTAGCGCATTCCACCCGTGTGTGGATTATCGTCGTGTACGTTTGTCATTGAACGAACAATTGCCCCAACGGCTCCCAGTTTGGCGGCTTCTGTTGCGCCATTGGCCCGTTGATCGACTGCTCCACCATAAGCCTCGAACGTGCTAATTTTGGTAGGGTCCATCGGGCGGTTGAAAAAGACAATTTTGCCTTTCACCTTATCGGCTCCCAACGCCCGCAATTCGGGAAAGCTTTTCACTTCAACGACACCTGCTTCGACACCTTTGGCATCTGTGGCGACAGAGCCACCTAAGGCTAAAATTGGTACCGTAACTTTCTGCTTGCCGTTGTGAATAAAGGCTTGTTCTTTGGCTCCCCTTACCCAATGCGGCACCATTACATCCTGCAAAAATACTCTATCGAAACCCTGCTGCTCCATGACTTGCTTGGTCCAGTCAACGGCCTTTTGCGCCCCCGTTGACCCGCTCAGGCGCGGTCCAACCTGCTTGGTCATATAACGCAGCCATTCGTAGGATTTGCCATTGGATAAAGCTTCGTTATAAATTTTTCGGATAGCAACAGAATCTGCATTTTGGGCCTGTGCGTAGCCGACGACGAGCGTAAGAAGAAGTGTAATTGTTTTTTTCATGCTTGAGAGGTTGTATTAGTTAAGAAGGCAATATACAGAAAAGCCCGGCTGCTTTTCTGCAACCGGGCTTTTCTGTATATCTCTGTGTTGAGCTAATTGGAACAAATTACATGTTAATCGCCCGGTTGTCAGTAGCGGCTAAGCAGGCTTCTTTAAAGGCTTCGGTGTAGGTCGGGTGGGCATGCGACATCCGCGATACATCCTCTGCTGAAGCCCGGAACTCCATAGCCATAACGGCTTCGGCAATCATATCGGCTGCGCGGGCACCAATCATGTGAACACCCAAAATTTCGTCGGTTTCTTTATGCGCTAATACCTTTACCAGGCCGTCGACGTCCATACTCGCCCGTGCCCGGCCAAGCGCCTTAAACGGAAATGTACCAACTTTATAAGGAATGCCTTCCTGCTTCACTTCTTCTTCTGTATAGCCCACCGCAGCCACTTCCGGCCACGTATAAACCACACCCGGAATTAGTCGATAATGTATATGCGGCTTTTGACCGACGATAGTTTCGGCAATAAATGTACCTTCTTCTTCGGCTTTGTGCGCCAGCATGGCCCCGCGAATTACGTCGCCGAGCGCGTAGATATGAGGTACGTTTGTCCGTAAATTATTGTCTACTTCAACCTTACCCCGCTTGTCTACCTGCACGCCAGCCGCTTCGAGATTCAAACCATCCGTGTAAGGACGACGACCCACCGATACCAGGCAATAATCGCCGGTAAGCGTGATTTGCTCCCCTTTTGGGTTATCTACGCTAACCACAACTTCCTCGCCCGTATTCTCAACCTTCGTGACTTTATGGTTGAAATAGAAATCGGCACCGAGTTTTTTAATGACCTTCTGAAGTTCTTTGCCCATCGTTTTATCCATTGTTGGAATCATCGAATCGGCAAACTCCACAAAGGATACTTTTGCGCCAAGCCTGGCATAAACCGAACCTAACTCAGCACCAATGACGCCAGCACCGATTACAATCAGGTGTTTTGGAATTTCCTGAAGTGTGAGGGCTTCGGTCGAGGTGATGACTCGTTTTTTGTCAATCGGCATTGAGGGAAACGACATGGGTTTTGAACCCGTCGCGATGATTATATTTTTCCCTGTGATGGTTTGCTCTGTTCCATCGCTTTTAACAATTTTGATCGTATGTGGATCAACAAACGAACCAACACCATGAATTTCGTCGATCTTGTTTTTCTTCATCAAGAAGACAATACCCTTCGTTGTCTGATCGACTACGTTTGTTTTACGGGCAATCATCTGGGCTAAGTCAACTTGTAAATCGTCCAGTTTTATGCCATGTTCGGCAAAGGTATGGGCCGCGTTATAATAATGCTCCGACGAGTCGAGTAGCGCCTTCGACGGAATGCATCCGACGTTAAGGCAAGTGCCCCCCAACGACGGGTATTTTTCAATAATGGCCGTTTTCAGTCCGAGTTGGGCACAGCGAATAGCACCGGTATAACCACCCGGCCCCGAACCAATCATGATAACATCGTATTCCATAAAATTTTATAAAAAAACTGAGAAGAAAGACGCGAGACAAAAGAAGAAAGTCATTGACAAAGTTCGCACGAATAAATTACCCTTCGCCTAAAGTCTTACCTCTTTCGTCTACTAAATAAAGCATTCTGACTGCAAATTTGGTTCAGAATTCGATTGCCCAAACCGATTTGCAAAAAATCGTGTTGGTGGTTCCGTAAGGCCCTCCCCATCCAGGGTCGTTTTGTCCTGATTTATGCGTTTCGTTTATTCCGTTCTTCTGTTATCCTCGGTGTTAATCAGTGGTTGCACCGATCCTGCCCAACAAAATCAACCGAACGTTTATTATGATGTGCTAGGCTACGTAAAAGGGCAGATTACTGATTTATCTACCCAAAAACCAATCATCAGTAAGACGGTTGCTATTAACGAAAAACGAAATCAGCAAACCACCCGCGACATTAACTGGAGCCGTGAACTGGAATTATTTACCCAGGCAGATATTAACAAGCCAGCGCTACGCAGCAGTTACCAGCTTGCCCGGCCCGATTCGCTAACGTATCAATACACATTAAAAAAATCGGAAGAACGGCTCACGGTTCGGTCGCTCACGGTACGGTTAGATTCCATTAGCCAAAAACCACGCCGGATTGAAGCCATTTTGCAAACAAGTAATCCGCTCTATTCTTCAGAACGCCATTTATTGCTTGACAGTGGCCCGAGTGCCGATCGGCAGTGGCGCATCCAGCATTATACGGTTTCCGGTTTCCAGAAATTACCGTATTTCGACAAGAATGAGTTTTTGGTTGACGGGAAAGTGAAGTAAATGGCCCTGATTAAGCCGTTGCCAAATTTGACGAAACTGGCAGAATAAAAATAAAGGTAGTCCCTTCGCCCGCGCTGGAGTGAATTTCGTAGCGGCCTTGCATAAGATCCATACGAGCTTGCATGTTATGAAGCCCCATGCCTGTTGCATCAGTGGGGTCCATACCACAACCGTTATCTTTCACAATCATATTCAACTCGTTATTGAATCGTCGAAACAGAATATCGGCCTCGGTCGCTCCCGAATGCCGAAGAATATTGCTACACAATTCTATACAAATTGAATACAGATTAAACTCAGCCGTTTTGTCCAATCGGGGCAATTCGGCATCATCTAACCGAAACGTTATTTTCTGAGTAAGATTGAGTTTGCTGATCAATCGCGTCAAAGCCTCCGACAACCCTTGTTTTTCCAATTCATCGGGTTGCAGGTTATGCGATAAGTAGCGAATCTCGGCAAAGGCTTCTTTGGTCATGTTCAGCAGATTATGATAAATCTGCTGTTCCCGTTCGGCCATATGTGCCGGATTAAGTGCTGACATACTGGTTTTGATAGCCGCCAGTAACCCGCCGAGGCTATCGTGCAAATCAGCAGCCATTCGCTTGCGCTCAAGTGTTTGTCCACGCAACAAAGCGTCTTCAATCTCCCGATTCTTAGCCCGCAGCTGATCATTAGCTAGTTTCAGTTCAGCCGTTCGGGCAAATACTTTGTCTTCCAAATCCCAGTTCAGCCCTTCTATCTCACGCTTCTGGCGATTAATTAAGCGATTTTTCCGGTAGTAAACGGCAACAAAACCGAACAACATCGCGAGTCCACCGACCAAAACTATTCGTATTAGTTGCGCCTGTTCAATGTCGTGGCTTAGTTTATCGATATGGGCGCGTTGTTCCAATCGGCTTTTCTGCGATTCAGCCTTTAGCCGCTCGGTATCAATCCGTTGCCGAAGTTGGCTCACCCGAGTTTCACCCGCTACTTGGTCACGTTCGGCTTCGGCTCGTAAACGGGCGATTTCGGCCTGTCGGCGAACATTTATTAACTGTTGCTGTTGAATAACCCGTTCTTTATCGGCCGCCAGCCGGA
>CAXVWN010000390.1:0-7001 GCA_964263725.1 Spirosoma sp.
ATGCTGGTGGTATTGCTGAAATGAGTTACCTGCCCGAAGAGGTGCGGGGTCGTACCGATATTCTCGATGCCGTTGGGAATACGACTGCTGCGAGTGGTAAAGGTTTTGCCATTGCGTCGGCTGCGCTGACCGCGCTGGCTCTGTTTGCTGCCTTCGTTGGTATTTCTGGTATTTCGGCCATTGATATTTACAAGGCTGATGTGCTGTCAGGTCTTTTTGTAGGTGCCATGATTCCATACATTTTCTCGTCACTAGCGATTGCCGCTGTGGGTCGGGCGGCTATGGCAATGGTAGAGGAAGTACGTCGTCAGTTCCGCGAGATTCCAGGTATTATGGAAGGAACGGGTAAACCCGAATATGAAAAATGTGTGGCTATCTCAACCCAGGCATCCATTCGCGAGATGATGTTGCCGGGCGCAATTGCCCTGTCAGTGCCGGTTATTGTTGGTTTTATTTTCGGTCCTGAAGTACTCGGCGGTTTGCTGGCGGGCGTTACCGTATCGGGTGTGCTGATGGGTATTTTTATGAACAACGCTGGTGGCGCCTGGGATAACGCTAAAAAATCGTTCGAGAAGGGCGTACTGATTAACGGCGAAATGTTCTACAAGAAATCGGAGCCACACAAGGCATCGGTAACGGGCGATACCGTTGGTGATCCGTTCAAGGATACATCTGGTCCGTCAATGAACATTCTGATCAAGTTGATGTCAATTGTGTCGCTGGTTATTGCGCCGTATATCGCCGTGAAGTCGTCGGAAACGCCGGGTTATAACCGCGAAGGCAAACACGCAGCCGGAACGGAAGTGCCTCTGGAAGAATCGACGGCGGCCGACAATGATAAAGTAAGCACACCTAATGCCGCCCTGGGCACATTCAGTGTTCAGAAGCTAACGAACGGTATTGACTTGAATATTCCTGAATTTGGTATCGAAAACAAACTGCTGGCGTTTATCAAAGGCGATAAGCCGGTTGATAAAGAAACCTGGTTTGATTTTGACCGTTTATTGTTCCAAACGGGGAGCGCAATACTGGAGCCTCAATCGCAGGAGCAATTAAAGAATATCTCCGAAATTCTGAAAGCGTATCCGGCTGTGTCTGTTAAACTCGGTGGCTACACCGACAATACGGGGAACGCGGCCAGTAACCTTAAACTCTCGCAGGATCGGGCTAACTCAGTACGTGTTGAATTAGAGAAAATGGGTATCGACAAAAACCGTCTGGAAGCGGAAGGCTACGGTCAGGAACATCCCGTTGCGTCAAATGATACCGAAGAAGGTCGCGCTCAAAACCGTCGTATTTCGATTCGTGTAACGAAGAAGTAAGAACTCGTTTGCCGATTAATAAAATCTATTGCCAGAAAGTCAGTCTCTTAAAAGGGCTGGCTTTTTTTCGTTTAGTTTTAGTGAATACTAGGCTGATAGCCAGGAAGGTTGGAAATGGGGAAGCTGAAAAACCAACTAGCGTAAGCCACAAACTAAACAAAGCAATCATGCCTAAATACGTAATCGAAAGAGAAATACCCGGCGCTGGTAAATTAACTGGGGCAGACTTGAAAGGTATCTCACAAACCTCCTGTGGAGTACTAACTAACATGGGCCCACAAATTCAATGGGTACAAAGCTATGTAGCAGGCGATAAGATCTACTGTGTTTACATCGCACCCAACGAGGAAATGGTTCGTGAACATGCAAAACAGGGGGGATTCCCCGCCAACACCATCAGCGAAGTTTCTGCAATTATTGACCCAACAACGGCTGAATAGGGTTGATTGTAAACTGGATAATACATTCCATTGACAGCTTAAATGGTCAGCCACAAAAAAGACCCGCTACAATTGGTAACGGGTCTTTTTTGTGTTGTTTAAATCTAAATTGTTAACTTCCTAAGGCGTTGTAAATCAGTAATTGATTTGTGGTTACGACGCGGTCGCCGGGGGTGATGCCGCTCGACAAGTATGTTTTCCGACCAATCGTTTTGTAAATTTCCACTTCGCGGACAATGGGTTGGTTTTCTTTATTAACCATGACAACGAAATTGCGGTTTTTGTCAAAAACGACGGCGGCTGCCGGAATGGCAATGCGTTGGTCGCGACCAGCATACGTTACGCTAACGTTAGCGAACATCTCGGGCTTAAGCCGATAATCGGCATTGTCGAGAGTAACCCGAACTTTCAGGGTTTTGCTATCGGCGTCAAGTACATTGAAAATTTTGTCAATCTTACCCCGAAAGATTTTGTCAGGGTAGGAGATTGTTGTAATCGTGGCCTGATCGCCCTCATGTACATTTGCTAAATCAGACTCATATACGTTGGCCAGTACCCACACATGATCGAGATTAGAAACCGTAAATAGGTTTTCAGGATCGTCGGAGCGAAGCTCCATGCCTGGCGAGGCTGTTTTTTCAACGATAAACCCACTCATGGGTGATTTTACCAGGTAAACAGATCCTGTACCGCCCACAATCCTGCGCCGTTCACTAACGCGGTTTACTTCGCCTTTAGCCGCCTGCAACTGTTCCTGACTAGCCACTAATTCGCGTTGCGAACTCAAACCAGCCTTCGTCATGTCTTCTGTTACCTGTTGATTTTTCTGAGCCACGGCCAGCTGGCCTCTTGCCGCTACTGCCTCCTGCTCAAGGTCGGCCAGATCGCCCGACCGGATAACTGCCAATATCTGCCCTTTCTTTACGTAGTCTCCTAAATCAGCTTTAAGGGTTTCAATGTGGCCACCTACTAGCGGAAACACTTTTACTACTTGATCCTGGTTAAACGTGATTTTACCCGTCAGGTTAAGTTCGTTTCGTGCATTTTCCAATTTAGCCGTGTCGAATGTAGCCGTGGCGAGCAGATTGTTTTCGCGATGTGTGCTTGGTGATGCTTCGTCAGTTTTAGCTTCACTACCACTGCTACAACTGCTTAGGCCAGACAATACCACCAGCCCAATTACAACTGGTAAAAAGTGGCTCAGTAAACTACTGGTTGTATTTGTGGATATGCGCAGTGGCCTAAACCAGTGATTTTGTGGGTGAGTCAATGGGTTGTTTAATTTAAAACTTATACAGTCGCGGAGTTGCTGATACGCGAAAAAAAGCGAGTATTTTTTCATGACTTTATTTTCCGCTACAAAGGTCCGCATTGTTAATTAAAGGCTTCTTAAACCAAAATTAAAAGGTTATTAAACCCGTAAACAGACGTAGCCCCCACCGGTGACCGATGGGGGCTACTTTTCAATAACATTGAGTAAACCGGGTATTATTACTTAATTAACTTTGATTGATGATTGAGCGTCTTCAATACCAGATTTGGCATCGTCAGCTAATTCATCGACTTTATCGTTATACTGGTCTTTAACTTTGTCTTTGTTCAACGCAGATTGAGCCTGATCTTTATATTGGTTGAACTGATCTTTCGCTTTATCAGTGTATTGATTTACCTGGCTTTTAGCTTGGTCGAGACCATCTTTCACCTGCGATACGCCTTTTTCCCACTGATCTTTAAGATCACCAGTGCGCTTGTTAGCCTCTTCGGATAATTTGTCGCGTGTTTCCTTACCGCTACGGGGGGCCGTCAGAATTCCAATAACAACGCCCGTAATAATACCGGTTAGAAAATCTCGTGTGCTTCTCATTTCTCTGTTTGTTTTAGGTGAGTTTATCGATTACGTAGTTAAACTACTGCTTCGCTTTTTTCTTGGCTTGGCCAACTAGCTCCTGAGTTTTTCCAGCGGCCGAATCAACGTAGTCGTTGTATTGACTTTTTATGTTTTCCAGACCTGATTGAAGCTGGTCCTGAAGATCTTTAAAAAACGAATCCGATTCTGACGAAATGCGTTTGCGAGTCTTGTTGCCGCTCTCGGGAGCAAGTAAAATACCAACAACAGCGCCGACCGCTAGACCTACTAATATTCCTGGCAATGCTTTCATAATTTCTAAGCTTTTGTGAATGATTTACTTTATTACCGATGCCAACTGCACAGAAAATTTTGTACCAGTAATGATAAATACACGATAACTTCTTGTTAATAAGTTGTTTAGATAGTTATAGTGTAGGAAACACATAATAAAGTAGTGAGTATTTTTTTCTACAAGGGCGTCCACGTTTTACGCATTCATACCCCGAACCGGGAATTTTAACCTTTTGCTAACCTATTGGGTATGCAAGTATAAATGTTTCTTTAAAAAACTAATTCCCTTTATTGATGGATGGTCAAAAAAAATCCCCGCGCTCAAATCTGGCGCAGGGATTCCGTACCCACCGTAACTTGTACTTAACCTAAAATAAGCTTACCTACACTAGTAGGAATTTTTTGCTGTAATGGCTGATGCCATTCTCCTAAGTAATATCTTTTCTGGTACTTCCCTCCTCACACTCCGCGACCCTGTATCAGACGTAATATAATTGCAATGACTGCAATTACCAATAAAATATGGATCAGGCCGCTGCTCGCAATACCCGTTCCCATGACGCCCAAAAAGCCTAAAAGCCAAATGATAATTAGCACTACGGCTATTGTGTACAGAAGGTTTCCCATGATTGTTCGTGAGTAAATCAGAATAAATTATCTCGCAGTTGAGAACATTAAGAGAAAAAGTTGTGCCAACTGTTGAAAAAATGCACACACATGGTAGAGTTTAGGTAGAAAACACCTCTATAGGCTTGTAAATGAGCCTATAGCAAAACCTGAAATATCATATGAACTGTGAACGATTGATTATTAGTGAAATAAACTACTGTGGAATATGTTCTACACTTGTAGAATAACTGTAGAATAATAGCACACCAAAATTGAAGTTTATTCACTGAATATCAGTGTAAATAGTTAATAAATAGAAGAACACAAAATCGCAATTAGCTAAGTTATTGGGTATTAGTCCATTTAAATAATCACTTCTATGGCTATAAAGAAATTTCCGGCATCATATTTTATACAGACAGTTTATTGACAAGGAATACAAAATAAAATTGGCCGTGGTAAGAACGATAGCAGGAGCTAATGTGGGACAGCAATTTACACCCCCCGTGACAAATACAACATCTCTTGCTAAGCGAGTGTTGATCGTGGATGATGAAACAGATATATGTCTGTTGTTATCAGGTCTGCTACGTCGATTAGGCTATCAGCCAACTTGTGCTAACTTCATTGAAGACGGACGACAGTGGCTGAATACACAGCAATTTGATGCCATTTTTCTGGACTTGAACTTGCCGGATGGATTGGGATTCGATTTGCTGCCTTTTATCAAAGAAAACCAGCGGGAGGCCAAGATAATCATGATCAGCGCTTTCGATGGACAAGCCGAGCGTCGGCGAGCTACCGAGCAGGGAGCCGACTATTTTATCGGAAAACCATTCACCCGGCGTTCGGTAGAAACAGCTTTGCAAAGCACTCAGGTTTGAGTAACTTTGTTCATACAGCCAACGAAGGCTACTCATAATTGCACTTTGTGCCAGGCCGGGTTTGGTCTATTTGAACAAGCTGTTTCCTCTTCATGGAAAAAATTCTGATTATTGACGATAACAATGATATATGCCTGCTCTTAGAAAGATTTCTGACAAAGCAAGGGTATAAAACGGCATCGGTGCAGCGTGGCGACGATGGCCTTACCTTGTTACGAAAGGAGTCGTTTGAGTTGGTAATCTGCGATTTTAAACTTCCCGATATTGATGGGCTGGAAATGCTTCGCCGAATTAAGGTTATGCATCCAAACACAGCCGTTATTATTATTACAGGCTATTCTGATGTTCGCATAGCAGTGCAGACTGTAAAACACGGTGCGTATGATTATGTGACCAAGCCGCTATATCCCGACGAAATTCTATATACCATTAAGGGAGCTCTCGAACGACGTAGCCAATCGTTGAGTCAGCCCAAGAGTTCTACCCAATCAAGTTCGGCATCGAGTGCTAAGACAAATATAACTAAAGCAGCTTCGGCCAAGGTATCATTGGCACCCGATGGCAAGCGATTTATATTCGGTAAAAGCCGGGCAGCCGAACAACTCCAGAAGCATATTGATTTGATTGCTCCTACCGATATGTCGGTTATTATTACCGGCGAAACGGGTACCGGCAAAGAGTTCGTAGCTAATGCTATTCACCTGAAAAGTAAACGTGCCGATAAACCTTTTGTGGCTATCGACTGCGGAGCTTTGGGAAAAGAGCTGGCCGGTAGTGAATTGTTTGGCCACGTAAAAGGGTCATTCACCGGCGCTATGTCTGACAAGACCGGAAGTTTTGAGTTTGCCAACGGTGGAACGATCTTTTTGGACGAAATCGGAAATCTGTCCTACGACAATCAGATTAAACTCTTGCGCGTTTTGCAGGAACGTAAAATCAGGCGTATTGGCAGCAACCAGGATATTCCGGTTGATGTCCGAATTATTGTTGCCACCAACGAAGACCTTCGCGAAGCCGTTCGACAAGGCAAATTTCGGGAAGATATATATCATCGAATTGCTGAATTTGAAATGCATCTGTCGCCCCTTCGCGAACGCAAGGCCGACATTATGATTTTTGCCGATCATTTTTTGGAATCGGCCAATTTGCAATTAGAAAAAGAGATTTTGGGCTTTGATGAAGAAGCAAAAGAAAAACTAAAAGATTATTATTGGCACGGCAATTTGCGTGAACTGCAAAATGTAGTGAAACGAAGTGTATTGCTTACCCAAGGCGATTATATTGAAGCAGATGTATTGCCGCACGAAATTATTTCTCCTCAGTACTTAACCGCAGAAGATACGGGATCGGCTGGCCTTCAAATTAGTTACGATCCCGCCAGGCCAGGTGTGCCAGTGTTTAGTCAATCTGCGGCCAACCTCAAATCGGTTTCTGAAAATGCTGAGCGGGCGGCTATTTTGAAAGTATTGGAGAAAACAGGATACAATAAAACGAAAGCGGCCGAAGTCCTCAATATCGACCGCAAAACGCTTTACAATAAGTTGAAAGCGTATGATATTCATTTGTAGTACAAATGAATATATTCAAACACGAAAAAGGGAAAGGC
>CAXVWN010000391.1:0-8470 GCA_964263725.1 Spirosoma sp.
AAAACAATCAACATTGGGTGCAAAAGAAGCTGAGTGTTGAACCTAATTACTTCAGTGATCTCTCCATAGGGCAAACGCCAGATATCCTCTACATAGGTTGTTCGGATAGCCGTGTGTCAGCTGAAGAACTGATGGGCGTATCACCTGGTGAAGTGTTTGTGCTTAGAAATATTGCCAATATGGTTCCCAATACGGATCTAGGTGTAATGTCCGTAATTAACTATGCCGTCTTACACCTTAAAGTGAATCACATCGTGGTGTGCGGTCATTACTATTGTGGAGGTGTTCAAGCTGCCATGAAATCAGCAGATATGGGCATATTGAATCCATGGTTGAGAAGTATTCGTGACGTATACCGAATGCATAAAGATGAATTAAATAGTATTGAAGACCAGGAACTACGCTATAAACGATTAGTAGAACTGAATGTCGAAGAACAATGTATAAATGTGCTCAAAACGGCAGAAGTGCAAAAAGCCCAGCAGGATCGAGATCTTACAGTTCACGGATGGGTTTTTGATGTACACTCGGGCGAATTGATCGACCTACAAATTGATTTCAAAAAACTATTAGAAAACATAAAGGAAATTTATCGTCTCGATTAAGATAGACCTGAAAAATTAGCCGCCAAATCACTATAACTTCATACTGCACAACGGCGAATTTCAACTAAAAATAGGCAGAAACAGGCCGTCAGTGCGACGGCCTGTTTCTGCCTATTTTTAGTGAGGCATTTACATGATTTAGTTGATTTACTGATCCCTGAGTAAGCTTATAATAATCGTATTCTGTTGTCAGTATGGCAAACTAAAACAATCAGATTACGAAGTACTCCGCCGACACTGTGTTGAACTGGATCAGGCGGGTTGGAAGCAGGGTTTGAGGATATAGTTTGGTTTCTGAATAAACTTTGCGGGCGCTATTGCAAACGAGACGTTGTCGTGGTCTGGGATGGTGCGGCTATTCATCGAAATGAGCCGTCAAGGCCTTACTGAAAGAAAATCGGTACGTATTCATTTAGAGCGCTTACCCGCCTACAGCCCTGATCGGACAGGCGACGCTGCTAAATCCTGTCGAGTTAGTATGGAGTTACCTAAATCGGGATTGGTCGATGATTGAGCGTACCAATGCCTAGGATGAGTCTGCACTTTATGGAATTCTCAGTCATTTTCTTACGCAAAATCAATCGAAAACAGAAAGTTTAAACAGCTTCATATATAGATTTGAACCACACTTATTTATTCTTTATAGTTAATTTATTTTTTATAATTGCAGAGAAAAGTCATGCACCAACAACCTCTTCATATGGTCAAGTATGTTGCTACACCTAATCAAATCTCGGCAGAGCTGGGTGAAAGTTCAGTTATTCTTCAAACAGATATCTCGGAATATTTTGGGTTGAACGAAGTGGGATCCCATGTCTGGTCAATGCTTCTGCAGCAACCTAAATCTATATCCGAGCTGGTTAGTAAAATTACGGATCTCTACGAAGTAGATTACGAGCAATGTTATAATGATGTGAAAGCTTTGATAGAGCAGCTTCAGCAGAAGTCGCTTGTTGAAACCATATAGAAGCGGAATGCAACGAGATCTTTTTAAAGCCTTCGGATTAACAATAGAATCCTGTGTTGATTTCTCTGGTCATCTACCTGTCTGCCAAAATAAGGCCGATGTTGTAATCATTGAAAGAGATCAGATTACAGTTGAAAATCTACAAAAAACGAACCTGTATCGCCGGGGCATTGCGGCCCAGATAGCCGGATACGGCGATGATGTGACGTTGTATTGGGAGGGTATAGGTATTTTTCACGTAGAAAATGGGAACAAGATCACTTATCAAAACCTGGGAGCAGATCAGGGAACGATACGGCTATTCATTCTCAGTGAGGTCATCGGAATCATTCTATTTCAGAGGAACCATCTGGTTTTACATGGCTCGGCCATTAGGAACAAGCATGGAGATGCTACAATCTTTGTGGGAGCTGCAGGTTCCGGAAAATCAACAATAGCCGCGGCTCTGGCTAAAAAGGGAAATACTGTATTGACAGACGATCTGGTGGCAATCGGGTTTCAGCAAGGAACTCCGTTAGTTATCCCCGCTTTTAATCAGTTGAAATTGTGGCTGGAAAGTATCAATGGCCTGGGGATGGAGAAAGCCAGATTACAGCCATCTTTTGAAGGTAGTAACAAATACATTGTCAAACAATCCATAGATAATTTCCCTGACCATAATATCCCTATTAACAAAATATGGTGTTCGGTTCCACCGGGAGACGTATGTAAATCATTTTCGCAATCAGAGGCTTACATAGAGATTTTGAAAAATTTTGCGCTGCCCGGAACCTTGTTAAATAACCCTGCTCATTTTACCCAGATTGTTCAGGTTGTTAAAAATGTATCGGTCGACAGCCGGCCTGTTCATAGGAGCTTTGACGATATGGAAGACTGGATCGTTCAACACGCAATTGGTGATTAAAGCGATGAACAATATCATTATTGTTCCAGCTTTGCCAGTGGAGCAAAAAAACTGGTAACCCGACCGAAAATTATAAATCATTACCTAAGTACCTAGCCGACATGTGGGTAATAGTATGGATTTGCTCTTCCATCAATAAGAAAGTAAGTGTTGAACCACTACTGAATTTCTGTCGGCCCACAGATCCCCTAAGTCATTGGAAAGAATGTTCTATTCTACATTACAGTTTGGTGAAAGGTTGTAAAGGGCCTGAATACGTTCTTAAATCTACTTTTGTGGAAGGTGCTGATTTGAACTGTCAGAGCCTGGGTATAAACAACGATGTCTGCGCAAGAAAATATGTCGATTATTTGGAACAGTTGATATTACTGAGGAGACAATTGTATCAGCACTGTCGACACCAAAGTAAGCATATTGAATGGCTTGGACAATGTACTCTCAAATAGCAATTATATAGATTTGTACGTAGAAAAATTACGCTTTTTAAAATAAGTATACCTTAATTATCATCATTATTTTCCCTTTTTGTTTTTGATTATATTTTCAAGTAGATAAATTTATATTTATGTATATTCGTAACAATTGAAAAATTTATATATTTACGCCCTGTAAAATGGTATAAAATTTAGTAGTTTTTGGCATGCGAAAAACCTCATATATTTTAAGTGTCAAAGAATACCAGAAGTCTAAAATTTAAGTTTTATAACAATCATGGAAAACGACAAAAGTGAAAAGAAGATTGACAAGCGTCAATATGAAACTCCAGAGCTGACAAAATATGGTAAGTTCACGGAGTTGACGCTAGGGGCAGGATCTTATTCAGATTTTGGGACCTTTGGAGGAGAGCCAAATCCAATTGAGCCGCCCTGATTTTGTTGGGTTTAAATGTATATCGTTTTTGAATTTTGACGCATCCATAGCTACATCAGCAAGTCCATCAGGGCGGCCTGATGTAGCTTTCTTATGAACAGATGTATGGTTTATTCTACCGAAGTTTATCTGGCTGAAAACGATGATGAGTTAAAATTCTTCATTCATTCAGTTTATCAAGATAAGGGACCGGATTGTTTATCCTCTCTACCTAATCATGTCTCATTGATTATAGCGGACAGAGATACTTTTGTGCTGAAAAAAGGGGCATTCAGTACAGCCCCGGTATATTATTATTCTTCTTCCACAGATTTTTATTGTGGCTTCACGATCAAAAGCGTTTTGTCGCAATTGCCATTTTCGCCTAAGCCCAGTACAGAGAAAATTAACAGATATTTTGACTTTACTGATGAACTCGCCGACAGTAATAATCTAACCTTTTATGAGAATATATGGCGGCTTCTACCGGGTGAAGCATTGGTATACAAAGCTGGAAAACTTAATTTTTTTCTGAGTGATTTAATAAATCTTCCTAGCGATATCCCATCATATGAGCAACATATTGATGACATCCGCAAACGTTTTATTGATTCTGTAAATCGGAAAATTACCGGGCGTAAAAAAGTTGCAGCTAATCTAAGCGGTGGGTTGGATTCCTCAGCCATAACTTCCGTAGCTCAATCCTTACGCTCAGATACCTTGATTAGCCTTTATACGGAAACACACACTAAGGAAACGGACGAGTCTCATTTTGCAGAAAAGGTAAGTGAAAAGCACGAAACGGATTTACAAAAAGTGAGTCCGCAGAAAGACTACCTGATGGCGGCTGTAAAGAGGGTGACGGAGCAAACGGGGCTGCCCGAGACAAGCAATGTTTTCAGTGCGTTGAATCTTGTTGTTTTGGATGCTTGTTTGGATAATGGGGTTGATACCTTACTATCAGGGGTTCTTGGCGATCAGGTCATCGATTACGGATACAGCTATTTCGATGAACTTGCGGAAAAGAGACAATGGACGTTGCTGGAGCAAGTAATGCGTGAACATCAATATTCCAAAGCCCGACGAGAAGCTGAGATCATAAAGATGGCTCTCAAAGAATTAAAAAAGAATGCAAGCCCCTTAAATGCATGGAGATTGTATAAAGAGCTTTGTGAAAATCATAGTATAGGAAAAAGACGATTTGTTCAGAATGTTAGCAAGTTGATATCTGTAAAAATGATGGACTATGTTTTGTCCGACCCTTTCGATAAGCTTATGGCACAACTAATGCTTAACAAGCGCAAGAGCTTAGTTAAAATGCATAATCCACTAAAATTAATTAGAGGTGAAGTTTCTCAAACAGCAGAACGCATGACTAAATGGGTGTATCAGCATGTGGCTGTCGAGGGAATAGAACAATTATATCTTCTCTATAACGCGGTTAACATTTCGGTTCGTTATCCATTTTTTGACAAACAACTAATACAAACTACCCTGCTTTCCAAAAATGAATGGAAAGTTAAAAACGGGATATCAAGATCTACCTTACGAGAGGCACTAAAAGATTATTTGCCCAAGGAAGTATATCAGCGAAGATCCAAAGCTGTATTCACAAATTACCTCATTGAAACGTATCGGGAATTTTATAAGGCATTTAAATCTGAATACGATAATGAATATTATACGCATCCTATTTGGGATATCTGCAACCGTACGGTTTTTGAAAAACTATCAGATTTAGTGCTGAATGATGCATTGAAATCATTAAAGAAGAACAGGGCCGTTTTTTTAACATACCGTGTCTTGTATCTGGCCATTTGGCTTGACTATATAAAAAACCAAGACTTTAAGAAGGATAAAAATAATCCTCCAACGCAAGACAAACACTTTTGAATTTTCAGGATATATTACCACCCTCCCCTACCCACTACCCGAATACCACTTCGGTTTCATCCCCATACACTGCTCGAAAACTCTTGAAAAATGGCTCAGGCTGGTAAAGCCCAATTGAAAGCCTACTTCGGAAACGGTAAGCTGCTTTTCTCTCAGGATTCTTGCGGCAAATCAGTTAATCGAACTGGTTCAGCAATCAAGGTTCAGTATATCCAGTTAATCAGTTAGCTAACCTGAACAAATCCAATAAAAATAGGAGGGTGTTAACTCGAAACTACGCGCCGGGTTTATTTCTCTTTTTTTGGTTTGCAGTCGGTTTCCCTGGCGCCACCAGTCCAAGGGCCACGTTCTACTTTGCGGGCTGCTTTTTTTGCTATTCCAAACCAACGTGTTTGCGCTGTTGATCGGCCTGACGCTCTACGGAGTACTGCTGCTCGAGGCATTTCTTTACCGGCGAGCGACGATGAGAATGCAGTGGAAACGGTACCTGCTTGGTCTGGGCATCGTGGGAGCGGGCCTGCTGGTTTGCCTGGCAACCATTCTTAAGCCGGCTGACGCTGGCTTTCCCTACCCGGTACACGTCGGCTGGACTCACTAGAATATAACGCTGTGTTTTGAAATGATTTGGAATGCATTCGTACCACTTCCTGCTCGAATCCCCGAATTCTGGAACACGAATGTACTGGAACTACTCACTAACATCCGGTTACGTACCGTGCTGCGCGCCAGTCTGTCGGCCGTTTCGATTATCGTTGTCATGACTCCGCTATTTGGCAGCCGACTGGCTTCGACCGGCTGGCTTTTGGTATGTGCGGGGATGCTGTTTTTTTATGATTTCCGAATATTTCGGCCAGTTACGTCACCATGGCTATTTCGTGGTTAGTCTACTCGTATTCCTGCGGGCATCAGACCCCTTCAGTTAAACGTCCGATTCGTTTTTAGGATACTATAAATAATGCCCGCGAGCGATAAGCTGCACGGGCATTATTTATGTGCCGAGCCTGACTTTATAGGTTTGGCCTCTATAAAATGCGGAGAGATCTATAGAGTGGACAGTTCCACTCCTTACTGGTAAGCAGGAATCAAATCATCAGCCCGCAACTGGGCAAATAAATCAAAAAATGACTCGTCTGTTCGCTGATAGACCGAGAAACCCAGCTTACGACTCTTGGACATATCCGTCATAACTTCAATAGGCCGACCCAAGTCCAAATCCGTGTGCCAGGCCGAGGCCAGCCGATTTAACTCAGGCTCTTTCAACTTATAGCGTTGAGCAATCTCTTGCCAAAGCGGACCATCGTTTTTCATTTCTTCTTCGAGCGGATGAACCGTACCGTCGTAACCAACCGGCTCAATACCGAACCAGTTAGCCAGTTGTGTCCATAACCAACTCCAGCGAAATACGTCGCCATTGACGATATTGAATGCTTCGTTACGGGCGGCCTCTGTCGTCGATGCCCAAATCAACTGTTCGGCCAACACTCGGGAATCGGTAACATCGGAAAGGCCATGCCACTGAGCCCCGGAACCCGGCCAGCGAAAGGGACGACCTGTTTCTTTACAAATCGTAGCATACACCGCCAGGGTAGTACCCAGATTCATCATATTCCCGACCGCTTTTCCTATAACCGTATGGGGGCGGTGGATACTCCAGGTAAACCCATCGCGGGCTGCCGCAGCGTACACTTCATCTTCCTGGGCATAGTAGAAATTTTCGATATCCAGGCGCGGGTGTTCTTCCCGCAAGGGTGTTTCTGGCAAAAAACCTTCTTTTGCATAGGCCTCAAAGGGTCCCAGATAGTGTTTAAGCCCGGTCACTAACGCTACGTGCTGAACTGATTTCCTGGGCGACAGGGCATCCAGTAGATTCCGAACCATCAGGCTGTTTACCCGGATGTTTTCCGCTTCCGTTTCGTTCCGCATCCAGCTCGTGATGAATACGTGGGTTGGGAAAATACCCGCCAGCGCACTTTTCAGACTTTCCGGGTTTAACAGATCCGCTGAAACGGGCCGTAAATCAGCTATATTATTTTGGGGATTTCTCGCCAAACCGAATGTAGTCCAACCTGTTGAGATCAACTCCTTGGCCAGATTACTACCGGTAATACCGCTGGCTCCCACCACTAATGCAACTTGTTTCATTTTAACGACTAAAATAACATTGACAATCTGACCAACTAAGTCGATGCAATGTTCGCTCTCCTGTTATCGGCAGCCAAGGACATAGATCACAAAATTGATGTGATCTATGTCACATCAATGGGCGCACATGCGGCTTAAGGTTTCCCGGCTAATGCCCAGATACGAAGCGATCAAGGTTTTGGGCACCCGTTGCAACAGTGTAGGGTAGAGCTGAACAAACTGATTAAACCGCGCTTCGGCTTTCTGGCTCATCAGCGACAATATTCTTTTCTGCAAAGCAATGTAACCAGCCGTGGTTTTTTTCATGAAGAAATATTCCATCTTTTGCAGGTCTGCACAAAGCTTCTCCCGGTTGTCAATGGAAATAAAAAAAAGCTGCGTGTCTTCTAAACAATCAATCCACAAGGTGGCCTTTACTCTATTGTGATAAGCCTGAGGATCAGAAATCCACCAGTCTTCCATGGCAAACTGTAAAATATGCGTTTTACCAAGATCATTGATATAAAACGACTTCAATAATCCCTTGACAACGAAGTGATCATTTGGGGCTGGATCACCTGCCTGAACGACGTACTGATGCTTTTTGAAGGTTTTAAAAGTAAAGTGGGTCATGACAAACCGGAACTCCTCATCGGTCAGGGTTACAATTTTCTCAATTTGTTTTCGTAAAAGCTCCTCCATGACTTTGCCTATCGTTAACCAAAAGTAAGCAAATGGAGTCGGGACCGCAATTGGAGCGCCGAACCGCGACATGCGGTGTCACTTTGGTGAACGACAAAAGAAATAGTAAGAGATTTCCGCCTACTGACTTGTTCTGGAAGCGAATGATTGTAGGGGTCATCGTAAAATTCGTTCAATTAAACCTCCGATTAATTTATGGACCAGATACCGCACTCGCACTCATCATGGCTTATGAATTGACCGGCCCTGATAGTCTTACTGCCAAATTTCTGAGTGCGGGTGATCAAAACCGGGGTAGATCAATTGTCATCAGCCGATTCGCCAATCGATTCGCTTCTGACTTTATACCAAAGGAGTATTTATTTAGGGTTCCTAATGGTTTGTTTCGCCGGGCACCTCCGGGTAGCCGGGTTCATCCAGAAATTGGGC
>CAXVWN010000392.1:0-3971 GCA_964263725.1 Spirosoma sp.
GCAAATAAGATTGTAATGACTGCTTCATAGCTGCGATTGCAATCTTTTCTAAGCGCTCAAGTTTTAATACCCGACGTTCGGAATGCTGACCAAAAAAGAAACTGATCCGCTCAATACCAACTTCCACCGCTTTTTCAATAAACCATTCAATACGGTCCAGATTTTTCGTTGGTGCCACACAAATTCGGACAGAAAACGGGCGCGGTAGTGTTGTTTGGGTACCCGTTATGCGAAAGGCACAACGCCGAGTGTCGGCTGAACTAATAACGGCCAAATAGCGATTTCCGTGCCCATCAGTAACGGCAATAGAATCGCCAATGCCTAAACGCAAGGTTTTGATTGCATGACGGGAATCGTCTTCGGTAAGTAGCTGAATCGCCTCTGGCGAAACGATACTGGGCTGATAAAATAAGTGCATACGTAACACAAAAGTACACACTCAGCGAGTCTCACTCATTATTTACTGACAACATCGCTCCATAACCACCGTAATGATTCGGGAAGAATAACCCCGCCGTGCTTGCCATTGTGTCCGCCTGTACCGCCCACAAATTTGTAATCGTACTTGCTGAATTTCAGAGCCGCGTCCATTTGTAGATTACTAAGCCACCAATTGCCGTGTGGATTATCGAGGTCATTACTGCCATCCTCCAGAAAAACTTTGATGTTGCGTTTAGGTGCTTTACGAATCAGCGATGGATAGACGTAACCACCTTTTATATTGGTAAAACTCCCAACGTGACTGAGTACTTTATGAAAATAATCGGGCCGCTGCCAGGCTGCCGTGAAGGCACAAATGCCGCCCGACGAAAGGCCACCAATAGCCCGCATTGCAGGCGAATCGGCCAGTTTATAGGTCTTACTAAGTTCAGGAATCATTTCCTCTATGAGAAAGCGGTCATATTGATTGGTGAGCGTATCATATTCAAAACTACGATTATCGGCCTTGAACGGCTCTTTTGGTAGTTCTTCGCCGTGCTGACCGGGGTTTATAAACAACCCAATCGTGACCGGCATTGCTTTCTGATGTATCAGGTTATCAAATACCACGGGCACTCGAAAATCCCCGTCCTCTTTCACATACGTGTGGCCGTCCTGAAACACCATCAGCGCAGCCGGATTTTTAGGGTCGTACTGGGCCGGCACATATACATAATACTCCCGGACGGTGTTTGCGAATACCTTACTTTTCCAGACATATTTAGTCACTTTACCGGTAGGAACACCCGGCTGTCGTTGCGAATCAGGACCGTACGTAACCGTTTCACTAACAGGTGCCTGCTGCGCCTGAGCCGAATTGGCAAGAGCGAGAAACATACTAATAATCAGGGCAGTCAGTAACTGATAGTTCATAGTTTGAAGAAGGAAAATACTAGCTAAACTGAACGACGATGGGCACGGGTACGGTTTGTCAGTACGACAATTAGTAGACCTTTGAGTGAGTCAAGTAGTAGATTGTCAGGTTTCCCGAAGGCCACATAAATACCGATTCCAATGCCAATCCACCAGAAACCGAGTAGATAGCACAGCGTTGCATAGTCGGGCATTTTCTTTTGTACTTGCCACAAGGCCAATCCACAAACCAACGAGACAAACAATAACAGCCAGCCCACAAGGTAGCCCAGAAAAGCAGTGTCAGGCGTTTGGGCTACTCCGAACTGGTGTAATGTAAATTCGCGGGCAAAAAAGGCTCCGCCTGTCAGACCAAGTTCAAGCAAAAGGGCAAAGCTTAGCAGGCCCAGAAGTAAAGTACGAAACATAAATAGGTTTGATTAAGGAACAAAGGACAGCCAAAACTTCATTTACCCTATACATACGAAGGAACCCGCCCCATCGGAACGCCGGACCGTCATTTTTTTTTACTTTTGTGGGATATATTATTTGCTGTGAAAAAAGTCGCCTTTTATACGCTCGGTTGTAAACTGAACTTCTCCGAAACCTCAACCCTTGCCCGCCTGATGGAGCAGCATGGTTTTGAGCGCGTGGAGTTCAATCAACAACCAGACATATTTATCATTAATACCTGCTCCGTAACGGACAATGCCGACAAAAAATGTCGGAAGATTGTCCGCGAAGCGCAGAAAATAAATCCCGATGGTTACGTAGCGATTTTGGGTTGTTACGCTCAACTAAAGCCTAAAGAGATTTCGGAGATTCCGGGAGTAGATGCGGTATTGGGTGCGTCGGAGAAATTCCGGTTGCACGAACTCATGTCAACCTTCGTGAAAGTGCCAACGGGTCAACCGGCCCGGATTTTCAACTCCCCTATCGAGGAAGCCATCGATTATCATGCGGCTTACTCCCTCAACGACCGAACACGCACTTTCCTGAAGGTTCAGGATGGTTGCGATTACCCTTGTGCTTATTGCACTATTCCGATGGCGCGGGGTAAAAGTCGATCCGACACCGTTGCTAATGTCGTTCGGGCGGCCAACGAGATTGCCGGACGGGCGGTTAAAGAAATTGTGTTGACAGGGGTTAATATCGGTGATTTTGGTATCGTGAACGGCGAAAAAGAAACGACCTTCCTCGATTTAATACAAGCTCTAGATGAGGTTGACGGCATTGATCGTTTCCGCATTTCGAGCATCGAACCAAACCTCCTGACCGATGAGGTTATTGCTTTTGTTGCGCAATCGAAGCGGTTTGTGCCGCACTTCCATGTGCCGTTGCAATCGGGCAGCAACCGGGTTCTGGGTCTCATGCGCCGTCGATACAAGCGCGAACTCTACGTCGACCGGGTGCAGAAAATTAAAGAACTCATGCCAAACGCCTGTATTGGTGTAGATGTAATTGTGGGCCATCCCGGCGAAACCGACACCGAGTTCAGAGAAACGTATCTGTTTCTTAATGAGTTACCGATCTCTTACTTGCATGTATTTTCCTACTCTGAGCGTCCAAACACAACGGCGTTGACAATAAAGCCTGTAGTGCCGGGCCACATCCGGGCCGAGCGCTCGAAGATGCTTCATATTCTATCCGACAAGAAACGCCGGGCGTTTTACGATTCACAGATTGGGCAAGATGCTACCGTATTGTTTGAAGAAGACGTTGCCGATGGACTGATGCAGGGCTTCACCGAAAACTATGTGCGGGTAGTGGCTCACTACGACCCGTTACTCATTAATGAAATGCTCCCTGTACGGCTAACGGCTGTGAACGCCGAGGGCTTAATGGAAGTGACCGAACCGGAAGCAATATTTGAGAAACACTAATTTTTGAGAAACGTGGGCCGGTAATCATTACCGGCCTTTTTTATAGATACTTGAAACGAATGTGTGTCGCCTATAAACCAACACTATAGACCTAAAAGTCAGCCTTTAAAGAGCAGCTATTGGTCAATAGCGCTACACTTATTTTTATGAAATTTCTGGTAGCTTTAAGCGGTCTGGAAATTTACCTCTGTATGAACAGGCTTCACCAAGCTAAACATCCTAATACTATAACGCATGAAACTAATCGCTGAGATTCTGATAGGCTTTGTCGCTATCGAACACATCTATATTCTATGGCTGGAAATGTTTGCCTGGACAACCAGAGGGCGAAAAACATTTAAATCACTGGCGCCTGAATTATTTGAACCAACCAAATCGCTGGCTGCCAATCAAGGACTATACAATGGCTTTTTATCTGCTGGCCTTATCTGGTCGCTACTGATTGAGGATGCTGCCTGGAGCGTAAATGTTGCCTGTTTTTTCCTTGGTTGTGTAATTGTAGCTGGTGTATTTGGCGCGCTTACCGCGCAACGATCTATCTTTTTTGTTCAAGCTCTTCCGGCTATTCTAGCGTTGTTAGCTGTTTTACTCATTTAAATGCATGCGGGCTATCTGATACCCCTAAAAATAGGAAACCGCTCCCAAGCGGGAACGGCTCCATGAGTACAACAAAACCACAGATAAAGCTGCCAGACATGTAGGCCAGACAGGATGCCTGTGGCTCTGTTGTAAAGAATAGACCTATAAGGTATTACC
>CAXVWN010000393.1:0-13791 GCA_964263725.1 Spirosoma sp.
CGGCTTTATCGAAAGTGACAGTTGGGTTCGCTTCTTTGAACGTTCGTTTGATTCCTCCGGCTTGAGGACTTACTGTCCAGATATAAGTCAGGGCATCGTTGTCGAAGTCTTTGGTACCCACCGACGAAAGCCTGGCTTTGAACGGAATTGACCCGCCTTTTTTAGACGTGGCTACCTGAACGAGGGGTTTGCGATTGCCGCCGTTATATTCAATACGTATCAATCGGGCGTCGTCGTTCTGGGTGAACCAGCCGCTGCCGTATTCCAGCATGTACAGATCACCTTCCGGCCCAAATTCCATATCCGTAGGGTTGGAGAATTTATAGCTGGGCATCACCCGCTCCATGGAAGCATAATTGCCATCCTTGTCCAGCGTAACGGCCATGAGCCAGCCCCGCATCCATTCGTAGGTAAGGAGTTTGCCATCGTAATAATCCGGGAAAGGACGCTTGGCGGAACTGAATTGATCTTTGTAATAGACCGGACCAGCCATTGCCGAACGACCACCCGCACCCACCAGCGGAAACTCTTTGGATTCGGCGTAGGGATACCAGATAAAGGCTTTTTGAGCCGGTGGCAACTCGTTTAGTCCCGTGTTATTAACCGACTTATTGACCGGTTTTGCCGGGTCATATAGTGGCCCTGACTGATTAGTTGCAAAGTCATACTGGTGGTAGGGTTTATTGTCGCCCACGAAATAAGGCCAGCCGTAATTTCCAGCTTTCCGGGCCTGTCCAACTTCATCCTGTCCAGCGGGTCCACGATCTTCCTTCGCTTGGGCTGCGTCGGGACCGATGTCTCCCCAATACAGAAAACCAGTTTTTGGGTCTACCGAGATTCTGAATGGATTCCGGTGTCCCATCGTATAAATTTCGGGGCGGGTTCGGCGGGCGTCCCCGTTCTCGGTTCCTTTTGGAAACAGGTTGCCCTCTGGAATGGTGTAAGAACCGTCGGCTTCAGGATGAATGCGTAGAATTTTACCGCGAAGATCGTTCGTATTGGCCGACGTCATCTGGGCATCGAAAGGCGAGCGACCCGGTCGCTCATCCGACGGACTAAAGCCATTGGATTGCTGTGGGTTGATATTATCGCCGGTGGAGATGTATAAATTCCCGTGGCTATCGAAGGTTAACGAGCCGCCCGCGTGACCACTAATTTCGCGTTGGGTAGCCACGTCCAGAATGACTTTTTTGGAACTCGTAACCAACTCATCACCAATAAATTCGTAGCGGACCACGCTATTTTTGGCTTCTTTTCCTTCGGGCGAATAGTACAGGTAAATCCAGTGGTTCTGTACAAAATTGGGGTCTTTAGTTATGCCCAACAAGCCACCTTCGTCCTCCCCTACTTTCCCTTCTTTATCAGTGACTTTAGTGTTTACCGGAATGTGATTAATAACTTTTAGCTTACCGGTCGAGGGGCTGAAAAGTTTAACATCACCTCTGCGTTCGACCACCAGCACACGGCTATCCGGCAGTACGGCTAACTCCATCGGCTCGTCGAGTTTCTCGGCCAGCACGACTTTTGAAAACCGATTTTCGTCGGGCAATTGTTTCGTTTTTACTTTCGTATAGTCTAGCGATTTCGGTGAGTCGCCCCCCATAACGTAGCGCAAACCGGCTCCCAGATGCCGCAAAAACAGCGGTTCCGAAAACGTAGCATCGGTGTGGCCACCTGCCGTATAGAACGATCGTCCGCCCTCAAATTCCTGATACCAGGCCATCGGGTGATTGTCGCCATTGGTGCCGCCCTTGTAGGTTTTTTCGTCAATGGTCAGCAGTACGTGTAGGGCCGGACTGATGTTTTTAAAGGAATAAAATTCATCTTCCCGCTCCCAGCGCTCCGGCAGGAAACTCGTTGCCGGATTGTTCTTATCCGCGACGACAAAGGTGCCCTTCTGGACGTTGTCGGGCATTGGGTGGTTGGCAAACCAGGCTCCGGCCAACTGATTGTACCACGGCCAGTCGTATTCGGTGTCGGTGGCGGCATGAATCCCCAGATAGCCCCCACCCGCCTGGATATATCGTTCAAAAGCATTCTGCTGCTGTGTGTTCAGTACGTCGCCGGTTGTGCTCAAAAAGACAACCGCCCGGTATCGCTTCAGGTTTTCTTCAGTGAAGCGGCCTGCGTTCTCCGTAGTATCGACGGCAAACCCCTCAGCTTTACCGAGCTGAAAGAGCGCTTTCTGGCCAGCCCCAATGGATGCATGACGGAAGGCGGCTGTTTTGCTAAACACAAGAATGCGGGGTGGTTCGTTGACCATTACGTACGACCAAAGTCCGATGGAGACAAGGCCCGTTAAAGCCGTTCCGAGCAACAACCGGAGAGTGTTAGGAATAAACTGTACCATCGCTGTATAATAGACTATTTGCCAGATAAAATTGAAAGAAACCCAAAAGCGTAAATTTTACGGAATAAAGATAGGGTGCCTTTTTCTAAATCGTAAATTTTACGGAATAATTTTTTTTAACTTTGATGAATGAACTCGGAAGAAGAAGTCGCCGACTTTATTAAGAACGGCCATCAGCAGTACCTACCCCACCTCAGCATTGACTCCGTCATTTTTGGCTACCACGATCAGCAGCTACGAATTTTACTCCTCAAATGGATAGGTTATAATGGATGGGGGTTGCCGGGTGGCTTTATTCGGCGGAGAGAGCCCCTAAGTCAGGCAGCGAATCGCGTTGTACAGGAGCGGACGGGCCTGAACGGTTTATTTCTTCAGCAGTTCCATACGTTTGGCGATTCGCCTTATCGGCTCCAGGAACGGAGTGTCCGTGAGTTTACCGAAAAATATGGTATTGCCGTTGACGCTGACGAAGGTAACTGGCTGTTTGAACGAACTTTATCCATCGGTTATTTTGCCCTCGTAGATTATTCGAAGGTGAGCGTAACGACAGACTTTTTCACCCAGGATTACCAATGGTGGGATGTCCACGAGATTCCTCCGCTATTATTTGACCAGAACGAAGTCGTGGAAAAGGCGCTGACAACTCTCCGACTTCAGCTGTATCACCAGCCAATTGGGTATAATCTGTTACCCGAAAAATTCACCCTGCCGGAAATTCATACGCTCTATGAAACGATTTTAGGCAAGCAACTGGATCAGCGTAACTTTTCTAAAAAGCTCGTAGCGCTGGGCCTGATTAAAAAGCTGGACGAACAGCGGGCTATCGGTCCTCACAGGTCTCCTTATCTCTATCAGTTTGAGAAGGAAACCTATGAAGATGCGTTGAAGCAGGGGATTGTGCATACGTACTAAACTTACTGAACAACAAAGCTCTCGTTAGGATTAGCCTGTACCACAAACGTCCTGGTTGAGGTTTCCTGGCCTGTTGTCAGCTTCAGCCGATACGTGCCGACGCCTAAGTTGGAAACGTCGAATTGCTGACTCAATCCCTTTTGAAGCGCTACATTACTGGTGTACACGGCCTGACCGCTGGCATCCAAAATGGCCACCTGGCCTTTGCTTTGAAGGGGTTGAACGTAAAGTCTGATTTTATGCTCGGGCGTCATCACGACATGAGTCTGAGCAATTGATGTTTGAGGAGTTGTTGGATTGGCGAACGATGCAGCACTGGCTACCAGGCCCAGCATCAGAGTAAGTACGTTTTTCATGATTTGATTTTGTTTGCGTTGTTTAACTCGTTTGAGTGATACAAAGGTGTAGTGGGAGCAATAAGACAGAAAATGAAAGGCGATGATCGCTGGAATCAGGTAGATGAGTGAAGCTTTTTTCGGGATGAGTAGAGTAAGTTTGGTTTAAAATCGTACCAACTTTAGAAGAAAGAGAAGGTCTGGTAATCACCATTGGAAATAACCATCTAGGGTATCCGGTAAATTTAGGCGGGTTATCTGCTTTATACGGTCTGGTTTAAACCACCAGATTCACTCGTCCCCCAAAACCATTCATTCAGTAGTCCAACTTAGTGGCTGGTCAATTTTCTTTGTTTGCCAATCTAGCCGACTGGTACTTTTACCGTTTTTAAAACCCGATTCGTTATGGCCGAGCAGTTGACTTCCAATAAAAAATGGCAATTAGCCATTCGGCTTCTGCTGCTCTATTCACCCCTTCTTTTCTACGTCAACCTATCGGAAACAACCTGGCAGTCGAAAGCCATTCTTCCAGCCGTACCTTTTTTTATCGGCTATAGTGTGGTCGTATTAGGTATGTATTTTATCTGGATCAATGCCACCGACTGGATTCAGCGTCAATTATTTGGCTGGTTTGGCGAGGATTTTCTACACGAATTCAGTTGGAAAGCCATTCTGATTACGGTCTTGGTATCGCTGGGGCTGGCCCTTCTATTTGTGCTGGCTTTCCGGGAAGTTCTGGGGTTTAGCTTTCGCTTTGTTTTTTACCTATGGCCATCCCTTCAGCCCAAAAATCCAAAATTGCCGTTCCCACCGGAGGTAATGGCCTATGTGCAACGGGCTAATATTGGGTTTTCGGTGGCGATTATGCTGTCGGCGTTCGATTTAACGATTAATGCCCGTGCTTTTCAACAATTAAAGGATGTTCAGCTACGGGCTGAGCGCCTGGAGAAAGAAGCCGTACTGAGTCAGTTTGAAGCGTTGAAGAATCAACTCAGCCCCCACTTTCTGTTTAACAGTCTGAGTATTCTAACCTCGCTTATTCATGAAGACGTCGATTTGTCGGAACAGTTTATTAAGCAGTTGGCAAAAGCTTATCGCTACCTGTTGGAGCAACGTGACCAGGATATGGTTTCGCTGAAAACTGAGCTCGACTTTATTCAGGCGTATACTTTTTTACTTCAGATCCGCTTCGAAAACAAATTCGAGGTCTTTATCGACGTTCCTCAAGCGGTGCAAAACCAGTATCGGATTGCGCCCTTATCGCTGCAACTGGTGGTCGAGAATGCCGTCAAGCACAATCGCATGTCCATTAGTGATCGGCTCCAGGTACGTATCTATACGGATGAGGAATTTTTGATCATCGAAAATCCGTTGCAACCCCGCGATCAGCCGGAACCCTCAACGGGCGTCGGTCTTGCGAATATCACCAACCGATATTCCCTCCTCACCGAGCGGCCCGTATGGTATGGTGAACAAGATGGTTTATTTGTTGTAAAAATTCCACTTTTAACGTAAAGAGTGAATAGCGAATGAGTGAAATCGGACTGCCGAAGCAGAGCGAAAACCATCCGGCAAACTTACTCCGCTTCGGCAGTCCGATTTCACTCATTCGCTATTCACTCTTTCACTCATTCGCTCTTTAAGAATAAGCACATGAACGTCGTAATCATCGAAGACGAAGCCCGCACCGCCCGTCAATTGGAGCGGATGCTGAAAAAATACGATCCGGCCCTGCATATTGTGGCGCAGTTGCCCTCGGTCAAAGAAGCTGTGGCCTGGTTTAGCCAACATGGCAGCAGCCAACCGGGCAACGGGCAACCATCTCAGCCTGACTTGGTCTTTATGGATATTCACCTCGAAGATGGACTTGCTTTTTCTATTTTCGAACAGATACGGTTGACCCTTCCTGTCATTTTTACGACCGCTTATGAAGAGTATATGATCAAGGCCTTTAAAGTGAATAGCATTGATTACCTGCTCAAACCGGTCGATTATGACGAGCTGGTAACGGCGCTGGAAAAGTTCAAGTCCATTCGCCAGCAACCCGGCCTGCCCGATCTAAATTCCCTGCTGGCGTTGATCCAAAAGCCCCGCGAGCCCGATTTTAAAGAACGCTTCATGGTGAGCCTGGGCACTAAAATTCGGAGTGTAGAGGTAGCAGACGTCTCATACTTTTTTTCGGAAGAAAAAGCGACATTTCTAGTGACCAAAGAGAACCTGTCGTTGCCCATTGAGTATAGCCTCGATCAGATAGCGGGCATGCTTAACCCCATCCAGTTTTTTCGGGTGAACCGCCAGTTTCTGGTCGCCAGACCCGGCATACAGACCATTCATGCCTACTCGGCGGGCAAACTAAAACTGGACTTGCTGCCTACATCCCGGCATGAGGTGTTCGTTAGTTTGAGCCGAATTACTGAATTTAAGGACTGGCTTGGCCGGTAAACCCTATTCATTCATCATCCGTTTGCTCTCATTCATCGGGCAAAATCAAGCCTTCATCCGAATTCCTTTTCAGACATAAAATCGGGGTTTCACCTTTGTCAGGTCAAAAGAAATCTCATGAAAACAAACGCTTTCCTTATCACCACCTGTTTACTGACCCTCTGTTTACTCTCCCCCGTTTGGGCTCAGTTCCCCACGATGGGCGGCTCTGCACAGCCGAAGGCACTCCCCGGCACTGCCGGTGACCAGAGTCCCAAAGGAACGGCAAAAATCACGGGTTCCATACTTGATTCAACCCAGTCAAACGCAACCCCGGCCAAAGCCATCGAATTTGCCAGTATCGCCCTCTATAATACAGCAACAGGCAAAGCCGTAGACGGTACGGTAGCGGATGAAAAAGGCAAATTTAGCCTCACAAAACTGGTTACCGGAAACTACCGCATTCTGGTTAGTTTCGTCGGATTTCGTAACAAAACGATTGATAATCTGACCCTTACCAATGGGCAAAGCCTGGACTTAGGAACGATTAAACTGGCATCCAGCGTAAAAACGCTGGAGGAAGTAACCGTTGTGGGTCAGGGTGCCATGATCGAAGAAAAGGTTGACCGGCTGGTTTACAACGCCGACAAAGACATTACCGCCAAAGGGGGCGACGCGACCGATATTCTGCGCAAAGTACCGCTCCTTACGGTGGATCTGGACGGAAACGTATCACTCCGGGGCAGTTCCAACATTCGGGTATTAATCAACAACAAACCCTCCACCATTGTCGCCAGCAGTGTTGCCGATGCCCTCAAGCAAATTCCCGCCGATCAGATCAAGACGGTAGAAGTGATCACGAGCCCTTCGGCCAAGTACGACGCCGAAGGATCGGGGGGCATTATCAACATCATCACTAAAAAGAACAGCCTGCAAGGGTTGAATCTCAATATCGATTCGGGCGTGGGCAACCGGGGGTCCATGCTGTCGCTCAATGGCAACTACCGCAAAGGCAAGGCTGGATTCACCTTAGGCGGCTTCGGACGGGCTATGTATAACACCATTACCAAAACTAACCTCGACCAGACCAGTCAGGTAAACGACGTCACGACGCTAACCCGCCAAAGCGGTAATGGCCATAGTTCGGGCCTGTTCGGGCAGTACAATCTGGGTTTTGATTATGATCTGGCCAAGAATCAGAGCCTGACAGCCGGGGTACGGTATGGCGTACGGAATATGCTCAGTCAGCAGGATCTGGTCACCCAGTTGTTTACTAATGGTACGCCCGGTTCCTCGGCTTATCGAAATGTGGATGCCAAGAACCTGTCGGGTACGGTAGATGCCAACATTGACTACCTGCATACGTTTAAGCCCCAGCAGGAATGGAGCATCTCGACGCTGTACAGCCGCAATGATCTAACCAACAATTTCGACGCAAATCTACTGAATAGTACCAGCGAGCTGACGGGTCGTCAGCGGAACCTGAATAAGAACGTCAATCAGGAGTTTACGCTACAAACCGATTATCAGACGCCAATCAAAAAAAATCAATTGCTTGAGTTTGGCGCCAAAGGCATCATTCGTCAGGTCAACAGCAATTACAGTTACCAACTGGCGGGTCCATCGGGGGCCTTTACTACCGAAGCGAATGGCACGTTAGGTGAACTGACATACCATCAGAACATTGCCGCTGGTTACACTTCGTACACCTACACAACCAAAAATCGGTACACCTTTAAGGGAGGATTACGGTACGAACATACCTTCATTGATGCCAGTACCCGCGAAGGAGGCACCCTCGGAATTGGCGATTATGGCGTGCTGGTACCCAGCGTGAATGCATCGAAGACCGTTAAAGGGACCACGTTCAAATTAGGGTTCAATCGACGGATACAACGGCCGGGGCTTCAGCAGTTAAACCCCAATTTCAATGCGGCTAACCCGCAAAACATCACCGTTGGCAACCCAACACTACGTCCTGAACTGACCAACAATTTTGAATTAGGTCTGAGCAAAACCATTCAGAAGACATTTATAAATGCCACCTTCTTTGGCCGGGTAACCAACAACGCCATTACCCAGATCAGTCAGCCTTCGGATACACTGCCGGGTGCTATCGTAACAACTTACCAAAACATTGGCCGCCAGCACACCTACGGCACCAATATCTTTGCGAATGTGGCCGTAACGTCAAAAATTAGCATTGGTCTCTTTCTGAATACCTTTTATACCAGCCTGACGGGGCAGGTCCTGAATGCCGATGGTGCATCAGCCACCTTAACGAATTCAGGGATCAACATCAGCGGGGGTACGTTCGCTTCGGCCCAGTTTAAAAACGGTTGGGGAGCCCAGGCTTTCGGATTCTTGCAGGGTTCGCAGGTGCAATTGCAGGGAAGACAAGGTGGATTCGGATTCTACACGGTGGGTGTCAAGAAAGATTTTGCCAATAAAAAAGCAAGCTTAGGATTAGCCGCCGAAAACTTTCTCAGCAACCGGTTCAACATTCATACCGTCCTGAATTCGGCTCAGTTCAGCCAGGTAAACGACGTCTATCTCTACAACCGGGGTGTTCGCCTGACGTTTACGCTTAAAATTGGCAAGATGACCATGGATGCTCCACGGAAGAAAGCCAAATCGGTGACGAATGATGACGTGAAAAGTGATGGGGCCAGCCAGCCACAATCAGGCGGTGCACCTGCTGGCGGACAACCGCGATAACCAATTATCTTTACATTAAATAAATGGATAATGTAAAATGGATAACGACTAATCAGCTTATTTTCACTATTCTTTACCCATTTTACATTATCCATTTACTCACTTACCTAAATTAAGTATCCCATGAAAACCAACACCTTTCTGGCCGCTACGATGGCCGTTTTTGTCTGCATCAGTGCGAACGCTCAAACCGTAGATGAAATCATCGACAAACACATTGCTGCCCTGGGTGGGCTGGATAAGATCAACGCGGTTAAATCAATCTATACCGAACGCTCTCTTTCTGTACAGGGCATGGAAATCCCCAGCAAAGCGACAGTTGTCGTAGGAAAAGCCCTGCGCACCGAATCGTCGGTTATGGGCAATGCGATGGTTCAGGTGGTAAACGGTACAACGGGCTGGATGATCCGTCCGGCAATGATGGGTGGCTCGGGTGACCCCGAAGACATGCCTGCCGATCAGGTCAAACAACAACTCGGCCAGCTCGACCCATTTGGTCCACTGATTAATTACAAAGACAAAGGCAATAAAGTAGACCTGGTCGGGAAAGAAAAAGTGGACGGAAAAGATGTTTATCACGTAAAAGTGATAACCAAAGACGGACAAACAGTGGAGGAATTTCTGGATGCCAACACCTATCTGGTTAGCAAAGTCAAAATGATGGTAAACGGTCAGGATGGCGAAGTAGCCTTCTCCAATTATAAAGAGGTGGAGGGCATTAAGTTTCCCAATACCATGGAAATGGCGTCTCCGCAGGCAGGAAACATAACCTTTACAACCGAAAAAGTTACGATAAATGGTAAGGTGGACGAGGCTATTTTCAAAAAACCAGCCAAGTAAGTACGTATAGTTACGTAAAAAATTCTATCCGGTACTCAACGTCAGTATACCCAACATTAACGCGACCAACTTAGCCCGTTGGTCGCGTTAATGTTGGGTATACTGACGTTATATAAGGTTGTTCACAGCCGGATGTTTAGAAATGCTTGCCTACTCTGTCGAATGCTTTAAATTGTGGGCATGAAATACATCATCTTCGGCATTACAGCCTGTTTTTTTATCATTAGCCAGGGATTTGCCCAATCGCCCACTACGGCTGGAGCACCTGCTTTACCACGTATCGCCATAGCAGGTTTGGGAATTGAATCCAGTACATTTTCCCCGGCTGTTACAAAGGAGGAAGCCTTTCACGCCCGATATGGCCCGGAAGTTTTCAACGCCTATCCGTTTATGATGGCCATATCGCCCTTGCGCAAACAGGCAATCTGGCTCCCCGCCATAGTGGGAAAATCGCTGCCCGGCGGAGCCGTGACCAGAGAAGCCTACGAATCGCTGGTCAACAAAACGCTGGATTCGCTCAAAAAATACGGTCCCTATGATGGCTTGTATTTTGATATACATGGCGCCATGAGTGTCGTCGGGCTGGACGATCCGGAAGGCGATTTCATTACCCGAATCAGGAAAGTAATTGGCTATAAGACGCTGGTTTCCACGTCAATGGATTTACATGGCAACGTATCCTGGCGGTTGGCTCAAAATTCTGATTTGATTACCTGTTACAGGATGGCCCCGCACGAAGATGCCATGCAAACCAAGGAACGGGCCGTAGTTAACCTGCTTGAACGGCTTAAGAGCGGAAAAGGAAAACCAGCCTACAAAGCCTGGATACCCATACCGATTTTGTTGCCGGGCGAAAAAACAAGTACGCGTATTGAGCCGGGCAAGAGCCTGTATCACGAGGTGGAACCCCTCGCCGATCATCAGAATGGGATTGTTGATGCAGCCATCTGGATTGGCTACGCCTGGGCCGATGAACCACGTAACCACGCCGTTGTGATGGTAACCGGCGATGATAAGGAAAAAGTGACGCAGGCGGCTGAGAAACTCGCCCTTGATTTCTGGAATGTGCGAACACAGTTTGACTTTGTAGCCCCTACCGGTACGTTGGAAAAATGCCTGTCGAATGCCTTTGCCAGCAAAAAACATCCCTTTTTCATTAGTGATACCGGCGATAATCCAACGGCTGGTGGCGCTGGCGATGTGACCTGGACACTCAATCAGCTACTCGCCCGGCCCGAGTTTCAACGGGCCGATGGTCCTTCGTTAATTTACGCGTCCATCCCCGGTCCGGAATTAGTGAAAAGGGCAATAGCGGCTGGCGTTGGCGGCCATGTTGAAGGTACTGTGGGAGCAATTGTCGATGCTCGTTTTTCGCCCCCTGCCCTACTAAAAGGCACGGTAGAATCCATCGTCAAGGGCGATAAAGATGCCGAGGTAGAAGTGGTCGTAAAAGTGGGTGGTATTCATGTCATCGTTACTCAAAAACGCAAACCCTATCACAAGGAAACAGACTTCACTCGGCTGGGTCTTGCGCCCAGGAAATCCGACATTGTAGTGGTAAAAATCGGCTACCTGGAACCCGAACTTTATGCCATGCAAGCCGACTGGATTATGGCCTTGACACCCGGTGGCGTTAATCAGGATCTGGCCCGGTTGCCGTATAAGCGCATCAAGCGGCCTATGTTCCCCTTCGATAAAGACATGAAAACTCCAGATTTATCGGCCCAGTTCGTGCCCTTGTCGGGCGCATCCAAATAGTAAAATTACCAGCCTTTAGATCAGCATAGGCTTATTTTTCTCTTTCATACTTAATCCGGAAAATTCATAAAACATGAATTTCCCGGATTATTTTTTTACAAGAAACCTATACACTCAATTGAACTCATCAGACAGAACAAACTTATTCAACAGGATATTAGTAAAGTACAGAAGGGAGCATTCAAATAAATTGAGTCATGCCTAGAGCCATTGAAGGGACATTGTTTTATACCCTTCCAGAAGCAGCGCAGGAATTACACATCACGGTTGGACGGTTGAAAAGCTACTTAGATCAAAGCCGATTGACCAGCGAACGGATTGGCCGAACTGAGTTGATCCGGGAACAAATATTACGAACGTATCAGGATAAACGAAGCTGATACCGCTCTGGTTGACATTTGTTTACCCGTTGTTTTTTACCAAATTTTTGTAGAACGTACCCAATGAAAATGACAATTATAGTAGCTGGTGGGACAGGCGATCTCGGTAGCCGGATTATTAATGCGTTGCTTGATCGAGGGGCTGATGTACGTGCTCTGGTTCGCCCTACCGCCGATAGGGCGAAGGTATCAACGCTTGAGCAACGCGGGGTGCAGGTTATTCGGGTTGACCTGTCGGATGTTGCCGGACTGACCCAGGCCTGTGCGGGAGCCGCCTGCGTTGTCTCGGCGTTACAGGGGTTGCGCGATGTCATTGTTGACGCTCAGTCTAACTTGCTTGATGCGGCTATTGCAGCCGGTGTGCCCCATTTTATCCCATCTGATTTTTCGAGTGACTTTACCAAATTGTCCGTTGGTGATAACCGTAACTTCGATTTGCGCCGAGAGTTTAACGAGCACCTGGATACGAAGACGGCCATTGCAGGAACGTCAATTCTCAATGGTGCCTTCGCTGAGTTGTTGACCTATAACATCCCGTTTCTCGATTTCAAAAAGAAGCGCGTTGGCTATTGGGAGAGCGCCGACTGGAAAGTGGATTTTACGACAATGGACAATACCGCAGCCTTTACGGCAGCTGCCGCTATGGACCCATCTGCCCCACGGATTTTACGCATTGCCAGTTTTCAAATCAATGCCAACGAACTGCAAACCGTGGCCGAGGACGTGACAAAGGAACCCTTTGAGTTGGTTCGCCTGGGCAGTCGTGACGGATTGGCGGCTTACAACAAACGGGAACGCGCTGCGCACCCCGAGGGCGAGCTGGAAGTCTATCCTGACTGGCAACGAGGTCAGTATATGCACAGCATGTTCAGCACCCAAAACGCCCCGCTCGACAACGACCGCTATCCGGATATAGTGTGGACAAGCGTACAGGACGTATTGGCCACGCGTCGGTAGAGGGGTTTATGATGTCTTGAACTTTGACAAAGTTTAAAACTTTGTCAAAGTTGATGCTCTGATAGTCAGCGACATAAGCTCCTCACACTACTTGCACATCCCTCATCCATAGCGGCTTGGCATCCATCACGTCAGCATAAACAGCACAATCGGTGGTGTGGGCACCGGGGAGGTAGCCAATACTCATCAAAAACTCGTTGACGATTTCACCACCGGTAAAGCGAAACGTTTTTTTGAACAGCTTCACCCATTCGGCCTTTGTTTTGGGATGATTCAGTTCCAGCCATTTTTCAAACGAGCCATATTCGTCCTGAAGTTGACCGATGGTTTTTGCATTTTCGATAGCCGCGTTAATTTTCAGTCGGTTGCGAATAATACCCGGATCAGCCATTAACCGTTCCCGATCGGCATCAGTATAGGCCGCTACTGTTTTCAAATCAAAATCATCGTAAGCTTTTCGGAATGTACTTTCCTTTTTCAGTATGGTTTCCCAGCTAAGACCCGCCTGATTAATTTCCAATACCAGCCGACAAAACAGCTCATTATCATCGTGTATAGGGAAACCATAGAGGTGGTCGTGATAGGCTTTGTGCAAAGCTTTACGCTCGGCGGGCATTGTTTCTATGGCGCGGCAATAGGACATGGATGATCTTGGGAGAATGGTGGTAAACGTGGCTATTATCTAAAGTTAATAGCCGGGCAAAGGTCGTTTTAATTAAACGATTGCCGAAATTCAATTGGCGATACGTTCGTCTTGCGCTTGAAGATTTTATTGAATGATTGGGGATGTTCGAAGCCAAGCTGATAAGCGACTTCGGCGGTAGTAAGCGAACCCGTACTTAACAATTCTTTCGCTTTGTCAATCAGTTTAGTATGAATATGCTGCTGGGTATTCTGGCCCGTGAGCGACCGTAGCATATCACTTAAATAGTGGGGTGAAACATTGAGTTGATCAGATACATACTGAACTGTCGGCAAGCCGTCTGTTACTGTTTTCTGACCATCAAAATAATCTTCGAGCAAGGTTTCCAGCTTTGTCAATAGATCATGATTAGCGGCTTTGCGAGTAATAAACTGGCGGTTATAAAAACGGTTGCTGTAATTGAGCAGCAATTCAATC
>CAXVWN010000394.1:0-4783 GCA_964263725.1 Spirosoma sp.
CATTTTATACACCGAAGATGCTTCCTGCGTCATCATGACAAGAAACTTCTCGATTTTAGGGGTATAATAAAAAGGTTAAAAAGCTTCAAAGTAATTATAAATGATTAGCTACAACGATTTGCCCGTTATCTGTTCGCTGAACGTACACCAGAACCGCTGTCTGGTTGGTGGTTAGTCCGGCAGGCAAGGGAAGAACTACACTACCCGATAAACTCGAGTCATCAATCGTTTTGAATTGCCGTACCACGTTTGTATTGACTAACGTACGGCCACCATTTTCGCCATTTTTCACCTCGGTGCGGGCTTCTTTTTGTACCAGAGCCACGTTTACCCGGTAAGGTCCGGCGGCTGATAGTTCGTACTTGACGGTCAACTGTTTGGCATCACGGGCAATACTGCCATCAACACCAATGAAGGCAGATGCCGGTTGTTTTTGAATCGTTTGAATAGCTTGTTCAATACGCCCCCGGTTTCCGCCAACTACGTCTTGTTTTCCGTTAATGATAAGTTGTGGCGTGTACGTCTGCGTGTTCAAGGCCTGGTCATATTGCCGTTGCCGGGCGGTATATTGTTTTGCACTAAACGGGTCTTGCCATCCCAGCCGATCCCAATAATCGACGTGGAACGATAAGCTATAAACGGCCTGTCCGGAACGAGCCGCTTGTTGCGACAACTCCTGCACCGCTTTGTCAGCGGGTGGGCAGCTGGAGCAACCCTGTGAGGTAAATAATTCCAATACAACAACCGGCTGGGCCGCTGGTTTTACCGGATTATTGGATGACGATGAAACCGCCCATCCTAAACCCATAAGGAGGAATACTAGATAGTTCATGGCTGTTGAGAGGTTTATAAACCTACGTAATAATCATACCCTCGTTCGGCCCAGAAATCACGAGGACGTTCGTCTGAAAAGAAAATCCGACCGATGCGCTTAAGATTTTTGACGCCATACTTCACCGGAATAATGAGCCGAAGCGGAGCGCCGTGCGGTGCCGTAATTGGCTGACCATTCAGTTCATAAGCCAGCAATGTTTGCGGGTGCATGGCACTTTCTATGTCAATGCCAACATAATAGCCCTTGTCGGGGGTTTCCATGCCGACATATTTAAACAGATCGTCTGTGTTATCGGGGCTGGGAGCGTTGCCGCTCTTAGTGGCGAGTTTGTATTTTTCCAGAAAATCCGACAGCCGCACACCACCCCAATGCTGTACCTGACTCCAGCCTTCAATACACTTAAACTCATACACGATTTCGTGTTTGGGCAAGGTTTTTATATCCTCAATAGTCAGCGTAAGAGGCTCACCAATAGGTCGGTCAATTTGAAGTTTCCAGTTTTCAGGAATGGGCGATTTTATGCCATCGTATCCATTGACGCGTGCTTTTTTTGCGGCATCTTCTGTTAGAAATGTGGGCACTAAATGTGTATTGCTAAAATACGTTTTTGCAATTGTTTCGTTGGCGGTCAGCACATTCCGAAAGGGTCTTTTAATTCCCTGCGCACCGGCGCTGTGCGTAATCCACTCATACACGCCAACGGGCACGGCAGCCGCCAGTGCAAACCAACCGAAGGATTTAATCATTCGCCGACGAACAGCCGATTCGGGAATATCGTCCTCTGGTAATTGGGGTTCTGTTGGCTGGCTCATATTAAGGCGGGTTCGACAGGTGTTACAACTGGATCAGGTTCGGGCGTTACGGGTGATTCGGGAATTACTGGCTTATCCATGACTGGGCGATCTCGGTCATTGGGTTTAACAATCTCAAATCCCGTAACCATAGATTGGAAATTATGCCAACCGGCACGGATTACCTGCCCAACATGAACGAAGAAGAACAGGACGTAGCCGATTGTCAAAATAAAGTGCTCCAGTCTGGCGGCTTTGTAACCACCAAGTAAACTCGTTAACCACGAAAATTGAGTTGGTTTATAAATTGCGAATCCCGTCAGCACCGACCCGACGCCCATAAGCATGATGGAGAAATAGGCGATTTTTTGCGCTCCATTATATTTAATAAACGGCGGTTGCGTTTTGCGTAGTCCCAGGTCGTAAAGCGTCACCTGAATCGCTTCTCGAAATGAGTTTCGGTTAGGCACCAGATGCCGCCACTCGCCCGAAATAAACGTGTAGCCAACGTAGAGCAGGCCATTCAGGATAAACAGCCACATAAACACCCAGTGCCAGGCCATGCCTTCGGCCAGCCGACGCGGAACGTTTAAAAACTTGTAAAATCCATCTGGAAAAAACGAAACAAGTGTGTAATTTCCGATAGTGATTTTGTATGGGTCGTAGGCCCAGTAGATCAGCAAACCGCTCCAGATCATGACAAACAGAACGGGGAAGTTGATCCAGTGAAACCACCGAATGGCCAGCGGGTGTTTATGAACAATACGTTTCATAGGCTAGGAGTAGAATGAATAACTGATTGTAGTACGCTCATGATATAACGAATAATCTGGTTCGTTGGATTGTCGCCCGGCTATTTGTTATAAAAACGTTATAATTTAGAACTGAATCAGAGCCCAACTAAGAACATCAGACTAAACTAATTTCCGGTCACTTTCGCTGATCTCCAGATCGTTGATACTGGCGAACCGTTTTTGCATAAGCCCATTTTCGGCAAATTCCCACAGTTCATTCCCGTAGCTGCAATACCATTGACCAGCGGCATCGTGCCATTCATATTCGAACCGTACGGCCATCCGGTTTTCGCGAAACCCCCACAATTCTTTCTTTAGTTTATAGTCAAGTTCCTTTTCCCATTTTCGGGCGAGAAACGCCTTTACGGCTTCCCGACCGGTTAAGAATTCGGTACGGTTTCGCCATTCTGTGTCAAGCGTGTAGGCCAGCACAACCCGTTCAGGATCGCGGGTGTTCCAGGCATCTTCGGCAGCCTGTACTTTTTGTGACGCTGTTTCGAGCGTGAAGGGTGGAAATGGTGGGCGAGGAGTTTCGGTATTCATTTTGGGGGAGGCTTATTTTAATAAATCAATCATCGTGGTGTTTGTTTTATAAAACTCCCCGGATGATCTGGCGGCCATTCGGGGAGATGGGTATTTTATGCGAAAACCGTTTCCAGAACCGGAGCAGCCGGAAAATCGACCGGAATTTGCGTGATGCTGTGCAGGTAGTTGGAGATGATTTTGTCGCCAACCATCAGGATTAGATCAATGACGTTGCTTTGTGCATACCCAACCGCAATAAAGCCGTCGATCAGTTCAGTTGACGGGTGACCTTTGGTTTCGGTGATGGCTTTTGCCAGTTTAACGAGCGCGTCGAGTTTGGGGTCAAAATTGGCATAACCAGCGCGAAGTTGCAGAATCTGCTCATCGGTGAAGCCGTTCATTTTGCCTATTGCGGTGTGTGCCGCCAGACAATACACGCAATTATTTTCCTGCGACACCACCAGGTTTATGGCTTCCCGCTCTTTGGCTTTGAACGCACCTTTTGTCTGGCTCTGCTGGAAGGCTAAATAAGCACCTAAACCATTATCAGACAGGCCAAACGTTGCGTAAAGATTCGGTACAAAACCGAACCCTTTCTGTATTGTATCGAATAGCTGTTGATTTTGCGTTGAAACCTGATCCCGTGTTGGTACTGTGAAGGTTGCCATGTTCGTGTTGGTTTGGTTTGTCTCATTGACTCTGCAAAGGTGCAGCGCCAAAACGTACCTGAAAATGACTGTACTGCCCGCTCTGTTATCAATTCTTCCCGACGAGCGAATAAGCAGATAACTTGTGTTTCATCTGTTCTTTAAACTCCGAAGGCGGCAAACCGACCTGTTTCTTGAAAAAACGGCTAAAGTGGGGCACTTCGTCAAAGCCCAGCTCATAAGCAATTTCCTTGGCAGATTTATCAGTATATAATAGTAAACGCTTGCCTTCCAGCGCAATCCGTTCGTGGATAATTTGCAAAGGGCTTTTCTGATTGTAGATTGAAAACAGATTGGAAAGCGTTTTGGGCGATTTATTAAGCAGGTTAGCATAATCGCTCACCGCATGAAATTTTCGGTAATGCGTTTCAACCAGCAGATTAAATCGCCGAACCAGGTTAAGATCATTCTCGGTTAGTTCGGGATCTAAATACTGCTCTTTCGCCAAACGGGTTAACTTGATTATCAATCGTTTGAGGAGCATTCGGAGCATTTCGCCCTGAATGGTGTCATGGGTTGAAAATTCGTCATAAAATACCGTTAGCAACGCGTCGAACTTATGTTGTTCAGGAGCGTTTAGTCGTAGAAAAAGAGGTTCTTTGGCACCGTAGAACAGGAAACCAACGCATGAAACTTCTTTGTCGTGATCGACAATGCAGTAAAAATCCCGGTCAAACTGCCAGGCCACGACGCTGTTGGGATGTTCAAAATTAACCGATTGATTTACCATCAGCGGCACTATTGATTGCGTCGGGAAAACGTGCTCAATGCCGTCGATTGTCATGATTTGGTCATGCCCTATATTCCATGCGATGGTTAGCAGTCGATTCTGCCGCTCCTGGAAGAAGTGCCGTTCAAAGGCAGGTTCCTTGCAAATCAGGTTTAGAACGCCACCGGTTTTAGGTTCGTGATAGGAGTAGAGCATACAGACGTGGATGGGTATGAATCTGAACGTATTTTTGACCTAAAAAGTAGCATGACAGAAAATATGACCCTGCTGCTGAATACCATTCGGCAGTTCGTTCCGCTCTCGACCAGCGATGAAGCGATTGTTGACCAACTCTTTGATTCCTACCAGATTGAGCCGGGTAGTTTTTTTCTGAAAGCTGGCGATGTTTGCCAGTATGTTGG
>CAXVWN010000395.1:0-8772 GCA_964263725.1 Spirosoma sp.
AGAATCCTGCGAGTTATAAAAACTCGCAGGTACCGATTTATTCTCCGTTTTCTGGACCAGACGTGGTACAGTACAGCCGCTAACGAATAGGGTAACCAACGTTATCCCTACCCAGGTCAATCGTCTTTTATTACGCATTATCTTCAACTTCTTCGGGTTGTGGAAAATTGTCTACTGCATGCACTATACCTTCAGTCAACGAATGATCTTCTTCGTCTCTAATCAACTGACGGCCATCGGCCAACGTGCCAAATATGTAGTACAAGCCAGGGATGATGATGACCCCGAAAACGGTTCCGAATAACATACCACCCATAGCAGAAGCACCAATCGTACGGTTACCAATAGCGCCGGCACCCGTTGCACTAATCAGCGGTATCAATCCCGCAACGAAGGCGAATGAGGTCATTAAGATCGGGCGGAAACGAACCCTGGCTCCTTCAATGGCGGCATTCAAAATCGTTTCGCCCTGCTGACGCTTCTGAACGGCAAATTCCACGATCAGTACGGCATTTTTACCCAACAGACCAACCAGCATGATAAGTCCGATCTGAGCATATATGTTGTTTTCCAGCCCCATTAGTTTGAGCAACAGGAACGAACCAAATATCCCGACCGGCAGCGATAAGACCACGGCCAGTGGAATGATAAAACTCTCGTACTGAGCGGCCAACACAAAGTAAACGAAGGCCAATACGATCAGGAATACATACAGCGTCTCATTTCCCCGGATCGATTCGTCGTAAGAAAGACCTTCAAAAGCGATATCGTATCCTCGTGGCAGCGTCTTGGCAGACACTTCCCGTATGGCCTGTATGGCATCGGCCGTGGTGTAACCCTTGGCCGGAAGGCCCTGAATAGCGGCCGAATTGTACAAATTGAACCGGGTAATTTCATTGGGCCCCTGACCTTTTTTAAGCCGCATGAAAGCTGAGTAGGGCACCATTTCTCCCGCTTCGTTTTTAACGAAAAGCTTTAAAAGATCGGATGGAAGTCGTCTGAAACTAGGATCGGCCTGCACATATACTTTGAAGAACTGGTTAAACTTGGTAAATCCTTGTTCGTAGGTACTACCAATCATGATATTGAGGTTATCCATCGCTTTTCCGATAGACACGCCTTTTTGCATGGCCAGATTGTTGTCGATCTCCAGTTCGTACTGCGGATAATTGGCTGAAAAGAAGGTAAATAAGCCAGTAAGCTCTTTACGCTTGCCCAAATTCTCCATGAATTGCTTGTTGATTTTATCAAACTCACGGTAATCCGTATCGGTTGTTTTATCAAGTAAACGCATGGAAAAACCACCCGATGTACCAAAGCCAGGAATAGCCGGTGGTTCAAAGAATTCGACCACCGCCCCAAGGTTCCTGGTTTTGCCTTCTAGTTCTTCCATGATTTCCTTCACGTTCAGATCGCGATCCCCCCAGGGTTTCAGGTTGATCAGACACGTACCGGCGTTGGAACCCCGTCCTTCCGTCATAATCTCGTAACCGGCCAGCGACGATACCGATTCTATGCCCGGAACTTCTTCACAAATTTTCTGAAGCCGTCGGGAAACCTCGTTGGTTTTTTCCAGAGTAGAACCCGGTGGCGTCTGGATAATGGCATAAATCGTACTCTGGTCTTCGTTCGGAATAAATCCGGACGGCAGAATTTGATTTTCGTAAACTATTCCCAGACAGAAACCCACCAATATCAGGAATGTAAGGACTCGTCGGCTGACGATTAATTTCAACAAACTCACATATCGACCGGTCAGTTTATCGAATACCCGGTTGAAACTGTCGAGCACTTTGGTCAGCAAGTTTTTCTTCTTCTCGTGTCCATGATTATTTTTCAGCAACATGGCACACAACACGGGCGTAAGCGTCAGGGCGATCAAGGCCGAAATCACAATGGAACTGGCCATAGTAATCGAGAACTGACGATAGAATGTACCAACCGGTCCCGACATAAATGAAATAGGTAGGAATACCGATACCATCACCAGGGTAATGGCGATAATAGCTCCGCTAATTTCACCAAGCACTTTGCGCACCGCATTAAAAGGTGATATACCCGGCTCTTCCTCAAACTTGGCATGGACGGCCTCGACGACGACAATCGCATCATCGACCACAATACCAATGGCCAATACCAGGGCAAAGAGCGTAATTAAGTTGATAGAAAGCCCAAAAGCCTGAATCACAAAAAACGCCCCGATCAGGGATACCGGAACCGCGAGGATCGGTATTAAGGTAGAACGCCAATCGCCCAGGAATATGAAAACAACCAAGGCAACCAGTAAAAATGCGTCCCGTAATGTATCAATTACCTGCTCGATAGATGCATCCAGGAAGTTGGAAACGTCATAGCTGATTTTATAGTCTACCCCCGGAGGAAAGGAGGTTTTCATTACTTCAAGCTTCTTTTTTACTTCTTCAATTACATCACTGGCATTACTACCATAGTTTTGCCGCAACACAATGGCAGCCGAAGGATGACCATCAAGGTTAGAATAGATATCAAAGAATTCACTGCCCAATTCAACCCGGGCTATATCCCTTAAGTGGATGCTTTCGCCTGCCGAATTGGCCCGGATAATAATGCCTTCGTACTCTTCCGGCTTGTTATACCGGCCTTTGTAGGTAAGCACATACTCCAGCGACTGGGCGGCTATACCGGAGCTTTGACCGATCCGACCGGGCCGACCAATAATACTCTGCTCCCCAACGGCCTTCATTACTTCTTCTGTGGAGATATTATAGGCCCGCATGCGCTCAGGGTTTAACCAAAGGCGCATGGCATATCGCCGACTACCTAATATTTGTGCCCTGGCTATCCCTTTTGTCCGTTGGATTTCGGGGATCATTTTAACCGTGGCGTAGTTGAACAGGAATTTTTCGTCAATACTCTTTTCCTCGGAATAGAGGTTGACGTACATCAACATACTGGGTTGGACAGGCGAAATAATAACCCCTTCCCGCTGAACCAGTTCGGGCAAGAGGGGCATTACCTGATCCACCCTTGTTTTTACCCGAATAACGGCGACGTTAGGATCTGTCCCCGGTTCAAAAATAATCCGGAGGGTAGCCTCCCCAGCACTGGTAGCATCGGTGGCTATATAACGCATATCCTGAACGCCGTTGATAGCCTGTTCCAGGGTAATCAGCGTGGATTTTACCAGTACATCGGCACTGGCTCCGGGATAAGCAATAAAAATATTTACCGTTGTAGGGGCAATATCCGGAAATTGCGAAATAGGTAACTTCGTGATAGCCAGTATGCCGATAAAGACTATCATGATTGATATCACGATAGCGAATACGGGTCTGCGGATGAATTTTGAAAACATAGTCTTCTGATTTTTTAGCGTGTCTGATTACTCGGCATATAAACTTAGATTCGAGATGACAGACGCTGGCTGCACGAATTTGTACTGTATTTTTTCGTTTTCTTTTACCTGACGTAAGCCTTCCAGGAGGATTTTATCATCTTTATTAAGACCCGTTCGAACAACAAAAATGTGAGGCATCTCCGCTGCTATGGTGATTTCCCTCGACCGAATCTTGTTGTCTTTATCGACTATATACACATACTTCTTTTCCAGTACTTCAAAGGTGGCTTTCTGCGGGATGATCAGGGCATTCTTCATCGGTAGAGTCATTTGAATATTACCCGTTTCGCCGTGCCGCAACAGCCCGTTAGGGTTTGGAAACGTAGCCCGGAAGGCAATGTTGCCAGTTTCATTATTGAAGTCGGCTTCAATGGTTTGAACCACACCAGAATGATCGTATATTCTCTGATTGGCCATCAGCAGGTTAACATGCTTTAAGTTCTCCTCCTGAGCGTGGGTTTTATAGTTTAGGTACTCCGCTTCTGGTACGTTAAAATACACCCACATTTTGCTATTATCGGAGAGTGTAGTCAGTAAATCGCCCTCATTAACAAGGCTTCCCAACCGTACCTGGAAGTGGTCCATAATGCCATCGAAAGGCGCTCTTACCTCAGTAAATCCAAGGTGTATCTGGGCTACAGATACTTCAGCTTTTGCCTTATCTAATTTGGCTCTGGCCAGCGCCAATTCATTTTTGGAAACGATATTACTGTCCGCCAGTAATTTTGTGTTTTTGTATTCAACGTCTACAAAATTGGCTTCAGCCTGGGCTTTCAGTAATTCGGCCTGGTATTGTATCGGCAGAATTTTAAACATGAGTTGCCCTTTTTTAACGGACTGCCCTTCGTCCACAAAAATTTTCTCCAGGTAGCCCTTTTCCAGTGCTCTTAATTCGATGTGCTGAATTGAGTGAATTTGAGATACGTAGTCATTCGTGATCGTAGTGTCTCTGCTTAGTGGGCTGGTCACCAGATATTTGACTTCTTCTTCTTTTGCTTCTTCTTTCTTCGCACAGCTTGTACACCACAACAAAGTGCATAAACTCACGAGCATGAGTAATCTATTCATAGGAGTCTTTTTTACACGAAACTATTTTGACAATTTTAATAGGCATCAGCCACGTTGATTTGATACGGTACTGTTTCGTTTTCCTGTTGGGCATTAGCCCGTTCGATTTCAAATGTATGAATCATACTTAATCTGATTCTAAGTACATGAATCATACACTTTTATAAACGGGTCGCTGGCGACTTCGGCAAGTTGAAGAAGGGCTTGCTAGCCACAAAGAAGTCGATAGAGTCTAGTCGCAAATGGGCTTGGTGTTGACTTACACAAAGGTATTTTACCCACAAGCGGGGTACATTAAAAAAAACTTAAAAGTTGATTAGAAAACCTTTAAACAGTCAAATTTTTAGGATAATACCGGGCAAAGTACATGTTGAACGGATTCATAACTATCTGAAATTGTACTATTTGAATAATAAGTTGTTGTTATGGGAGTCGTCTTTGAATTGAGTTAAAGAATGATAAAAAGTAAATTAAAAGTGCATTAGAACTCGTTAGACCGGGCTTCAAAAGGAGAATAGGTGTAGTAATTTGGCGGCTATTAAAGCGGTATGCTCATACGAATTTTAATAGTTGACGAGGAAATTAAACTGGCAATGTCCCTTAAGCGTAGCTTAAAGGAGTATGGCTTTAAAGTTTCTGTAGCGCTGGATGGGGCAACTGCTCGTAGGCTGGTCGAGTTTGGTGGAATCAACCTGGTCATATTGGAAATTAGTTTGCCCGATGTAAGTGGTTATGAACTTTGCCGCGAGATCCGAACCCATAATACCCAAATTCCTATCATTATCCTTACAACACAGGGAACGATTGAAAATAAACTGGCGGGGTTTGACGCTGGATCAGATGATTACATCGTTAAACCGGTTGATTTTAGTGAACTGCTGGTCCGGATTAAGGCTAGTATAAAGCGTAGCTATCAGGCCTATGAACCCGGCTTTGGTGAGTCTACTCAGCTAACGGTGGCCGACTTAACGCTTGATTTACGGAAAAAGACCGTAAACCGAGCTGGTAATAAACAGATCAGTTTAACACCACGCGAGTTTGCTATACTGGAGTATTTCTTGCGAAATAAAGGAACGGTGCTTAGCCACGAGGAAATTTCGCAAAATATATGGGAAATGCCCGTTACTGCGAGTGCTAACTTACTCAACGTATATATCAACTCGCTGCGGAAAAAAATTGACAAGGACTTCGATACAAAATTGATTCATACACGAAAAGGATTCGGGTTTGTCATAGAAGAATAGAATACTATCTAAATCACTAGTACCCTTCGCGCCCAGCTCGCGCTCACATTGACTCACGTTATCTATCACTTCCCAGCAACAGGCTGTGCTTTTTCGGCTATCTCAATATCCTTTACTACGTCGGGCCGAAGCTTATCCCAGTGAAAGCGGAGTTTGTTGTTTTCTGCCCAGGTATGGCCTTTCTGTTCTGTCAGATGCACCAGCGGCATATCGTTGTACAATGGACGGGTGATCGCGATCACGGTATCCCAATAGCGGAGGGTTGCTTTCAGATGCTGGATAGCAGCCTGTTTTTGAGCTTCCTGGCCTGTCGTGCGGTAAGTTTGTAACGCTACGGCGGCCTTTATTTTCTCAGCCAGATGCAGTCCCAAATTGGCCCATATCTGCACATCGGCAACTTCGTAAAGCAGCGAACGATTGGTCGATACGTTAACCGAGCGTACCAGTTGCAGAGCCTTTTGGCAATCTTGCTCCAACATCCTGGCTAGAATGGGTGGCGTAATTTTTTCTGGCCCAAACGAGCTACCTGTCCCCATCATCTTCACATAATCGCTAACCGATATGTAATTTGGATCAAGCGTTGGTTGCGTGATCTGCTGATTGACAGAAATGTAGGAGACGTTTTTCTGCGCATCAAACGCCATCATTCCTTCACTGTAGAGCGAAAAATCCCAGGTAAAATCAAAAGCCGACGCTAGCCGTAAAGGCGTTGAGGAAGCCAATGCATACGCTTCCAGTAAAGGGGCTGCCGGAGCACCATATCGACGAATAAATTCGGCCTTGAAAACGGCGTCTGGTGTAGCGGGATTATATAGCAAACGGCCCCACAGCTTGTAAAATAGCCATTGTCGTTCAAAAGCATATTTCCAATCAACTGGCCCGCCGGGTGTTGTAAAGTAGTCTTTTGCCGGGATGTAGGTTTCTGAACCCAGAAAATAACCACCAACATACGACTGGTTGTTGGCGGCAATGTGCGCTCGAACGAAATCAGGAGCGCCCCAGCGCAGGCAGAAAAAATCTTCGTTTCGGACCGTCCAGCTAATTTTGTAGGCTGTTGGATCGGGTTTAAAGTATGTATCGAATAACTTACCGCCGTGTACTTTTACCAGTGTGGGCGTGGAGTGTGCATGCGACCAATTGTATTTTAAATCCGCCCAGATTGGCCCTTCAATAAAGTCCAGGTTGCCTTCACTTTCGATGGACTTCCGGGTTAATTTTTCAGTGTCGATGCTGGTAATGCCCAACGAACCTGTTGTACTTGAAAACGGAATTCGGTGAATAAGTTTGGTTTTCCGGCCAGCCAACCGCATTCCGTCAATGATGGTTGCCTTCATCCAGTCTTCGCGTTGTTGCGGACTCATGCCGCCCATAGCTTCGCCCAGCGTCAGTCCAAATCCGGTCAGTTCGGGATACTCCTGAAGCACCTGCGTAACGCACTCCCGCGTGTAGCGCTTAACGATGGCAGATGTATCACCGTCGATAAAGTGAAAATGGTCGAGGTTATTTAGTTTTGGATTTACGTTGTAGGCTTTTGAAAATTCGGGGCTGGTGAAAATGTTAAACGGAACTAAATACGTGTCAATCGCCCGCTCGTTGGCCATCCGAAAAATCGCATGAAACAGCGATTGCCATTCGCTCAACTGCTTGTCGTTGAAGGGCGTAGCCGCCGGGAAGTTCGTGGGTCTGATCATAAACGTATACGGATGCAGATTCCACAGGCTCAACGCGTTGAAGCGATTGGCGACCATCATGTCCAGAAATGCTTTCCAGTAGAGGGTATCCCGACAAGTTTCGTAATGTAAATCGAGCGCGTCGCTATGCCGATACGTGTCCCAGGGCAAATCGAACTTAATAGCGCGGAGCGGTAAATGAGGCTTTTCGGCTCGCGCTATGACGGTTTGCAACGAAGCGCCATTTTGTAGTTCTTCAACCAGCGAAAGACTGCCGTAAATAAGCCCTCTGGCATCGCCACCAGTAATGGTAAGCTGTTTTCCCTGCCAATCAATGGAATAGGCTTCGCTACCTAGTTGCTTATTATCAGGTGCCAGTTTTATCGTATAATCTGTTTTTTTTGCGTCGGTTCCGACCGTGTATTTTCGAATGATAAGCGTTTTCGTAAGCTGTTTAACCGCGTACTTACTTTGTAAAGTAGGATTTGCTTGATGAATGAACACGCGCTGGGCAGTGCTTTGTGAAGCCAGACCGATGAATGTAAGCAGCAGCAACAGTAGCTTATTTTTCATGTCTGAACCTATTTCTGTTTCGATTGGTGGGCCTTTGCGTATTGAGCCACATCAATAAGAGGTGCTACCCAAATATCGGCTGCATTCTGCTTTAGATACCGTATTAGCTTGTTATGCTCGGCCAGGGCAACATTCAGCGAGTGCCCACCGCCAACACCGTGAAACAAAAAGACAAGCAGCGAATTGCTCGCCTGCGCCTTTTTTACTAACTCAATCAACTGCTCCCCCGATTGCCCGTTGATCGCATACGAACCAATATCATTAAAGTTGATTTCAGTAATTTTTTTCATCTCGCTCGTTGTGCCTCGTGCGGCCACGAAATCCCCTTCTACGGTTTTGTAATAATCAACATCGCCAATTTTGGTGTCGCCACAAGGATAGGCAAAGGTCCGGGCCGTTTGGCCATCGAGGGTTTTGAGAAGGATATTAGTCATTTTCATTTCATCCGTCATTCGCCTTACGGTGTACTTACTTAGATCGTTAGCGGGATTTACCCACTCGCGTCCTGGCGTATTGCCTATGCATGGATGAAAAAGCGTATGGTTGGCTAACTCATGCCCGTTAACCGCGGCTGATTTCCATCGGGGTATATTGTTGGCAAAGCCGGGGAAATAGCCTGATAAATAGAACGTTCCTTTCATTCCTAATGAATCCAGAACCGGAATGACATTGTCCAGATGCACGGCTAAGGCATCGTCGTAGGTGAGGACCACGGCACATTTTTTGCCGTTCCAGACGGCAGGATTTTGCGCGAATGCCAGGGTGTGGGCGAGGATGAATACGCTGAGTAAGATCGTTTTTTTCATAGGTAGTAAAGGTTTTTTTGACAGGATTACAGGAT
>CAXVWN010000396.1:0-4747 GCA_964263725.1 Spirosoma sp.
CCAACATACAAAATTAGCTACTAATTATATTTGTTTAATTTTTTATGGACTTAATATGAATAAGATAGGAATGAATATGTTCGTCTGGACGATGTCGATGGACGAAGACTTGGCTGACACATTAGATTTCCTGAAAACGAGCGGTTTTGACTTTGTCGAAGTACCTGTCAGTAATGTCAATCTTGACAAGTGGCAGCGCATTGGTCATCAACTCAGCGTATTGGGTCTGGAGGTGCAGACTTGTACAATCTGCGGGCCAGAATACAGCCTTATTAGCCCCGATTCTGCTGTACGTCAGGCAAGTATTGACTACCTGAAACAAGTGATCGACTGTTCGCGAGCGGTTGGGTCTTCTATTCTAATGGGACCAATGTATGCCGGTTTCAAGACGTTTACAGGCAAACCGGCAACAACTGAAGAATGGAACTGGTCGGTGACGGGTATGCGTGAGGTCGCCGAATACGCCCAGACTCAGGGTGTTACGCTGGCTATAGAATATCTCAATCGGTTCGAGATCTATTTACTCACTTGCGTGGATGATCTGGTGCGTTATGTCGAAGCCGTCAATCATCCAAACTGCCGGGCTGCCTTCGATACCTTCCACGCTAACATGGAGGAGAAAAACATTGGCGATGCCTTACGTAAATGTGCCCCGTATCTGGCTCATGTTCAGATTTCGGAAAACGACCGCTCCACGCCCGGAAAGGGACATATCAATTTCGAGGAAGTGTTTAGTGTGTTAGATGAAATTAATTACGAAGGTCCGATTGCCATTGAAGCATTTGGCCCAAATCCACCCGAACTGGCAGCCGCCACACATATTTTCCGGCCCATGTTCGACTCGCCTGAACAATTGGCCGTTGATGGACTGAAATTTATACAGCAGCAGTTGGCTACTAATCCAGTAACGCCGGGTTGAAACGGCAGTGGCCGACCGCACGCTGCAAAAATTACAATCAATTATTTGAACTGGGTTTCAACCCGGTGTTACCGACTATGCAAAAAATAAATATCGCCATTGTTGGCCTCGGATTTGGGTCCGAATTTATCCCGATTTACCAACGGCATCCAAATACAACGATGTATGCCATTTGCCAGCGTAACGTCGAAAAGCTGAACGAAATCGGCGATGCGTATGGCATTGAAAAACGCTATAGCAGTTACGATGATCTACTGGCTGATCCGGCCATTGACGCTGTTCATATCAACTCCCCAATTCCTAACCATGCCGAGCAAAGCCTGAAAGCCCTGCGCGCGGGTAAACATGTGGCTTGCACGGTGCCAATGGCAACAACCGTTGAGGAATGCCTGGCTATTGTGAAAGCTTGTAAGGAATCAGGCAAAAAGTACATGATGATGGAAACGGTGGTGTATAGCCGCGAATTCCTTTTTGTCAAAGAGTTATACGAAACCGGTCAGTTGGGTAAAGTTCAGTTTCTTAAAGCCAGTCACCAGCAGGATATGGACGGCTGGCCAGATTATTGGCCGGGTTTGCCGCCTATGCATTACGCAACGCACTGCGTTGGGCCGGTAGCCGGTTTACTCAAACTCGAAGCCGATTATGTGTCCTGCTTTGGATCGGGTACCATTCGGGAAGAGTTGGCCAAGATACACAACTCGCCGTTTGCCGTTGAATCGGCGCATATCAAATTCAAAGACAGCGACTTAGCCGCTTATGTTTATCGGTCACTGTTCGATGTGGCCCGGCAATACCGCGAAAGTTTTGAGGTGTACGGTGATAAAAAATCATTTGAATGGCAGTTGGTTGAGGATGAGCAGCCCATCATTCATACGGCAAAAAAACCAGAACCTGAAATCCCCGAAAAAGTGACGGTGCCTGATTATGGTCACTTATTACCCACTGAAATTTCGGGATTTACAACCAAAGGAGTGTATGATGCCGATGAGCAACAACACCTCTCCTTCACGCAGGGCGGTGGTCATGGCGGCTCACACCCGCACATGGTGCATGAATTTGTATCGGCTATTATCGAAAACCGTGATCCTTTCCCGAATGCGGCTCAATCGGCCAATTGGACAAGCGTGGGTATTCTGGCGCACGAGTCAGCTTTGCAAGGTGGGAAATTAATTAAGTTGCCTGATTTTAATGTGTAAAACCGTCTATAACGGTCGTTTACAACAGACACTATGAAAAAGATATTCACAGCAATTGGGGTAATCATCGTTCTTGCCCAGTGTGCTCGTCAATCGGCAACACAAACCACGGTTCGGCAAGAAGCCGTAAAGCCGCGCCGGACAGAAATCCTGTTTCTGGGCGATAACGGCCATCACCGACCCATCGAACGGGTGCCGGAAATAATGGCCGCATTAGGCGATAAGGGTATCAACTTCACCTATACCGACAAACTGGAAGACCTTAATGCAGAGAACCTGAACAAATATGACGGGTTGCTGATTTTTGCCAACTGGGACAGTATCGGGAAGCCGCAGGAGAAAGCCTTGCTGGACTTTGTATCGTCGGGAAAGGGGCTGATTCCGGTTCATTGTGCGTCCTATTGCTTTCGCAACTCCACCGAATATGTTGATAAGGTAGTTGGCGGGCAGTTCTGGCGGCATCGGATGGACACCATTCAGACGCATTTTACGCAACCCAATAACCCAATTATTGCCGGGTTACCAAGCTTTAAAGCGTACGATGAAACCTATCTTCATAGTCACTTACAAGCCGATAATAACGTGCTGGCGGTTCGGGATATCAAAGCGGACCAGACGGCAGACATGGCAGCCGCCAACCGACCCGGAGCTAAGGAAGAACCTTATACCTGGACACGACAATATGGCAAAGGCCGCGTGTTCTACACGGCTTATGGTCACGACGAACGGACATGGAGCCAACCCGGATTTCAGCAACTTTTGGAGCGTGGTATTTTATGGGCCGTTGGCGATAACGTTAAAAAGCTCCACGACGATTTAAAACCGCAACCGTTCGCCTATAACGAAGCCAAGCTCCCGAACTACGAAAAACGGCCCGGTCCGCAGTTGGAGCAAAAGCCGCTTTCGCCGGAAGAGTCGATGAAGCACATTCAGGTGCCGGTAGATTTCACGCTCGATTTGTTTGCCCACGAACCAAATGTGATGCACCCCATTGCGATGGCCTGGGATGAACGTGGACGGCTCTACGCATTGATTACAAAAGATTATCCCAACGAGCGCAAGCCCGAAGGCGGTTCTGACTACATCGTTATTTGCGAAGACACCGATAAGGACGGCAAAGCAGATAAGTTTACCAACTTCGCCGAAGGGCTGAGTATTCCGACGGGCCTAGCTTTTGGCAATGGTGGATTGTACGTTTCGCAGGCTCCGCACATGCTCTTTTTGCAAGACACGAATGGTGATGATAAAGCCGATGTAAAGAAAATTGTTTTCACGGGTTTTGGCACGTATGACACCCATGCGGGGCCGAGCAATTTACATTATGGTTTCGATAACTGGATTTGGGGAAGCGTCGGTTATTCGGGCTTTAAAGGAAAAGTTGGGGCCGATAGCGTGAAGTTTGGCCAGGGCTTTTTCCGATTTAAACCAGATGGTTCGCAACTTGAATATTTAACCAGTACATCTAATAATACATGGGGGTTGGGTCTCACCGAAACAGGTGATATTTTCGGATCGACGGCCAACAACGCGCACGGCTGGTATATGGCTATTCCAAATCGGTATTTTCACGGTGCCCCGCACATCCGCGAAAATGGCAGCCGCAGCACTGATACCCACAAGGATATGAAACCCATTACCGAAAAAGTGCGGCAGGTGGACGTGTTTGGTGGATTTACGGCGGCAGCGGGACATAACTTTTACACTGCCCGCGCTTTCCCGAAAAAGTACTGGAACAACATCGCGTTCGTTGCCGAACCAACGGGTCATATTCTGCACCAAAACGTGATGCAGAAGAGCGGAACCAACTTTGAAGATGGGGAAGGTTTCAACCTTATGGCGGGTGCCGATGAATGGTTTGCGCCGGTGTTTTCCGAAGTTGGCCCCGATGGTGCTGTTTGGGTTGTTGACTGGTACAGTTACATCATTCAGCACAATCCCACGCCGAAGGGTGCAACCAATGGATCGGGGAATGCGTATGACACCCCACTCCGCGATTTCACCCACGGTCGAATTTATCGGGTTGGCTACAAAAATGCCCCGGTCTACACACCAATGGCGTTAAGCAAAGATCGACCTGCTGAATTGGTGGCCGCGTTGAAAAACACAAATATGTTTTGGCGAATGGCAGCCCAGCGGTTGCTCATCGAACGCGGAAATAGAGATGTAGTGCCGCAATTAATTGCCTTGGTGAATGATCAATCGATGGATGAAATTGGCAACAATCCGGCGGCAATCCATGCCATGTGGACATTGAAAGGATTGGTTTTTGATGATGTGGAAAAATTATCAAATCCAGAAAATACCGATGTATTTCAGGCCATTCAAACAGCGCTACAAAACCCTTGTGCAAGTGTTCGTAAAACAGCCCTGCAAGTGTTACCAATGACTCCCGTAATAACTAGCTTGGTTCGTAAATACGACCTGCTAAATGACAAAGAACCGCTGGTTGTGTTGAATACAATACTGGCGTTATCGGGCGAATCGGTAAAATCGCCCGATGTGCAAAAGATGATTCTGGCCCGGCTCGAAAAAGCTACTGAAACAAACGATCGGTGGTTACCGGATGCGTTTGCCTGCGCGTTGACCAGTCAGAATGGTCAACTGCTGAAAACGTATCTGAATCAGTTAGCCC
>CAXVWN010000397.1:0-12501 GCA_964263725.1 Spirosoma sp.
GCTTAGCGGGTAAGCCACCCGGTGCCGGAAGGTTGTTAATTGCAACGTTGATATTGGCCGGAAAGATGGTAATCAGTAAAATGGTTAGCCCCCAGTCAGACCAGATGCGAGTTTCTGCGAACAATAAACCAAGCGCAAGCACCAACTCAGCAATGCCCGACAGCAATACCAGTAGCCGGGCATTGGGCATAAATTTCGGAACCATATAAACTATTTGCTCCGGTTTGCGAAGGTGCGTCATGCCAATCATCACGAACATGAGGGTAGTAGATAGGAGCGCATCGTGATGGGTATCGAGTAAATACGGTGTTTGCGTTAACCAGCCAATTCCATAAAACAGGGCGGCAATAGAGAATAAACCCAGAAAGAAAGCCATAGCATTTGTTACAGTTGATTTGTAGGCCAAAGTTCTGGCGGAGCTAGGGACTATCCACTAACATTTGTTAGGAAATTAGAAGGTATTTGCGTTAAGTTTTGATGATAGAAAATCACGATTTTTTGTTAGGATGTATTCGGCAAAACCGGCGCTTAGCCAAGCTAAACAAGGATTTTGTCAAATACATCCTGGCAGAAAAGCGTATTTTGGATAACAAAAGATTAACGCAAATACCTTCTTATACTTCCCGCCGGATACGGCTCAGACTTTCTGGTTCGATACCTAGGTAAGAAGCGAGGTGCCGGACAGAAATTGATTGCACCAAAACGGGATTCTGTTCCAACAACTGAACGTAGCGTTGTTTAGCCGTGCTGGTCAGAAATTGGACTTCGCGACTGGTTTTTCGCAGAAAGGCCTGCTCGGCAATTAGCCTTCCAATACGCTCGGCTCTATGCGACTGATCATATAAATTCAGCAAACCCGTGCGGCTAAATCGAAATGCCTGTACGTCTGTCAGAGTTTGAACCGTAAAGGCAGTCGGTTGCTTAGTCAGGAAAGATGAATAGGCCGAAACGAAGTCGTTACTAAAAACAAAATCGAGTGAAATGTCTTTTCCATCATCATTCAAAAAGAGCCGAACCATGCCCTCGGCGATATAGTAAATGTAGTGTTCAACCTGACCCGCCTGGATTAGAAAGTCGTTTTTTGTGTAATTGACTGACTCCACAATGGGTACAAACTGGAGCCAGTCATCATCGGTCTGCGGGGATAATGCATCGAATCGTTGCCGTAGTCGGTCAAGGTTGTTCATCTACTTTATAAACGAAAAATCGGGCGTTAGGGTTAGCCAAACGCCCGATTTGACAAAACGATAAGTTCATTTATTCTCCTGCCATTGGGTCGGGCGTTCCATCGGTATCACCCGTCACCGTGCCATGCGTAGGTAATTTATTGCCACGGATGAACAACAAACCCGCTACATGGGGAGCCGCCATAGAGGTGCCGCTTAAGGTGGCATAGGTGCCGTCTTTGTAAGTCGACTTGATTCTAACTCCATACGCGCAGACATCGACGCTGCTTCCGAAGTTGGAAAATGATGCGAACTGGTTTTTACTGTCCATAGCAGATACCGTAAACACATTGGCGTGAGTTACGCGTGATGGCGAGTAATTATCGGCGTTTTTGCCATCGTTCCCGGCGGCAATAGCGAACAAAATGCCCGCATTGGCGGCTTTTAGTATGGCCTGATCGAGTGTTGTTGACGTGCTTTCTCCCCCTAAACTCAGATTGACAACGTCCCCCACTTTGCCGTTTTGCGTTACATAGTTGACGGCCTGAATAATTCCCGACAGGCGTCCTTCACCGTCTTCGTCCAGAACTCTTAACGCGACTAAAGTCGCGCCCGATGCAATGCCCGTTATGCCGATGCTGTTATTTTTAGCACCAATAATGCCTGCTACATGCGTGCCGTGCCCATTTTGATCATCGGCAGATGTTTGTCCGCTTACAAATGAACGGCTACGAGTGGCATCAACATTCAGGTCTGGGTGATCGAGATCAATACCCGTATCAATAATCCAGGCCGTTTTTGTGGTTTGTAAATCGCCCCGGCCATAGCCCGTTTGCTGAATATCCCAGGTCAAACTTGAGGAAGTAGCTACATCAACGCAATTACACATGGCCATAATCCGGTCGGGCTCAATGAGTAAAACTGACGGGTCCTGCCGTAATTTTTCGGATTCACCTTCGGTTAAATGGGCCAGAAAACTTGTTTGCTCGCCGGTTGCCAGCACGTCTGCCTGTGAGTTGGCAACCTTATAAGCCGAAAGGAAATGTTCGGCCAGCGCTTCAGTAGTAACGCGTGCATTAGCCGATGAGAGCGATTGTGCAGGCTGATAAGTAACGATGTAGGAACCTGCAATGGCCACCCCATTCGTGGTTGATGCTTTGACTAAGCAGTCGGTTGAGATACTGGTTGCGTCTATGCTACTGTCGGTTTTGCAACCGAATAAACTAATGCTAATCAGAGCGACGTTGATGAGCGTCGCGAACGAGGAAAAACGTCGCATGGGTATGTACGAAAACTACGAGTGGAAAATATTAATCGTACAAAATCACACCATATATCGGCAGAGGGATTGTTTCTAGTTAGCTATACGCTAAAAGCAAACGGGTCGTTGCGTACGTCCATTATAACGTTTTTCTTGGCCTTTTCAGTGTAATAAACACGACGCGCCCAGCCGCCGGAAATCGGGTTTCGGTGATGGGTGAACCGTAACGTCGGTAACATTGGGTTACCTGTTTGGGTGTTAATAAATCGAGATATAAGTTGATGCCCGCGAAGTTATTTTTTCGTAGGAACGTGTCCAGAAACTGCCAGTCGGCTTCTGTAAAGACTCGGCCAGGAGTAAGCAACCGTGGCCAGCCGTCGCGCAGAAAAGGCTGAATCTGGTCGGGGTGGAGCCGCCCGAAATATTGGCCAACTCCGCTTTTATCGTAAAATCGTCGGAATGTAAAAACCGCATTCTGCTGGGTGTAATAGGGGCAAAGTCCGTCTTTATCACCGACGCCATTCGCGCCAATGGTGCAGAACGGCCAGTCGAGTACAGCCGCGCCGGGTTGTTGGCGAATAATCGCACAGTAACGCAAAATATTATCTGATGCCACATTGACCGGCATTGATAACCGCATGGAATAGCCTGTGTACCATTCCATTATCATCAGCGCGAACACCAGCACATAACCTATCTGACTTGATAACCGATGGGGCCACCGAATCGGTAACGCCAGCAGTGTTAGTAAGACCGGATAAATCAGACTGGCTCGTCCGCCGTGTCGATTAAAACTAAACCAGGGAAAGAGTTTCAATGTTGGAAACAGCACCGGATGGTACAGCAGACAAAGTATTAGCATCAGGACAACAGGTAACCAAAGCCCTATCCTACGCCGGATTTGCCACCACCCAAGGGCCGCTAGAATGACTAAATATAAGCCGGGACTACCTTGCCCGTAGCTCTCGAATGTATCGTGCAGCCATTGTTGATACGGAATGGAGTAACTGTCAATGCCGGGTAAATGTGGGAGCAACAACCGCGCCGGGTGCGACCAGGAGGGGAGTTCGGGGACAACACCAAAATCGAATTGCCAAGCCGTAAACGCAACTTGCAATGTGAGTGGTAAATACAAATACAGGCTGATGACAATCAGTAGCAATCCCAGCAAAACCCCAGCCTTTTGCCGGATAAACTCTTCCCGCCAATAGTTGGCCATTAGGGTAAACCAGTTTGCCTTCCGAAAACGGCGGAACAGAACGACCGCTAACACGGGTATTGCTAACGTCGTGAATGTCAGGGCATAGCCAGCTACGTAGGCCAGTTCCTGCCCCAATATTTGAATGTGCAATCCTATCCACAGCAGCAAAAAAGGAAGCGAAACAGGTTTGCGGTCGAGAACATCCAATAAGAGCCGGTAGGTGGCCACGATGCATAGAACCGTCCAGTGACCGACACAAACGTTCATGTGGACGGGGAACTTCCAGAGGGCGTAGAAATTAAATACGGACACAATCAACCCGGCGACGAATGACTTTCTGAGGCCGAATCGTGACCGCAACAGGATAAACGTACCAACGGCCGCAACGACCAAACTGTACACGTAATAATATTGAAGGTACGGCCCCGGACCGCCAAACAGCCACCGGCAGAACGCATACCAGTAATCCCGCTCGAAACCCCAGTCTAAAAAAACCTGATTGGTGCCGTAGGGATAAAATGTTTGCGTGTTGATCAGCGTAAGGTGAGGAAAAGGCCAGAGGGTGAGGTTCTTACCGAAAAAATACCCAACGTATTCATACTGGTCCGTATCGTTCCCGTCAGATAATGGATGGCGAAAGTCGCCCACGACCCACGTCGTTAACGCCATTAGTATCAATCCTAAACCAATTGGCCAGAGCCAGTTAGCTACATATTGACGGTTTTTTATCGACGGTAACGTAGATGGACGAACTTGATTCATTCGGGAGTTTGTGCGTTCAGCGAGAGGGGCAGTAGGCAAAAGTCTTGGTAAACGGCTATTTTTGCAACTTAAGTAGAATGGATTGATAATCCGTTCAGCCGCAAGGCTAATTTAAGATTCAACCGAACGGGCCACTTCGTCCGTTCTATAGCACATATGGCCGACTACAATCACGCTAAGACTGAAAAAGACTGGCAACAGTTTTGGGACAAAAATAACACGTTTAAACCAGAGCAGAATACCGCCCGACCAAAGTACTACGTACTCGATATGTTTCCGTATCCGTCGGGGGCGGGTTTGCACGTTGGTCACCCGCTGGGTTACATCGCGTCGGACATCGTGGCGCGCTACAAACGCTTGAAGGGCTATAACGTATTACACCCAATGGGCTTCGATTCGTTCGGGCTTCCGGCTGAACAATACGCCATCCAAACGGGTCAGCATCCGGCCGTTACGACTGAACAGAACCTGACTCGCTACATCGAGCAATTAAAAAATCTTGGCTTTAGTTACGACTGGTCGCGCGAAGTCCGCACCTCCGACCCGTCGTATTATAAGTGGACGCAGTGGGTTTTCATGGAGTTGTTCCGCTCGTGGTACAACAAGGACACCGATAAAGCGGAACCCATTGATACGCTGCTGGAAAAATTCGCCACAAACGGTACGACCGACGTCAATGCCGTGTGCGATGAGGATGTTTCTACGTTTACGGCTGCCGAATGGAATGCCATGTCGACAGAGGAATCGTATGAGATTACCCTACAATACCGACTTACGTTTCTGGCGAATGCCGTTGTGAACTGGTGCCCGGCTCTTGGTACGGTGCTGGCCAATGACGAGGTTAAAGATGGCGTTTCGGAACGGGGCGGCTACCCCGTTGAGCAGAAACTTATGCGGCAATGGATGATGCGCATCACCGCCTACGCCGACCGTTTGCTGACAGGATTAGACGCAATTGACTGGACCGAATCGATTAAAGAACAGCAGCGTAACTGGATCGGAAAGAGTATAGGCGCTTCGGTTAAATTTCCACTGGCGACCGACGAAAACCGATTTATCGAAGTTTTTACGACCCGCGTCGATACGATCTATGGCGTTACGTTTATGGTGCTGGCACCCGAACATGAACTCGTATCGGAACTGACAACGCCCGAGCAAAAGGGAGCCGTTGACGCGTACATAAATGCGGCCAAACTGCGCTCAGAACGCGACCGGATGGCCGATACAAAAGCCGTTTCGGGCGTGTTTACAGGCAGCTATTGCGTCAATCCATTCAATGATGAGCAGGTGCCGATCTTCCTGGCCGACTATGTTTTGGCAGGGTACGGTACGGGCGCGGTTATGGCCGTTCCCTCGGGCGATCAGCGTGACTGGAACTTCGCAACGCACTTTAATCTGCCCATCGTTCCTATTCTGGATGGACAGAAAGATGTTGATCAACAGGCAGATAACACCAAAGAAGGGCATTATATCAACTCCGGCATCATCAATGGGTTGACCTACAAAGAAGCCACCGCAACGCTGGTTGCCTGGCTGGAGGAACGGAAATTGGGCAAGGGGAAAATCAATTTTCGTATGCGCGATGCCGTGTTTAGTCGCCAACGCTACTGGGGTGAACCCGTTCCCGTTTATTTCAAGGAGGGCGGTTCGACGGGTAAATTGCCGTACCTGATTGACGAGAAGGATCTGCCGCTGGAGTTGCCCGCCGTTGACAAATATTTGCCAACCGAAACCGGCGAGCCACCGCTGGGCCGCGCTGAAAACTGGAAATACGAAGGAAATAGCAACGGCTCCCGATACGAGTACGAACTCTCGACCATGCCCGGCTGGGCGGGTTCGTCGTGGTACTGGTATCGGTACATGGACCCGCAAAACGACACCGAATTTGCGAGTAAAGAATCCATTGACTACTGGCAGAACGTGGACCTCTATATTGGCGGTACAGAACACGCAACGGGTCACTTATTATATAGCCGTTTCTGGAATAAATTCTTGTACGACCGGGGCTATGTGCCACAGGATGAGCCGTTCAAAAAGCTCATCAATCAGGGCATGATTCAGGGGAGAAGCAATTTTGTGTATCGGGTAAAGGGAACAGGGGTTGAAGGAACACCTCCGACTTTTGTTTCTTTAAACCAAATTGATGGCAAGGACGTAACACCGTTGCATGTTGATGTTAACATCGTTGATAACGATGTGCTGGACATTGATGTCTTCAGAAAATCCCGGCCCGATTTAACCGAAAATGCAAAGTTTATTACCGAGCCAGATGGTCGTTATATCGTTGGGGCGGAAGTTGAGAAAATGTCGAAGTCGAAATTCAATGTCGTCAATCCCGATACGATTGTTGAGAAATACGGCGCTGACGTACTGCGTTTATACGAAATGTTCCTCGGGCCGCTCGAACAGGCGAAACCCTGGAATACGAACGGCATTGACGGTGTGTATCGCTTTATCCGTAAGTTCTGGCGGCTGTTTTATAAAGACAATGCCGACGGAGAAAGTCAGTGGATCGTAACCGATGAGCAGCCTACACCCGCCGAACTGAAAATCTTACACAAGACAATTAAAAAGACGGAAGAGGATATTGAAGGCTATTCGTTCAATACGTCGGTGAGTTCATTCATGATCTGCGTCAACGAATTGGCTTCGCTGAATTGTCACAAACGGGCTGTATTGCAGGATTTAGTCTTGCTGTTGTCGCCATATGCGCCCCACATCACCGAGGAACTTTGGGCCGCTTTGGGTAACGAGCCGGGTACAATCTCGAAAGCAACATTCCCCAAATTCAACCCAAACTACCTGGTTGAAGATACGTTCGAGTATCCAATTCAAATCAACGGAAAAGTGCGCACAACGATCAGTTTCGCCATCGACCGCGCTCCTGTCGACATTGAGCGCGAGGTGCTGGCCGATGAAGTTGTGCAAAAATGGATGGAGGGCAAAACGCCTAAAAAAGTCGTTGTTGTACCAAAACGGATTGTCAACGTAGTTCTTTAAGATGAATAGTTGTCGGAGTGGTGTCGGTTTTGAGAACCCGACACCACTCCGACGCTAGCTAGCCGTAAATGCTCCCAACCCCCTGAAGGGGGCTTTGCTCACTCATGAACTAAGCCCCCTTCAGGGGGTTGGGGGCATTTCAAACTACACAACAACTGGTTCAACTTGCTGGGCGGCTAGCGCGTCGCGTACTTGTGCGGTGAGTGTGAGGGAATATTTGCGAGCCTGTTGATCATAAATAGGCGCAGAAATAATTAACTCATCAGCCTTTGTTTGCGAAATAATACTAGCCAATCCGCGCTGCACCGTTTCCACCGAGCCAATGGCTGAACAACGAAGCATCGGCTCAATGCTAGCCAACTCATTATCTGGCCAGAGTTCTTCTAAATTATCAACGGGAGGCTGCATTTGACGAGACTTCCCACGCCGGATGTAAAGAAATAGTTGCTGCATCGACGTGAACAAACGCTGTGCTTCCTCATCGGTATCGGCGGCAATGACATTAGCCGCCACCATCGCATAGGGTTCTTTCAGGTGTTCAGACGGTTTAAACTGCGTCCGGTAAACCTGCAAGGCGCGAAGTAGTTCGGCAGGTGCAAAGTGCGAAGCAAAGGCATACGGTAAGCCAAGCATGGCGGCCAACTGAGCACCGAATAAACTGGAACCCAGAATCCAGATGGGCACATTCAGACCCGTACCCGGTATCGCCTGAACAAACTGATTCGACTCGTCGGGTTGGAAATAATGCTGTAGTTCAACAACATCCTGTGGGAACGTATCTGGTCCCGTCGCATCCCGACGTAAAGCACGGGCCGTTACCTGATCAGAACCGGGTGCGCGACCCAATCCGAGGTCAATTCGACCGGGATAAAGTGACTCCAGCGTGCCAAATTGTTCGGCAATTACTAGCGGAGAATGATTCGGTAGCATAATGCCCCCAGACCCAACCCGAATGGTTTTTGTGCCACCGGCCACGTAACCAATAACGACCGATGTGGCCGCGCTGGCAACGCCCGGCATGTTATGATGTTCGGCCAGCCAGTACCGATTATAACCCAGTTGCTCAGCGTGTTGGGCGAGATTTAATGTATTGCGTAAAGCCTGCGTAGCTGAATTACCTTCTACGATAGGCGATAAATCCAGAATTGAAAACGGAATCATAGTACGTTGATATGTTTAGTTACCCTATTTTTACGGCGCAGTTGGGCGGCAAACAGGGAATTAAAGGCCAACTTCTTTTTCTTTATCAACAACGCAGTTTATCGGAACGGTTCCTGATCGTCGTCCGCTTTCCAGTATTTACAGCCAATTGGCCGCTAGTCAACATGACTCTAAAACAACTTAGTATACTTGGCCTCAGTGTCGGCCTCATTACCTGTTCGCCCAAAACCTACACGAAGGTTTCGACCGGCAAAGCGTATGATTTCTTTAGTTACAAACCCAATCAGGTTGCAAAAATTTCGGCGCACCGGGGTGGGGGCGATCTGAAAGGATATCCCGAAAATTGCATCGAATCGTTTACGTATCTGGCTAAAAATCTGCCCGTTATCATTGAATGTGATATTGACCTGACCAAAGACAGCGTCATGGTGATGATGCACGACGCCACCCTCGACCGCACAACCACCGGCACCGGAAAGCTGATCGACCGGAATTACGCCGAACTTGGGCAGTACCGATTAGAAGATAATCAGGGAAATCTGACGCCCTATAAAATCCCGACGCTGGAAGAAGTGCTTCGCTGGGGTAAAAACAAAGTAACGTTCACCCTCGATGTGAAACGTAATGTATCATTTGCGAAAGTGGTAGACATGATTCACAAAACGGGCGCCAGTGATTATGTCGCCGTCATTACATACAACGCTCAGGATGCCGCCAAACTCAATAAGCTCGACCCGAAGCTGATGATTTCGGTTACCATTCGTAACCATGCCGAATACGACCGTCTGCGCGAACTCGGCGTTCCCGATAATCGTATGGTTGCGTTCGTTGGCGTTAAAGAACCCGATGCTGAATTGTATCAATTTCTACACCAGAAAGGCATTGCCTGCATCCTTGGAACACTGGGCAACTTAGACAAACAAGCGGTTGCCAAAGGCGATCAGATTTACAAAACCTTCGCCAAAAACGGAGCCGATGTCATGTCTACAGACCGGCCTTTGGAGGTTTGGCAGGCAGTGAAGTAACTGAAAAGGGTAGGTTATGAGCCGCAAACGCTTACTGCCTAATAGCCGAATTGGTTAACCAATTCGGCTGAATTCCGCTCTTTCAAAATAGATGCTTCCTTAATGCACGAAAATTACCGTTGGAGAATTATTGCGTTGCTTTTTCTGGCTACGACGATTAATTACGTAGACCGTCAGGCACTGTCATTTGTTATGACAGACGCCGTCTTCAAGAAAACGTTACTGGGCTTATCTCCCGATACTCTGCTGACGGATGAGCACCTGAAGCAATTTCGCATTCAGATGGGCTTGATCGACTCAGCGTTCAAAGCCGCCTATGCTATTGGTTTCCTGCTGATTGGCTGGTTAATTGACCGGGTTGGTACCAAGAAAGGGTTTTCCATCGGCATAGCTGTATGGAGTGTCGCCAGTATTGCTTCCGGCTTTATATCGACGGTTGGGCAATTTGCGCTGGTCCGGGCTGTGCTGGGTCTGGGTGAATCGGCCAATTTTCCATCGGCCATGAAAGCCATTGCCGAATGGTTTCCCAAGCGGGAACGCTCCACCGCTACCGGCATTTTAAATGCAGGTTCTAACATGGGCGTTATCACGACGGCATTGCTGGTTCCCTTTTTGATGCAGCAGTTTGGCTGGCGGGCGTCGTTTCTGATTTCGGCGGTGCTGGGGGTGCTGATGCTCGTTATCTGGTGGGTTAGTTATTCAAATCCCAAAGAAACCGGGGCGCTTTCAAAAACGGAATATCAATACATTACCGAAGGTCGGGATGTGGCCGACACGGCTGGGCCGAAAAGCCGATTTTCGTGGCTTCAGTTGAGTCGGTATCGGCAAACCTGGGCATTCTGTTTTGGTAAAATCTTCGCCGATCCGGTCTGGTTTTTTTACCTCACCTGGTTGCCCGACTTTATGATGACGAACAACCAACTCGACCGAAAACTGGATCTGAAGAATTTCGGTATTCCGTTTCTAATTATTTACGTTGTGTCAGATATAGGCAGCATTTTCTTCGGCTGGCTGGCTACGCAGCTTATGAGAAACGGCTGGACTGAAAATAAGGCGCGTAAAGTGACGATGCTTATCTGCGCACTCGCCGTTACGCCTATTTACCTGATCCCATCGGTGCATAGTTTCACCGGCGTAGTCGCCTTACTGGCGTTGGCAACGGCGGCCCATCAGGGCTGGTCGACCAATGTGTATGCCATGTCCACGACGCTTTTTCCCAGTGGCTCGGTGGCTACCGCTACGGGTATGGGTGGCTTTCTGGGCGGTATGACCAGTATGGTTGTTGCGGGAGCCACTGGCTATGTGGTTGCATCCTTTGGGTATAAGCCCATGTTTATTTTTGCCAGCTGCTCTTACCTGATTGGTCTGATCGTTATTCATTTGGTCTTACCCGTTCTACGACCAGTCGAAATAGAAAATGAACAATTGAGCGCTGTGGCTTGAAAATCAGAACGTAATGAGTAAAACGTTATCCTATATGCAGGCTGGTGTTCTGACCGCACCCCGATTTATCGAATGTCAGCAGCGACCCGTTCCCGAACCTGGCCCCGGTGAGGTACGGATTAAGATGAAATCAGTAGGAATTTGCGGCTCGGATGTGTCCTTGTATATGGGGCACCGGCCCGATCTGGCATTTCCATTGATTATTGGTCACGAGGGCATAGGCTACATCGACAAAGTTGGTGAAGGCGTGAGCCAACTTCAACTGGGTGATCGTGTGGTCATTGAGCCAAATTACCCGTGTGGTCACTGCACTTATTGCTGGCAGGGGCGCAGTAATATCTGTTCCAACAAGCGTATTATTGGTGTACTGGAAACGGGTTGCTTTGCCGACTACGCGGTGGTTCCCTCGGAGTTTGCCTGGCGACTTCCCGACAGTATGCGTGATGATGATGCCGTCGTTATTGAACCAACGGCTGTGGCCTTGCATACCCTGTATTCGTCTCCCGCCCGGCCGGGCGATACCATAGCTGTAATCGGGTTGGGAGCTATCGGGCTATTGGTTACTCATTTGGCCCAGCGAATGGGTTATACTGTATTGGCGTACGACCGCGTTCAGGAAAAGGTAGATTTGGCGTCGGCGTTTGGGGCGATACCCATTCCGGCGGATGCCGATACCGCTCAGATCGCTACTTGTTGGAAAGACGCGAGAGTACATACCATCTTCGAATGTGCAGGAGCGGCCCCGGCACTCACGCTGGCGGTGGAAGCTGCTCCCCGTGGTGCTTATGTGGTTGTTGCAGGCCTGTCCGACAAGCCGAGTTCTATTACCGAGTTTGGTATGACCCGGCAGGGAGTCAGCCTCATTACATCGATCATTTACCAGCACCCCGTTGATTTCCAACGAACTATTGGCCTGATTGAAAGCGGTTTCATACAGCCGGGACGTATCATCTCGGCAAGGGAGCCGTTCGTTAACCTTGCGTCGGCGATTGAAACGGCCAGCTTGGGGCATCATACTAAAATCGTGCTGGATCTCGCTGTTTCTTAGTGTAAATACCCGCAACCTGAGTCGAAAAATGCCGTCCATCAACCGCAACCGGGTCATTTACGGATTACTCACGATAGTTGTCCTGCTGATAGGGTTAGCGTCAAGACGATTTTTTGGAGAAATATCGTTTGTTAAGATCTATGTTGGTGATGTATTGTGGGCACTGATGGTGTTTTTCGGTCTTGCGTTTACCTTTAAAACATGGCCTGCCAGAATTATACTGCTGGCGACATTGCTGTTCTCATTCAGCATTGAAATTCTGCAACTCTATCACGCTCCCTCGATTGATAGCGTGCGGGCTACGCGTCTGGGCGGACTGGTGCTGGGCTTTACATTCGTGTGGAGCGATTTGCTTTGTTATAGTGTTGGCGCTATCGCGGGTTTACTAGCCGAGATGTATCTAATTCCGGCGCGTTATCAGGGAAAGCCAGTTT